>JANQJH010000436.1 GCA_028281705.1 Verrucomicrobiales bacterium
GAAGAAATCGGCAACCGTGCAGAGGTGATTCGCGGAATCCGGGGCATCGAGAGCGGAACGATTGTAAAACACCGTTGCCGTGTGATTGCCGCGATTGAAGGTCATGATGTCAGGGTCTCCATCGCCGTCCAGGTCGGCCGGGAGGGCCATGCGGTTTCCCGCTCCGGAACCCGCGGAGTAGCTCGTGGGCGCACCGAAGGAGCCGTCGCCGTTGCCCAGAAGGATCGTGATGGATCCTGCGGTCTCGTTGGCCGTTACCAAATCGAGATGGCGATCCATGTTGAAATCCACGGCCGCGACGGTGTAGGCCCCGGATTCATCAATCGGGTAGTACTGTGGTTCCGCGAAGGTGCCGTCTCCCTGGTTCAACAGGACGGCGCAGGTTCTTCGGTTCCCCACGGTGGCGGCGATGTCCAAATGGTCATCCCGATCGAGGTGGGCCAGGGTCACCCCGTAGGGATTTCCCGTGAGACTGATTTTTTCTCCCGCATCCGGAAAAGAGCCGTCGCCTCGGTTGCGCAGGATGGTTAGGGAGCGTCCGCTGGAGTTCGCCGCCACCAGATCGGGCATCCCATCCTCATCGAGATCCCCGATAGCGGTCCCGCGCGTGCCCGGGCCGGTTTTGATCTTGATGCTTGTGGGATCAAATGAGCCGTCGCCTCTGCCGGTGATGATGGAGATACTCCCGTCTCCCATGTTGGAAGCCACGCCATCGAGGTCCCCGTCGCCATCAAGATCACCCAGGCTGACATGCTGGGGCGCCCCGCCGACGCGGATGCGCCGGTCCTTGCCCACGGCCTCAAAGGTTCCGTCGCCGCGATTGATGTGCACCCAGAAATCGTTGCTGTTGTTATCCACGGAAACGAGATCCGTGTCCCCGTCGGCATCGAGATCACCCGGCGTGACCCACTGCCCGTGTTCGCCGTTGGCTGCTCCATTACGGCCAAAGGTATAGGGTTCCGGCCGCGTGACTATGATCCCCTTCCTGTTGTCCACGAAGTGAAACTCGCCCGGGTGCGTCATCAACCCGACGCCGTCCAGATCCCCATCCCCGTCGAGGTCGGCCAGCGTGCCCCCATGCGGGCGGCATCCGCGGCTGTCACTGCAACCCTCCAGGGGGAGCACCTCGATCTCGACACCCGATGTGAGGCCATGGCCCCCGCCGTCATTCCAGACGAAGGCCATGGCACCGGGATCGCTGCTCGCCAGTGCCAGGTCCACCCATCCGTCGGCATCGAAATCACCGGCTTCAAGGACCACCGTGGGTTGGCCCAGACCCAGTTCACGGACTTGCGTGAAGTCACCGCTGCCATCGTTCTGTCGAATCATCACGCCCTCGCGACTGGAGGTCGTCGCCAGATCGAGATCTCCATCGCGATCGAAATCGGCCGGGTGAAGCGCTCGCAGGGCGCTGAAGATACTCTTTGATTTGAAACTGACAGGTTCCTGAAACGTGGCCTCTCCATCATTGAAAGAGATGATGTTGGCCACGGACCGCGTGGTCGCGAGATCGGGTGAGCCGTCGCCATTCAAATCGGCTGCGAAAACTGATAGTGGATCCAGGGTCGAACTCTTGCGAGCATGCGTCCTCGGGGCTTCAAAGGTCCCGTCGCCACGGTTGAGGAGAATGGAGTAATCACTGCTCTGCTGGTTGGCGGTGATCACGTCAAGATCTCCATCGCCGTCGAGATCCGCTGTCGTGACGGACACGGGATCCGTACCGTCGATGGTCAAGGTCTGCGGAGTCGTGAGGGTGCCGTCTCCCTCGTTGCCGTTCATGCGAAGCGAGATGGTCTTCGTTTCGCGATTCACGCTGAGCACATCCGGCGCGCCGTCACCGTTGAGATCGGCGGCGTGGACGTAGTCGGTCTGGTTAGGCGTGCTTTGCATGACGGGGTTGTCGAAGTGGCCGTCACCGTTGTTTCGCAAAGTGAACATCCCATCGCCATAGGCACCGATGACGTCCGGAAGCCGGTCGCCGTCCAGGTCGGCCAGGGCGATGCTGCGCAGGGCGCCGCCCAGAAGAATCTCGGGACCAAGTTCAAAGGCACGGTTTCCCTGATTGAGAAAGACGGCCAAAGACGAAACGACACCACTTTGCTGGGCGACCAGGAGATCCAGGTCGCCGTCGTCATCGAGATCGCCCGCCGCCAGGTCTTCCGGCGACCGGTCGAGGGGCCACTCCAGTCCGGCGCTGAAGTTGAGCGGCCAGTCCTCACAGGCATCGGGAATGTTGTTTGCATTGCAATCGATGCTCGCGCCGCTGGCGATATCTTCCGTGTCTTCGATGCCGTTGCCATTGCAATCGCGAGCCGTGGAAAATGGGCTCGTTAGGAAAGTGTACGACAACCAGACGACCGAACCCACCACTTGGGAAATCCTCGTCGACATCCGGGAAAACTAGAGATTCTCATTCGTACTGTCGATTCGGAATCGCCGACGGGAAAGTCGATCCGACTGTCCTATTCTATTGGACGTCGCGAGCCGCTTCCGGGCTCAGGTCGACGCTGTCGATCCACTCCCGGAGGTTGTCCTCTCGCAGGAGCGGTGGGTAGATGGCGCGTTGCACGATGGAGCCGTTGGGCGCCACCTGAAAGAGGGCGCCGTTTCTCAGGTCCCAGGCTTTTCCGTCGATGCGCAATTCAGTTAGGTTCTCCGAATGGCGTTCGTAGCGGATGCGTAGGTCCGAGGGGAGCGCGAGGGTGCCGTCGCGGGTCCAGGTGTCCTTGGTCGAGGTGCCGCCGGTTTGGGAGAGACCGGCGACCGAGGTGATGTCGCCCGGGAAATGAAAAACGTAGTGCGTTCTCAGACCGTCATCGACTGTGATGACGGTGTGTCCGGGGAGATTGAGCCGCCTGGTTTCGGGTGGTGTGAGTTCGTTAAGCTCGGCGGGCGGCGAAGGATTCCAGGGAATCAATTGAATGGTTAGGGTGGCGATGGCGATCACGGCGGGGACGGCCGCCATGGCGAGGCAAACCCGGCTCGTTTTGGAAAAGGCGCTCCAATCGGGCACGGGTTTTCCGGAGAGCCGGGTGAAGACCAGGGCGCCGACGAAGAGCATGATGATGAGCTCCATGGCAGAGTGGTAGACGACCACAGTGAAGAGAACCAGCAGCGCGGATGCCACCGTGATGAAGTGTCGTCGTCCCGTGGCATAGCGGTTGGGCGTGGTGGTGGAGGATGGCAAGGGTGGGTTGTCCGGGGCCTCGGTGGTGGCAACCGTTTGCAGGTGGGTGTTGAAATCGGAGGCCCGCTGGTAGCGCCGTTCGGGATCTTGTGAGAGTGCGCGAAGGACGACGTCGTCGAGCCGGACGTCGACGTCGACGCGCTCTGAAGGCGGTGTGAGGTCGGCGGCATCGGGACGTGTCCCCGTGAGCATCTCATAGAGCACGACACCGAGGGAGTAGATGTCCGCCCGATGGTCGACCGCCTCTGGAGTCTTGCTTTGCTCCGGCGCCATGTAACGGGGCGTTCCCAGAACGCGGTCGCTGGTGAGCCCGGCCTTGGTAGTCGCCTCCGACGCTCGTTTAGCGCTAGGGTGACTCGGTTTACCCAGCAGGCGGGCGATGCCAAAATCAGCGATCTTTACCCGGCCCTCTTTGTCCATGAGGATGTTCTCCGGCTTGACGTCGCGGTGAACGACGCCGTGGTCGTGAGCGTACTCCAGGGCCTCGCAGATGGAGGGGACAATAGCGAGGGCCTGTTTGGGAGCCAGTCGCTCGGCGCCCATCAGCTGTCGAAGATTGAGGCCCTCCATGAACTCCATGAGGAGGTAGTAGAAACCGCCGGCCTCACCGTAGTCGTGGATGGTGACAATGTTTGGGTGGCTCAGCCGCGCCAAGGTCTGCGCCTCCTGTTGGAACCGCTGGGTGAAGCGGGCATCCACAGCATCGACGGTGAGGAGTTTGAGCGCCACCAATCGATCGAGTTGGGGCTGCCTCGCCTTGTAGACGGCACCCATGCCTCCGGCGCCGATGAGCTCGAGGATCTCAAACTGGGGAAAAGCCGCTTTGACCGCCTCCAAGTCGGGTACTCTGGGATCCGTTGCCTTGGTCGCGGGGGTGACTTCCGAGAGCCCGGGATCGAGAGCGGCGGCCATGAGACAGCCTCCGCAGAGACCTTTGGGCGCGTCGCTCGGCAGGGTCTCGCCGCACGCGGGGCAAACGTGCTTGGAGGTGTCGTGTTTCTTGGGATCGGTTTTGTTCATCACCCCGTTCCTGTTCGATTGACGGACAATGGTTGCAGAGAAGATCGATTATTTTTTTCTGAGGGCGGCGAGGAGGGCCTGCATTTCGATGTCGATCTGGTCGGGATGGGCCAGGGTGCGACCCACTTCGTCGCGAACGCCTTGGCGAAAACGTTTCCGCAGCCGGCTGACGTGACTCTTGAGGGTGTTCGGTTCCATGCCGAGCTGGGCCGCGAGGGCGGCCTGATCCCCGTGGACGTCGTCGCCTGTCAGCCAGGGCCGGAGGGCGGCGAAGGGATAGGCCTGGCCGGGACCAGAGCATTCGGATTCGAGCTTTTCAAGCGCGCGGGTGAGGACGGTGTTGGCCCAGCGCCGGTCGAACTCGCCGTCGGGCGAGAGCGAACCAGACTCAGGCTCGGACGTCCTGTCATCGTCGTCGAGGGACTCGATCGTGGCACCGCCTCCACGCCGCTGCCGGTTCGCCTTGAGGGCTGATTGAGCAAGGAAATGCTTCACTGCTCCCAGCAGATAGGACCGGAAGCGCCCGCGGTTGGGGTCGGCTCCGTCGAAGGCGTGGCCGTCGAGGACGTGGGCGATGAAGGCATGGGCCAGATCACGGGCCTCGTCCGCCTCTCTCCCGGACGAACGCCTGATGAAAGTCACAATGGGACTGTAGTAATCTTGGCAGAGCTGTCTCAGCGTCTCGCGGGCGACCGTGTGCTGGCCCCGGCTTTCCAACACCTGGGTCCAGCACGTGGTTGAGAAACGCTGCGGTGGGGTGCCCCCGGGTGGCGTGGTAGCGGGCTCGGACATGGCATGCAGGGCCGTCTCGGCCGTCTCATCATACGCCACCGGACCCTGGTGACAATCCCAAGCCGCTTACCCGGGATGTGGCTTCCTTTTCCGGAAATGATTTGGCACTTTGAGGGCGGAAACTGGGCTTAGGGAGCAGAGCTAGAGCTTTCGATCCAGGAATGAACCATCGCAAACAGGGCAGATTTGACATCATGCAGGCGATCTTTGATCAGGCCTGTGCCCTGCCGTGGGAGCAGCGCGACGACTATCTCGATCGCTCCTGCGGCGACGATCCCGAGATGCGGGGCGAGATCCAGGAAATGCTCGCCGCCATCGATTCGGACAATCATTTTCTCAAGGATCCCACGGTGCATCCGCAGGCGGCCCACGCGATGCTGGAAGACATCAAGGAGGGCATGATGATCGGCCCCTACAAGCTCCTGGAAAAGGTGGGCGAAGGGGCCTCGGCAAATGTCTACATGGTGGAGCAGGTCGAGCCCGTGCGCCGGCGGCTGGCCCTCAAAATCGTCAAGCTTGGCATGGACACGGCCGAGGTCATCGCGCGCTTCGATGCCGAAAAACAGGCCCTGGCCATGATGTCGCATCCGAACATTGCCCGGGTGTTCGATGCGGGATCCACACCCTCGGGACGGCCTTATTTTGTGCTCGAACTCGTCAAGGGGATCCCCATCACGGAGTACTGTGACCGCAACCAACTGACGCCCACCGCCCGTCTCGAGTTATTCCTCCCCGTATGCCGGGCCTTGCAGCACGCCCATCTGAAAGGAGTCATCCATCGGGACATCAAGCCGAGCAATATTCTCGTGACCCTGCACGATGGCGTGCCCGTACCCAAGGTCATCGATTTCGGGATCGCCAAGGCCACGGAGACGCCGCTGACCGACAAGACTCTGTTCACCAAGTTTCACCAGTTCGTCGGCACGCCCGCATACATGAGTCCGGAGCAGGCGGAAATGAGCGGGCTCGATGTGGACACGCGAAGTGATGTCTATTCGCTGGGCGTCTTGGTTTACGAGTTGCTCGCCGGTTCGACCCCATTCAAGAGCAAGGAACTGCTCGCTTCGGGGTATGATCGCATTCGCGAGATCATCCGCGAGGAGGAGCCGCCCTTGCCGTCGACGCGCCTCAGTTCACTGGGACAGGACGGCCTCAGTGTCATCGCCAAGCATCGTCGTCTGGCGCCGGGCGCCCTCAATCACCAGGTGCGGGGCGAACTGGACTGGATCGTGATGAAGGCGCTGCACAAGGATCGGACGCGCCGCTACCAATCGGCTTCGGACCTGGCGGCCGATATCCGCCGGTATCTCGATGACGAACCGGTGGAGGCCGGGCCGCCGAACAAGCTCTACGTCTTGCGCAAGTTTGTCCGGCGTCATCGCGCGCCGGTGGCAGCGGCCTCAGTGATTCTGCTATCTCTGGTCGTGGGGATTGTGGTCGCTACGGCCGGTTGGCGTCAGGCCAAGAAAGAGGCCTCTACGGCCCAGCGTGAATCCGTGCGGGCGGACACGGTGGCCCAGTTGCTCGAGAGCATGTTTGCCTCGGTGGATCCGGAGGCGAACAAGGGTTCGGCCTTCACTGTGATGCAGTTGTTAGAGGACTTCAAGCGGGAGAAACTCGACTCCCTGGCCAGCCAGCCGGAAGTGGAGGCCTCGGTCACGGATATCCTGGCACAGGCCTATGAGGGGCTGGGGGAATATCTGGAAGCGGAGAAACACTGGCGCCGCACGGCTGTACTTGCCGCCAGGCAGTTTGGTGAACAGTCCCCGGAGGCGGAGGCGGCCCGAGTGCGATTGGCCTGGGTCATCCACGCCATGGGACATGGGAACGAAGCCAAGGCGATGTTGGAGGGCTCTCTCGCTCGCATGGAAGCGATGTTAGGCAAGGACGACTTGCGCTGTCTGGAAGCGCGCAGTTTTCTCGTCGGTATCCTCCGGGACGAGGCCGAACTGAAAGCCTCGGAGAGATTGGCGAGAGAGACGCTGGAGGCCTATCGCCTGCACAACGCGGAGTCGCTTCCGCGGCGGCTCTGGCTCTTGCGGATGCTGGCGGGCATTCGCCGGGAGCAGGGAGATCTGGTGGAGGCGGAGGAATTGGCGAAACTGGCAGTCTCTTCATTCGAAAACGACCTTGGCGCGGGAAATCCACAGACCTTGAAGGCCTACCACACACTGTGTCAGACCTATCTGGCACAAGGGCAGCTGGAGGAGGGGCAGTCGATCGCCGAGGAAGGTCTGGCGAAGGCCCGGGCGGCGCTGGGTGAAAGCCACGTGACCACCCTCATCCTGCAGCGTGACGTGGCCATGTTCCAGCAGGAGAAGGGCAATCATGCGGAGGCAAGGAAAACGCTCAACCGTGTTCTGGAACGCCAGCGGATGGACTTGGGGAACGATCATCCGGACACCTTGCAGACCCAGCTCCTCCTGGTGGAAAACTATCGTGGCGTGCAGCAATCGGAGAAGGCTGAAGATCTCGCCAAGGAAGTCCTGACAGTTTCTCGAGAGGTCATGGGAAGGGAGAATGCGATTACCCTGGAGTCCATCCGTTCCTATATTCAGGTCCTGTTTGATCAGGAGCGCTACGAAGAGGCGGAGCCCTTGGTCAAGGCGACGCTGGAGACGGCGGAGAAGCGGTTTGGATCCTCACATCCGGCGACGCTCGGATTGCGGATTCAGTTGGGAGACATCTGGTTTCAACAAAAGGATAGTATCGCTGCCAGAACGCTCTACGGTGCGGTGCTTGAGCATCAGCTCAGTGACTTGGGCCCGGATGCTCCCGCGTGTTTGGAAACGCAGTTCCGCATGGCCCGTTGCCTCTACGACGAGCGGCGTCTCCTGGAGTCTTTGCGTCTGCACCGAGAAGTCCTGAGCAAACGGCGGAACGTCTTGGGAGACCGCCATCCCGCGACCTTGGAATCCGTGGGCAAAGTTGGGGAGTGTCTCCTGCGCCGCGCCAGCCATGAGCGGGCGGCGCCCCTCCTTCGCGAGGCCTGGACGGAGGGGAAGAAACTGGATCAGAACTCGCCCATTGATGTGCACCGCTGGGGCAAGTTTCTCGGTGAATCCTTTGAGCGATCACAGCTCTTTCATGAGGCGGAGAGCGTCTTTGCGGAGGTGTTGGAATCGGCCAAACGGGATCTGGGGGAAGATCATGAGCTGACGCACAAGATTTACGTCCACTGGAGTAACGCGGTTCAGAACGTGGCCCTGGCGGAGGAAAAACTCGAGTCGCAGGAGGCCAAGTTTCGCAAGCTGACATCACCCGAAGCGAAGCCGCCGTCGGATGCCAAGCTCCTCAAGGGGCTCTATGATCTCGCCCTGGCCCAGGCCGATGGAGCTGAGTTTGTCGAGGCGGAGAAAACCATCGAACGATTTGGCCAAACGGCGGATGAACGCCGGCCGGGCGACGTCCAGACGGCCCTGGAACGGCAGTTCTTGCGGGCCCGTCTCGACAAGAAACAAGGTCGGCACGCCCGCGCCTTTGAGGGGGCACTCGAGGTGTTGCGTAGCGCCATGACCCATCAGCTCCGCCGGGGGTTTGTCAGGCACGTCACGGCGTGGACATGTTTCTACGCGGATCACGTGGAGAGCTTTTCCGATGTGGAGGCGCTCCTGGATGCGGAGGAAGATCGCCGGGTCTTGGCGGAGTGGGATCCTCAAGCCACGCGGACACTCATTCCCCGTGATGCCATGTGGAAGTTTCTCTTTATCCGCACGGATGATCCCTTGGACTGGCATTTGGAGGACTTTCCCGACGAGAAATGGAACCGCGGCCTGGCACCGCTCGGGTTCGGTATTCAGCAGTTAGGCACCTTGGCCAATTCGATCACGCCGGGGCGATTCAAGCCGACGACCTATTATTTTCGCCATCAGTTCGAGCTGGATTCCGTTTTCGGAATCGATCAGCTGAAGATTCGCCTCCGTCGTGATGATGCCGCCATCGTCTATATCAATGGTAAGGAAGTGCTTCGCGACAATCTTCCGGAAGAGACAAGCCCGAGTACGCGGGCTCTCAGTCAGGCCCGCGATCCCGAGGAGTTCACTTCCTACGTCTTTGTCATTGATTCGGCCTGTTTGCACGAGGGCGTGAATACCGTAGCGGTCGAGGTGCATCAGCATGAGAAGATCACGCGCGACCTTGTTTTCCAACTGGGTATGGAGGCCTTGATTGCCGGCCCATCCGCAGCTAATTGATTCAGCAACGAGGATTTGTTTGTCATGGCAGACATTCGCGACACCACCACGGAAGCTCATCAGATCACCCGCCTGTTGAATGAAGGCGAGGCGGCTTCGGATTCGGGTGAGCAAACAGATCTCGTGGCCACGGTTTATTCGCAACTGCGCCAGATCGCGCAGAAACGAATGAGCCGGGAGCGTTCGGATCATACCTTGCAGGCCACGGCCTTGGTTCACGAGGCCTACATCAAGATGGCGGATCAGATCGAGAATCGGGAGTGGAAGAATCGGGCGGAATTCTTCGGCGCGGCGGCCCTGGCCATGCGCCGCATCCTGGTGAACCACGCGCGGGATCGCAATTGCATCAAGCGCGGCGGTGATCACCAGCGCGTGGCCATCAATGTCATGGACTTGGCGGAAGATTCGGATTCGGAGACGATTCTCGCGATGGAAGAGGCCGTGACGCGATTGCAAGAGAAAGACCCCCACTACGGGCAGCTCGTGCAGTTGCGATTCTACGCCGGCCTGAGCGTGGAAGAGACGGCGGAAGTGATGGGCATCTCCAAGCGCTCGGTGATCCGGCACTGGAACTTTGCCAGAGCTTGGTTGCACAAGGAGTTGAAGAAAGGGCTCTAACAAATCTTCCCATCTTTCCGTCTTCGGGATGTTTTGCCGCCAATAGAGTCACACCTTTGACTTGGCTCGTCGCGTGGCTTTTTCCCGAGGAGATTTTGTTCGAGGGCGCCACGGACAGAGGCTGAAGATTCTGCCGATTTCGGCAGGCGTTTCACCTAACCGTATTAACGATTTCATCATCAAATCCATGCTGACCGACGAGTCCCCTGACTCCATCTTGGCCACTCTTGATTGACTGGACTCGATTGTCTTTGCAAGCGCTGCCTGGGTCATTTGGCGACGAGTTCTCAATGTGCGCAATCGTTGCGCCAATGCTAGTCGCATCTCCACAATCGCTTCTTCCTCGGGCGTCAAGCTCAAGAAATCGGCGGTAGTGCCGACCTGAAAGCCCGCCTCTTCTAGTTTTCTTTGTTTCGTCTGCTGGTTCATTGTTTTTTCGATTTAATCGCTTCGTCGTACTGCTGCAATCGCCGCTTGCAGGTCTTAATCACACTTACTGGAGTTTTCTGAGTCTTCTTGCGGAAGACATCCGCAATCGGAATGAAGTCCGAATCAATTCGATAGATGATCCGCCAGGTGACATCCTTATCGACGATCCTCAATTCGTGACATCGCTTTCCGATGTCGGGCATCGGGCGACTATGCGGTAGACCCAGCGTCTCCCCTCGTTGCAGTCTTCGGAGAAGGCAGCCGGCCTCGATTCTCGCCCCGGGACTGAACGGTGGCGATTTTATTTCGCCCCTCAGCCAAGCCAGCAGTTTATCGTGAGTCGCCACGCAGTAGGATGAATCCAAAATCAAAATATGTCAAATCTGACATAAAAACGCACCCGGAAAGAGCCGCGATACGGGTGCCCTTTGCTTACGCCAACGCGATGAGCTTGAGAGCGAGTCGAGCCGCCGCGATGATGGATCCCGGGTTCGCTTCGCCCTTCCAGGCGATATCGAAGGCCGTCCCGTGGTCGACGGAGGTGCGGACGATGGGCAATCCCAGGGTCACGTTGACCGCGCTGTCGAAAGCGAGGGCCTTCAGCGGGATGTGGCCTTGATCGTGGTACATGCAGATGAAGGCATCAGTCTTTGCGCGAACGTGTGGCAAGAAGGCGGTATCCGGCGGGACCGGGCCCGTGATGTCGATGCCACGTGCCCGGGCGTCATCCAGTTCGGGCACGATGATCGTTTCTTCCTCGCGATTGCCAAAGAGCCCGTGCTCGCCCGCGTGCGGATTGAGTCCGAGGGCCACCAATTTCGCGGGGCGTTTCTCGATCTTTGTCAGGGCTTTGTGGGTGAGATCGATGACTTCCCGGAGGCGTTCGCGAGTCAAGCGTTGAGGGACTTCGGCATAACCACAATGACAGGTGACGAAGGAGGCGGTGACCTCTTCGGAGTATTGCAGCATGCAGGATTCCTCGGAGTTTGTCAGAGCTG
>JANQJH010000466.1 GCA_028281705.1 Verrucomicrobiales bacterium
CAGGAGTGTCCGCACCACTGGCTCCACTATTTGAAGTAGGGCAATCGACGATCATCAATGGCTGAGCTCGTCGTCCTTGTCCGAATCCAACCGAATGCCAAAGCGCCCATCCCCGTCGCTCTACTACTCCACAGCCTTCGTTTTCCACAAACGCTCATGGAGGCTGGGAAACAGCTTCAAGGCGTTGTCACGCATCACTTGCTTGCCGATGCGATTCGCATGCTTTTCTAACAATTCGCCCTTCAGCACTTTTTCCGCCAACGCTTCCGCGATACAGCGGCGGGTGAACTCGGTGGCACCGTAGATGCCCTCGGCTTGCACCGTGTCCGCGCCCCACATGATGCGGTCGGACGGCATGACCTCGAGCCATTCCTGATAGGCACGCTTTGCCATAGTGTAGCTCAAGGTCGGCAACCACACGGAATCGACCCACACATTCGAATAGCGCATCGCAATCACCCCCGTTTCGCCAATCCATGGATACCCACCGTGGAACAAGATGAATTTGGTCTTGGGATTGGCGGCAATGAGATCGACGAGCAACATTGGATTGGACCCCTGAATGCGCGCCTGGCCGGTGTGGATCTGAAAGGGAAGATCGTACTTCGCACTCAGCTCGCAGACTCGCCAAAACATGAAGTCCTCGAAGTCCTGCTGCTCCTTGAAACTGATCTCGTGTTTGGGTTTGCCAAAAACCTCGGCGGCTCGATCCCGGGTGATCTTTTCGTAACGCAGAGTTCGCTGATAGGCCTGTGTCGATTTCAGACAAATCGCGCCCGACTTCTTCGCATCTTCAAAGATGGCCTCCACGACCACTAGAAACTCTTCAAACGTGTCACACTTCAACCTGTGTTTCCTTGCATAACGGTAAGGATTGTCGCTCGCCAATTCAAACTGCGAGACGTGGCTGCCGCGCATCAGGGTGGTGACGTTCAACAAGGGCACGGCGAAGGGATAGGCGGTCTCAAACTGCAAACGCGCCCAGTAGGGATCGATAAACATCAGCTCGATGTTAGCCTTCTCAGTGATCACTTCACGAAGCCATTCGTCATTCTGATAGTTTTTGAATATCTTCGCATTGAGCTCGGTGGCTTGGGCATCGGTGATGCGATCGAAATCAACCTGGTAGAGATCCTTGAACGCAGGCAGAAGGTAGCGGTAAAAGCTCGCGGCGTGGGCGTCGTCGAAGGTGTGCTTGGCCTCGGCCCACCAGTCCGAGAATTGACCGGAGGACGGCCAAGGCGTGAGCGGGTGGTTCCACACGTAGTAGCTCCCCTGCCAGATGCTGTAGAGTGTGAGGCCCTCGCCATCGGGAGTGCGCACACGATGCGGAATGTCTTCAAAGCGGCGGAGGTGATCGTGCGTATCGATTGCCGGAACGGAATCGATGTAGGCTTTGAGCCGCTGGAAAACCGGCGTCGTCTTGATGTCATGCTGCGCCCAGGCGCTGGACATTGTTAGAATACTCCAAGCCAGACCGAGGCAAAAGCGTCGTGTTCTCATCACGCCAGCTTGCCACCTCGGGCCCGCTCTGTCGCGCCAATTCCCCGCTCCGTCCCCTTTGGCTCGTCGAGAACGTAGTTCTTGATCGATCCGGGCTGATCACGAATCATCGTCATTGTCATCACATCCAATGATCCGTTTTGCCAGCTTTCTTCATATCTTTCTACTCTCACTGTTAGTCGGAGCATTCGCCAAACCCGCGGCCCAGCCGAACATCGTCTTTGTCCTGGCCGACGATCTGGGCTGGAGTGAGCTGGGGTGCTACGGCAACCGGTTTCACGAAACACCGCATCTGGACCGGCTTGCGAAGGAGGGAATGCGGTTCACGCAAGCCTATGCCGCCGCGCCGGTGTGTTCGCCCTACCGGGCTGCTCTCCTGACCGGCCAATCTCCCGCAAGGCTCGGTCTCACCGATTACTTGCGCCCCGACGCCAGCAATGGTCTGCCGCCCGAACAGGACACCCTTCCGGAACTCTTGAAACAGAATGGTTACGCTACCGGCATGGTTGGCAAATGGCATCTCACCGGCTACAAATACCACGGCGCGGAGGTCGAACTGAGACCGAAGGATCACGGGTTCGATTGGAATGTCGGGAGCGAGGTGAAGTCGGTGGGCAACGGCGCCAACACCTGGCCCTATGTCTTTCGCACGCAGCCGGTTCGCTGGATTGACCTCGGGAAGAATCGCCTTGGGGAAACCGAGTACCTGACGGATCGGCTCAACCTGGAAGCCGTTGATTTCATCGCCCGAAACAAGGATCGCCCTTTCTTTCTATATCTCAGCCACTACGCACCTCACACCATCCTCAACGGGCGCGCAGAACTCGTTGAGAAATACCGCAAGAAGCATCCTCCCGGCGAATCGACCCGCGAGAAATGCTATCTCTGCCAGGATGCCGGTCTGAGAAAAGGCGACCCGGGAAACCACTGGGCAGCCCATCACAATCCCCACCTGGCCGCCATGCTACAATCGATCGATGAAGGAATCGGATTGATCGCCGCCAAGCTGGGGGAACTCGGATTGGCGGAGAACACCATCCTCATTTTCACCAGTGACAACGGGGGCGAGACCAACGTGACATCGAACGCGCCACTGCGCGGCGGCAAGAGCCAACTGTATGAGGGTGGCATCCGCGTGCCCCTGATCGTCCGGTGGCCCGCCCGCATCAAGGGGCAAGGAGTCTCGGACATTCCAACCATGAACACCGATTTCTACCCGACCTTGCTGGGTGCGGCAGGCATTCGCACCGCCCCCGATCAAATCCTCGATGGCGTTTCCATGCAGCCGACTTGGGAGAATCCCAGTGTGCGCCCCGAGCGCGAATTTCTCGCCTGGCACTATCCTCTAGACAAGCCACATTTTCTTGGGGGCGTCTCAGCCGGGGCGATTCGATTGGATCACTGGAAACTGATCGAAAAGTTCCGATCCGGTGAGGACCAACTCTTCCATCTGGGTCACGATCCCTCCGAATCAAAGAACGTCGCATCCCAGAACCCGGAGACCGTTGCCCTGCTAAAGAAAAAACTCGCTGCTTGGCGCACCGATGTTGGGGCGAAGATTCCAGATCCTTAGATGGCACCAAAATCGAAACGCAATACGACCCGTGGGTCTGAATCAGGGACATCTGTGATGTCACTTGCTATCCCGTGGTACCACGTGGTGCGGCACTCCTGTTCGCTTGCTCAGTATCCTGAGATTCGCCATCAACCCGATCCTGAGCCACCGCGACATGGAAGTTCTCCCCACCGCTCAAATCGATCACGGGAGATCCGTCGGCAACTTCAATGAGAAACGTCTGGATTCCTCCCTCGATGACGTCAATCTGTTTACCGACCGTCTCAATGGATTAAACACCATCGACTTCTTTAACGATGAGAGGAGTCAAGAAGCCAGGAGGATCCGTGCGGTCTTCAGCGGCGTAGAGATGATCACACAGTAACCGAGCTATTCCAAACAAGCTGGAAATCGCTTTGCCATTCCCATTGTAAAGACTCCGCCTATAGTACGATGATACGCTCTTGCTCGCTGACACTCCTCGAACTCTCGCTTCATTCATGAGACCATCAATATTCGCCCTCTTCCTCGCCTCCGTGTTCGTCTCTCAGACCTTCGCGGCCCAACCCAACATACTTTGGATCACCATCGAGGATTGGAGCCCCGACTTGTCGTGCTATGGCACGAAGGGCATCCACACGCCACATGTGGATCAGCTGGCATCGGAAGGCATCCGCTACGAAAGAGCCTTCACGACCTCGCCCGTCTGCTCGACCTCTCGTTCGGCCATGATGACCGGCTTCCACCAGAACTATATCGGTGCTCACCAACATCGGACGCCCAACAAGAAGCCTCTGCCGTACGGCATTCGTCCCATTCCGCATCTCCTCGCCGATGCTGGCTACTTCACGTGTGTCATGAGTTGGAAGACGGATTGCAATTTCTTGCCGAATTCGAGAGAGGAGCTGTTCATGGGCAAGGATTGGAGCGAGCGCAAGCCTGACCAACCCTTCTTCGCCCGCATCACGTTTGGCGGCACGCATCGATCGTGGAATCGAGATCCGCAGCGCCCCATCGACATCAAGGATGTGGAACTTCCCCCGTACTATCCTGACACACCCTTCATTCGCCGCGATTGGGCCAACGGCCTGGAACAAATGCAACTCGTCGATCGCGAAGTGGGCGCACTTTTGCAACGCCTCAAGGACGAGGGTCTCACCGAGAACACCATCGTCTTCTTCATCAGCGATCATGGTCGCTGTCACATTCGAGGCAAACAGTTTCTCTACGACGAAGGCACACGCATTCCCATGATCATGCGTTGGCCAGGAAAGGTAAAACCTGCTCAGGTCAGTGATGATCTCGTGATGTCGATCGATATCTGCTCCACGGTTCTTGAAGCCGCAGGCGTCACACCTCCCGTGCCGCTCCATGGGAAGAGCCTCCTCAACAAGGAGATTCAGGAACGCGAATTCGTCTTTGCCGCCCGCGACAAAATGGACATCACCCACGATGCCATGCGCTCTATCCGTTCCAAGGAATACAAGCTCATACTCAACCTCATGCCCGAGCGCCCCTATTGCCAATTCAGCTTCTACAAAGAAGGCGCCTACCCTCCCCTGGCGGAACTCAGCGTGCTCTATCTCAAAGGCAAGCTCACCCCGGAACAAGCCGCCTTCATGGCGCCTGGCAAACCCGAAATCGAACTCTTTGACCTCCGCAAGGATCCTCACGAAGTGCACAATGTGGCAGACGATCCCAACTATGCCGAGGTGAAGGCCAGATTACTCGCAAGACTGCAAGACTGCAAGACTGGCGCGCAAACGTCATCGAGGACCGGGGGGTGTCGGAGGCGTTTCGCGGGAAAGGCATCTACCCAGACACTTGCCCAATACCTACCGTCGGCCAATGGATCCAAGAGAGTGCCGACTTTGATTTCGTCAAACACGGCGCTCCTGGCTGGTATCCCACGCGCACTCTCGCTGAGTGGGAGAAAGCCCGCGCTATTTGGGAACCCTACGTCTTTCGGAATCCGAACGAAAAAGTTCCACGTCCAGTCATCCCTTTCACGAAGAAGCCCAAGAAGCCTGAGCCACGCGAGGCAGAGAAGTAGTCCCGTTGCTCCGCATGCGCAATCCAAAGCGACTGAATTCCCCAAACCGCAACGGGTAGTTCTTCCAGTGTTCGCATCACTCAATCTCCTGAACGTTCATCACCAGATCATTCCAGTTCCGCTGGTTCTCCATGTCATTCTGCATGCCTTTATCGTCGGCGATGGTGAAACGCCTGATGGCGGGAGTCTTGCTAGTCGCCTGATAGAGCCAGTAGGCCTCCACCCGGAGGGCTTCGTCGATCGGCCTGTCGATGGATTCGTAGACCGCCTGCTTGCAGGCATTGATCGATTCCGCCGGGAACTTGGCAATCCGCTTGGCCAGCGTGTCGACGTATTCACCAATCTCGTCCGGGTCAAGCACCTTGTTGATCGTGCCGTAGGCTTCCGCTTCATCAGCACCGAAGTCACGGGCGCTCAGGATGATCTCCAGCGCGCGGCCGAGACCGACCTGACGCGCCATGCGCGATGCCCCACCGCCGCAGGGAAGGATCCCCATGCCGACTTCCATCTGCATGAACTTGAACTTGCCCCGCGCCGCGAAACGCATGTCACAGGCGAGCGCGAACTCATGCCCTCCACCGCGGGCAAAGCCCTCGAGCTTGGCGATGGTCGCCTGCGGCAGATTGCTGATGCGCTCTAACACGGATTGCAGATCGAGCAGTTCCACTTCATCGCGGGAAACAGCCTCGGTCGACATGTCCTTCAAGAGATTCGTGTCGTAGTGACAAACCCAGATCTCCGGGTGCGCCGACTGGAAGACAACCACCTTGGTTTCGCGGTCGCGTTCGAGCCTCATCGCAAGTGTGTTCAGGTCGGCCAGCATCTCCTGACCTTGGAGATTTACCGGCGGGAAATCGATGGTGACCGTGAGGACGCCCTCGTTCCGATCTGCTTTGAATGTGGTGTAGCCTTCGTAATTCACAATATGATTAGTTTTCGGTTAGGTTCTACGGCGCCCGATCAAGAGGAGAAGCCGTCGAGTACGTTTTTGCCGATGGCACGGCCGCTCTCTTGCTGAATGTGGGCTTCAGTCAGGGTTTCGACACTGAGCTTTCCGAGATTGTTGGTCACGGTGCTCGTCAAGGTTCCGTCGTCAATCAGCCCGGAGATCCGATTGAGCAGCCGGCTCTGCTGGTCGATGTCGTCCGTTTGAAACATGGAGCGGGCGAACATGAACTCCCAACTAAGGGAAAGCGCCTTGGGCTTGATCGTGCCGATATCGAGCGTCTCTGGGTCGTCGATCAATGCGATGTGGCCACGCGGCTTGATGAGTTTGACGATGGCGGGGAAGTGACCTTCAGTGCCGTTCAGTGAGGCGACGTAGCGAGGCTCGAGCTCCAGAGCATTCATCTGGTCGATGAGCGACTTGCGATGGTTGATCACGTGATCGGCTCCCATCTTTTCAACCCACTCGACGGTGTCGGGGCGCGATGCTGTGGCGATGACGGTGAGTCCGGTGAGTTTCTTGGCCAATTGGACAAGGATGGAGCCCACGCCGCCAGCACCGCCGATGATCAAGAGGCTCTCACCTTCGCCCGATCCTTCCTTCAGCGCGAGAGAATCGAACAGGATTTCCCACGCCGTGATCGAAGTGAGCGGGAAACCGGCAGCCTCTGCGAAATCGAGCGACTTCGGTTTCATTCCCACGATGCGCTCATCGACGGCATGCAGCTCAGCGTTGGTGCCGGGTCGGGTAATGTCGCCGGCGTAGAACACGTCGTCGCCCACTTTGAAATTGCTGACCTCACTGCCTACCGCACGGACGACGCCTGCGGCATCATAGCCGATAATCTTGTTGCCATTCTCGGGGGCCATGTGGGCTCGCACTTTGACATCGACGGGATTGACCGAGATCCCGTGCACTTCGACCAAGAGGTCGCGTGGCCGGAGCTGCGGCGTTTCTGTTTCAAATCGGACCAGGGCATCGTGTGCGCTGATCGATCCGGCTTGGCTGTATCCGATGGCTTTCATGTGATTCGGGTGTCAATTGAAGGATTTAATCCATATGTCGTTTTCCATGAGTGATGATGGGGTCTAAGTTTGATTTGCATAATTGTTTGTTTAAATTGATCTGATGAGCGATTCGAATAGATCTGCGTTTAAGCTGGAGACAGATCTGATCAGCCTGCGCACCTTGGTGGCTGTGGTCGAGGAAGGCGGCTTTACCGCAGCAGCCAGGCGGGTCAACCGCACCCAGTCAGCCATCAGCCTCCAAATTGCCAAGCTGGAAGAGCGCTTGGGAGTCAAACTGCTGGAGCGCACGAGCCGATCCGTTGCGATCACGCCCATCGGGGAAACCTTTGTCAGTTACGCCCGACGCATTCTAGAGCTGGCCGATGAGGCCATCTTGGCGGTGTCCTCGCCGGACGAAGCAACTGTCCTGCGTGTTGGCTTTGCCGAATACCTCGTGCCGCAGCACTTGCACACCTTGCTCGCGCGCTTTCGGCGGGCGCATCCGAATTGCGACTTAAGTCTCGTGTTGGGATCTGGCGGTGAAATGCTCAAAACGATGGATCGCAACGAACTCGATGTGGTCTTTGCAGGCCCTGAGGCAACCGGTGGGCGACTGCTATGGGAAGAGCAATTGGTTTGGACAGGATCAGGCGATTTCGTGGCTGACTCCCCCGATCCCGTCGAACTGGTGCTGATGCATGCGCCGTGCAGCTACCGGCAGATCGCGTTCGATGCGCTCACCAAGGCGAGGAAGTCGTGGAAACTCTCGATCGATGCCAACTCGGTGCACGCCGTGCAGTCCGCAATCCGTGCTGGTTTGGGTGTTAGCGTGTTGCCCGTCTCCGCTATTCTGGAAGACATGCCTTTGTTAGAAGGCGACCTGCCGGAACTGCCAAACACGTCGGTCATGTGCTACTTTGGTACCGATGGCTCGAACCCCTATGCTCAGCGATTCGTCGATTTTCTTCTTGCCGGCATTGAAGACAGAAGGCTGCGCCTTCCAGCCGCGTGGATAGAATGTTAGCTAGCTAGACTTCCTGCTTCTTTCGGGTCTGCAGCTTCGCCACTGGCGAGAGACGCCCGTCGACGGTAGCAGGATTCCCGGTTGCCGGTCACCGCCCTGCAGCTGCAGGCTTACCCTCGGGCTCCACGACCTGCACTGGAGCGGCAGTTGCCGCACCACTGTTCTTTTTATAGGCCCGGTAGATATTGTAGCCAACGGCCACACCGGTGAGCAGGAAAATGAAGGTGATCATGGCCGCGAACCGAACCCGCACTTGCTTGGCAGGCCGGCCCGTGCCCGGCGCCGCATAGGGGTTCATCAGGCACCAACAGCCGATCGAAACCACGTTGAGGGCAGCGGCGGTGAAGAAGAAATGGTTGGCGTCGGCAAAGAGCAGAAAAGCGATCGCGCTAATGGCCGCGCCGATGTTGCCGACCATATTCATTGAGGCGGAGACGGCCCC
>JANQJH010000477.1 GCA_028281705.1 Verrucomicrobiales bacterium
ATCCCGAGGACCCCCGCTCCCTGGGTAATGACGTCGTGCACGAACTCTACGTCGACGGCAAAGGAAACCTCCTCGTCGGGGCGGAGAACGCCGGGGTCCAGGTGTTCGACGAGGCCGCCTCCTCCTTTCGCGCGCTGAGTCCGCTGTTGACTAGCGGAACGGTGACGGTGATGCTCGAGGATCGTGCGGGGCGCCTTTGGATAGGCTTCGCGGGCAAGGGTGTGTCGATCTTTTCGCCGGAAACGCAAGTGTTAGAGCATTTCAATTGGCACAACAGTGCCCTTCCGGACAACGACGTTTACGGCCTGGTGGAAGACGACGAAGGCCGAATGTGGCTGAGTACCGGTCATGGCTTGGCTTGCTTTCTTGGCGATGGGCAATTCCGCGTTTTTGATGTCGATGACGGGCTCCAGTCGATGAGCTTCCACCCCAAGGCCTATGCGAGGGATCGCCAAGACCGGCTTTATTTCGGCGGAAGCCGCGGCTTAAACGTGATTGATACCCGGACTCTGCCGGAGCGTCACAGCGCGCGGCAGCCTGTTCTCACCGGGTTGGAGATGAACGGGCAACTGGTGCAACCATCGCCTGAAAATCCCTACTTGCAGAAGCCCCTTGGCCTAACGGATCTGTTGCAACTCCCCTATGACAAGCGAACGCGTGTCGCCTTCACCTTCGCCACGCTGGATTACACCGTACCCACGCCGAGTGTTTTTCGGTTTCGCATGATGCCGCTGGAGGAGGCGTGGACGCACGCGGGAAAAGAGCGGCGCGCCAGTTACAACGGCTTGCCGCCGGGAGACTACACCTTCGAAGTACAAGCCTCCCTGGGGGGCGACCTTTGGAACCGGAACAGTGCCGTCATGAAACTGAGCGTCCTGCCGCCGTGGTACCGGACCTGGTGGGCCCTGGTCTCCTTCGTCATCGGCGGGGTCGTACTCGTCGCCCTGTTTATCATCTACCTCGTGCGGCGACACCACCGGGTGATCGTGCGTCAGCGCGAAGTCTTGGAAAACGAGAGGAACCGGGCGGAGGCCGCCCTGGCCAATGAGCTGCAGCGTGCCATGGTCCTGAGTTCCACCGCGGAGAGCCCCGATGCCGACCCCGGGGGGCTCTACGTTCAGACCCTCGATCGCATCACGAACTACTTCGGCGCCCCCTTTAGCGGAGTCTACCGATGGACGAGCGGTGAGGGCCGCCTCGTTCTCGTGGGTGAACGCGTCGATCCGTCCCGCCGGGTGGTCTCGCCCCAAGAAATCCCGGCGAATCATCCCCTGATCCAGCAATTGCTCACCCGCGGCGAGACCCTGGCCTTGAGTGACGTGAGTCGTGATCGCGGCGGCGGCCCGATGGCGGCGTCGGGCATCCATGCCCTCATGTTGCTCCAAACCTCGGACCAGGGCACGGCCAATGGACTCCTCATCGTCGCCGATAGCCAGCCCCGGGAATGGAAGGCGGAGGACATCCAGTTGATGGAAACGGTGGCGGCGCAGATCGGCCGGGCCATGGCGCATCATGAACTTCTTCTGGAGGAAAAGAAGACCAAGGTCGCCCTCCAGGCGGCGCGAAAAGCGGCGGAGGATGCCAACCGGGCGAAGAGCGACTTCCTCGCCAAGATGACACACGAACTCCGGACGCCCCTGAATTCGATCATCGGGTTCACCCAGCTGCTCAACGATGATGCCACCGTCTCCGATGAGCATCGCAAGACCCTCGGCATCGTCAACGCCAGCGGGATGCACCTCCTGGAGACCGTCAACGGGATCCTCGATATGGAGAAGATCGAGCAGGGACAGATCGAGTTGAACGAGAAACCCTTCCCGCTCGATCAGTTTGTCGATGACGTGGCCAGCATGATGCGAGTGCGGGCTCAGGGCGCCGGTATTTCCGTGGCGGTGAAGCGCAGGACGAGCCTCCCGGGCAAGGTTCAGGGAGATGAGGTGAAGCTGCGTCAAATCATCATCAACTTCATTGGAAACGCGATCAAGTTCACCCCGAAAGGGGGCACGATCACCCTCGTAGTGGAGCATTTGGGTCCGACGGTTGACCGTGAGTCCGACTACGAAAAACCCATCCGGCTTCGGTTCGCCGTGGCCGATACCGGCTGCGGGATCGCCGAGAGCGAGGTGCCCAAACTGTTCAAGAAGTTCGCTCAGACCGCTTCCGGCCGTCAGTCGGGCCAGGGCACCGGACTCGGCCTTCCCATCAGCAAGAGCTTCATCGAACTCATGGGCGGGAAGGTATCCGTGCGCAGCAAGCTGAATGAGGGCACGGTGTTCGCCTTTGACATTGTGTGTGGCGAGCTGGAGGGCGAGACCGAATCCTCCGGCAGGCGGAACACATCCGGGGCCGAGATTCCACGACTCTCGGAGGACACCGGTGAGTTCCGCGTCCTCATTGCCGAGGACCAGTTGCCCAATCGCCTCTTGCTGCGGACGCTCTTGGACAAGGCGGGCTTCACCGTCTTCGAGGCTGACAATGGCAAAAAGGCCGTGGAAGGATGGAAGGAATGGCAGCCCGATCTGATCTTCATGGACAATGATATGCCCCTGATGAACGGCATGGAGGCCACCCGGGAGATCGTCCAGCAGGCCAACGGAAACCGGCCCACCATCATTTTCCTCTCGGCCTACGCCATCGAGAGTTATCGCCAGGAAGCCCTCAACGCCGGCTGTGCGGATTATTTGACTAAACCCTTCGACAAGCGGCAACTCTTCGACGTTATTGCCCGGCACACGGCGGTCACTTACGGGTAGAAGTCTTCCGGGGAAATTGAGTGTCACATTTCGCCCTCGGGAGGCGACTCCTTGGTGATGACCCACCTGCCTCGAGGGGCGAACCAGCCGGAGCGGATCTCGTTCCGGGCTTCCCTTCGAGGTGCCGGGTGGGTAACCTCACCAATTGACCCATTGCCCTCCAACTTGCCTCGCTTATGAAAAGGACACCCTTGCCGGTCTTGTTGATTTCCCTAGCCGCTCTTTCGTCCTCGGGAGCTCAAACCCTCGATAGCATCTTCACACCCTCGGAAGTCCCCATCTCCCGGGATCTCAATCTCACATTCTCCCGGCTGCAGCAGCTTCCGCCAGTCAATCTCGAGTCGCCGCACGTGCGCCCACTGGCCTTGAGTCCGAACCAGACCTGGCTCGCGGCGGCCAACACCTATGCCAACACGGTCGAACTTTTTGAGTTGGTCGATGGCATTCCCCAACACCGCCAATCGATATTCACCGGGTTGGATCCGGTCTCGGTGCGTTTTCGAACGGATACGGAACTTTGGGCGGTGAATCACGTCTCGGATTCTGTGAGTCTCGTCGAACTGCCCTCGGGCGTTCTCAAGCGCGTCCTCAAGACCCGCGACGAACCTGCCGATGTCGTTTTCTCCGAGGCCTCGAACCGTGCCTTTGTCAGTTGCTCGCAGGTCAATTGCCTGCTGGCCTATGATCTCGCCGATCTCGAAGCGGAACCGGAGGTGATTTCGATCAAAGGTGAGGACCCGCGCGCGCTGGCCGTCTCGCCGGACGGCCGTTATGTCTACGCCGCCATTTTCGAATCGGGAAACAGCACCACCACCTTGGGTGGCGGGCGGGCCAATGACGATCTCCTGGCCTACCCGCCAAACGTGGTCAACGATCCGCGGGGTCCTTACGCGGGCGTCAATCCGCCGCCTAATGACGGTGACAAAACGACTCCGGATCGATTGCTCTGGACCGACCGGCCTCCCGTCGGTCTCATCGTCAAGAAATCGCCGGAAGGGCGGTGGATGGATGACAACGAGGGCGATTGGACGGAATTTGTTAGTGGCGCCTATGCCAGGGAATCGGGGCGCGTGGAGGGCTGGGATGTCGTGGATCACGATATCGCCGTGCTCGATACCCAGACGAACACCGTTCGCTATGCCAAGAGCCTGATGAATATCGTCATGGGCATCGATGTGAATGCCTCTGATGGCACCGTGTCCGTCATTGGGACGGAGGCTCTGAATCACATCCGCTATGAACCCAAACTCAAGGGCATCTTCGTCCAGGCGAGGCAGGCCACGGTGCGGCTCCACGCCGATGGAACGCTGGAGACGGTATCGAATACCGATCTCAATCCGCACTTGGATTACACGGTGCCCACCGTGCCTCAGGAGACGCGCGATCTCTCCATCGGTGACCCGCGCGCCGTGGTTTGGACGAAGAACAGCGGCCGGGCTTACATCGCCGGCATGGGCTCCAACAACGTCATCGTCACGGGATCCAAAGGCCACCGCCTCATTGGGGGGCGGACGATTGAAGTCGGT
>JANQJH010000489.1 GCA_028281705.1 Verrucomicrobiales bacterium
GTACCCGGTGGTCACTGGTCTGGAGCACGATGAGTGGGGACACCCTTCGGCCAACCCGGAACTGCACCAGAGGATGACGGATCGCCGGCGAGACAAGCTGAAGAAGCTCATGGAGACGCTGCCGTCATCCGAGGTCTACGGTGACGAGAGCGGCGAGATTCTCTTGGCAGGCTGGGGCTCGACCTATGGGCCGTTGCGCGAGGCGACGGAACGCTTGCGCGATGGCGGACGCAAGGTCAGCCACGTGCAGATCAGACATCTCCACCCGCTGCCGAATGATCTGGGGGCCTTGTTTGAGCAGTTTGACCACGTGCTGGTTGCGGAGATGAACGACCAGGGTCTCTACGGAAATGGGCAGTTGGCCACGCTGCTGCGCGCCCGCTATTGCAATCCGGCAATCAAGAGCATCACCAAAACCGATGGACTCACCTTCAAGATACGCGATATTCTTGCTGGTATCGATCATCACACGCAGGCTTCCTGATCTCACGGCTCTTTCCTCCCTCCCTCCCCTTCATTTCAATAGAGAATCACTCTCCCGGATCCATGTCGGACACTGCTGTTGCTGCCCCCGAGAAACTCACGAAGAAGAAGCTCATCGCCGACCACCCAACGTGGTGCCCTGGCTGTGGCGATTTCGCCGTTCTGGCGTCGTTCTTCAAGGTACTGGAAAAACTCCAGATCCCGCAGGAGAAGATCGTCACCATCGCGGGCATCGGGTGTTCCTCCCGCTTTCCTTATTTCGTCAACTCACACGGTCTGCACTTCATCCATGGTCGGGCCTTGGCCCTGGCCACCGGGGTCAGCCTCTCGCGTCCGGATCTCCACGTCTTCGTTTTTGGCGGTGACGGCGATGGCTTTTCCATCGGGGGAAATCACCTGGAACACTGCGCGCGGAAGAATGTGAATCTGACCTACGTCATCATGGACAACTACGTCTATGGTCTGACAAAGAAACAGACGTCTCCGACATCGAAGGTCGGTTACAAGACGAAAACGGATCCCACGGGCGCGATCGATCGTCCGGTGAATCCAATGAAGAAGCTCGTCGCCTCGGGAGCTACCTTTGTCGCGCGGTCGCACGCCTCCCAGGTGAAGCACATGATGGCGATGTATGAGCGTGCCATCCTGCATCCCGGTTTTTCCGTGGTCCAGACCCTGTCCGAGTGCGTCATTTTCAATCCAGGATCCTTTGATGACAGCATGCCGCGCAAAGGCGGGGTGTTCGAGACCATCGAGGAGAAGAAGTGGGACGACACTCCGGAAGACAAGGAGAGACATGATGTGTCTGACGAAGTGGCCGCCTTTCAACTGGCCGACGAGCAGTATCCCGGGAAGTTTGGCGTCTACTACGAAACGGACCGGCCTTCGAAGAACACGCTGGAGCAGAAGTGGATCGATGCGAGCCAGGAGAAGGTGGGCGATGCCAAGCCGGCCGATCTTCTGCGGCAGCGATTCGCCATCATGAAGTAGTCGCCGGCGAAGCCTTGTCTTCGTGGTCGTTGTCAGAGTCGTTGTTCGACTTAAAGGGGGGCCTTGTGATTTTGCGGAAAGCGTTTTTCGCTAGCATCATTCCGATCACGACGAGCACGGCGCTGCAGAAGAAGGCCGCGCCGGGCAGGAGGATCGGGGCGCGACTGCTGATGAAGTAGCCGAACAGGCCCGTGGCAATGGGTGGGCCGATGATTCCGGCGACACTGGTTAGACTGGTGAGAGATCCCTGCACGCCGCCTTGTTCATCGGGACCGACTTGCTGGGAGACCAAACCTTGAATCGCGGGACCGGCCAAGCCTCCGAGCGCGCCCCAAACAATGGTGGTGTAGACCATCCAGCTCTGGGTTGCCAGACCGTAGGCGACACAACTCAAGACGGTGATGCCCATGCCGAGGAGAGCGGCCCGCTGTTCGCCTAACTTGGGAACGACGACCCGGGTAAGGCCTCCCTGGACCAGGGCGGCCATGAGACCCACCAGGGCGAGAGAGAGACCGACTTCCTTTGAGGTCCAGTCGAAGCGGTAGCCCGTGTAGAGGACCCAGATGCTGGGAAAAACCTGATGGGCCACGCTGATGAAGAGAAAGCTCCAGGAGAGTCCGAGGACCATGGGATAGCGCCTGAGATCGAGGAGGGCTCCCACGGGATTGGCGCGTTTCCAGGAAAAGGTACGGCGATTCTCTCGAGTAAGCGACTCGGGGAGAACCAGGGTGCCGTAGAGCCAGTTGAGCAAGGTGAGGCCGCCGGCGACGATGAAGGGCAATCGAAGACTCACTTCCCCTAACAGGCCTCCCAAGGCGGGACCGATGATGAATCCGAGTCCAAAGGCGGCGCCCATCAAGCCGTAGTTCGTCGCTCGTTTTTCCGGAGGACTGACATCGGCGATATAAGCGGCAGCGGCGGCGAAGTTGGCTCCGGTGATCCCCGCGATGATCCGTCCGATGAAGAACCACGTCAGATTGGGTGCGTAGGCGAGAAGAAAGTAATCCAGGCCCGCGCCCAGCAACGACAGGAGAATGACCGGCCGGCGCCCAAAGCGATCCGAGAGACTCCCCAAGAGGGGAGCGAAGAGAAACTGCATCAGGGAGTAGAGAGCCGCCAGCCAACCGAAGGTGTGTGAGGCCGCGGTGAGGCTCCCTCTCTGGAACTCTTCCACCAGTTTCGGAAGAATCGGAACGATGATCCCGATTCCGAGAATATCGATGACGAGGGTGACGAAGATGAATCCCAGTGCAGGCCGGTGATGACGCATGGCGGACTACCTTGGCATCAGGGAGAAGAAATACGACTGCTTTTGGCAGTAGGACGGCGCAGTGACGCGGGGGGCTGTTTGCTGGTAGTAGTGCCCAGCGCTGTGATAAAACGTGAGTGAGTTTGCAGTCGAAGAGCTATTCTCGTAGGGAAAGCCGTGAGGCTTCCTTGGAACGCTCACAAGTCCCCTTCCCTTACAGTCTCACGCTCGATCAATCATCAAACTGCGTCACCAAAGAAGAGACGGTGGCCTTGGCGTCGCCGTAGAGCATGCGGCAGTTGGGGCGGAAAAAGAGGGCGTTGACCAGGCCGGAGAAACCGGCGCCTTGGCCGCGCTTGAGAGCGAACACGGTCTTGGCCTCGTGCACGTTGATGATGGGCATGCCGTAAATGGCGCTGCTCTCATCTTCGGCGGCGGCGGGGTTGACCACATCGTTGGCGCCAATGACGATGGCGACGTCGACGGTCTGCATCAGGGGATTGACCGCATCCATCTCACAGAGTTGCTCGTAGGGGACGTCGGCCTCTGCCAGGAGCACATTCATGTGGCCCGGCATGCGTCCGGCCACGGGATGGATGGCGTAACGGATTTCAGCGCCATTGTCCTCCAGGATCTCTCCCAGCTCTTTCACAGCGTGCTGCGCCTGGGCGACGGCCATGCCGTAGCCCGGGACGACGACGACGCTCTTGGCGGCCTCGAGAACGTAGTAGGCATCCTCGATGGTGATGGCCTTCATTTCGCCTTCCACCTTGCTGCCACCCTTGGTCGAGGCGCCGCCGAAGCCGCTGAAGAAGACGTTCCCCAAGGTGCGGTTCATCGCCTTGCACATGATCACGGTGAGGATCAATCCACTGGCTCCGACGAGACAGCCAGCGACGATGAGCACGTTGTTGAGGATGACGAAGCCGGCGGCAGCGGCGGCGAGACCGGAGCAACTGTTGAGGAAGGAGATCACCACCGGCATGTCGCCGCCCCCGATGGGGATCACCCCCAAGACACCGAGCAAGAGAGCGATGCCCATGATGGTGTAGAAGAGGGTGAGGGCGGCGCCGTTGTCGTAGCTCATGGCGAGAAAGATGCCCATGCCCAAGAGGGCGAGGAACAAGACGGCGTTGAAGGCGTTCTGGCCGGGGAAATTAGTCGGTTTGCCAGAGACTTTGCCCGAGAGTTTGAGGTAGGCGACGAGGCTCCCGGTGAAGGTGATCCCGCCGATGAGGATGGCGAGGACGATGACAAATGCGGTGAACGACGGATTGGGGAAGCTGGCCTCGGCCCACTGGAGATTCTGCGCCCGGGTGAATTCGGCCCAGCCGACCAGGAGACTGGCGAGACCGCCAAAGCCGTTGAAGAGGGCCACAAGTTCGGGCATGCCCGTCATCTGGACCCGCTTGGCGGCGACGAAGCCGATGAGGGCTCCAAGCGCCAGACCGCCTGCGATCAGGGTGTAACTCGTGATGACTTGCCGGTTGAGCAGCGTGACCACCACGGCGAGAAGCATCCCGAGGGAGGAGATGAGATTGCCGCGCCGAGCGGTGGCGGCACTGCCGAGCATCTTGATCCCAAAGATGAAGAGGATCGACGCTACGATGTAGGCGAGATTGATGAAGCCTTCCATAGTCCTGTCTCTAACGAATCACTTGGGCTGATCTTTCTTCTTGAACATACCGAGCATGCGATCGGTTACGAGATAGCCACCGACCACGTTGATCGATGCGAGGACGAGGGCGGCGAATCCCAGCCATTGGGCGAAGGGGCCGCTCTCGGTGGAGCCGGAGGCGAGGAGGGCGCCGACGATGGTGATGCCGGAGATGGCGTTGGAGCCCGACATCAGGGGTGTGTGTAACTGTGAAGGTACCTTGGCGATGAGCTCGAAGCCGAGAAAGGCGGCCAAGACGAAAATGAAGAGGAGGAGGATGAGCGCTTCCATAGAGGGGTATTTAGCTGTCCTTGAATCGTTCGTGCACGATGGCGCCGTCATGGGTGATGACGCAGCCCTGGAGGATTTCGTCGTCGAGATCGAGCTTCACCCGTTTCGCTTCTTCGTCCCAGAAGTGGTCGACGAAATTGGTCAGGTTGGAGGAGTACATCTGGCTGGCGTGCTGGGGAACGCGGCACTCCAGCCGGCCGTGGCCAATGATGCGGACGCCGTTGGGCGTGACCACTTCCTCATCGAGGACGGTGCCCTCGACGTTCCCGCCGCCCTCGGCGGCCAGGTCGACGATGACGCTTCCCGGACTCATGCCGGCGACCATGTCCTTGGTGATGATGACCGGCGCCTTGCGGCCAAAGAGCTTGGCCGTGGTGATGACAATGTCTGACCGCGAACAGACCTTCGCCATGCCCTGGCGTTGTTTTTCGATTTGCTCCGGGGTGAGTTCCTTGGCGTAGCCCTGGGCCGTCTGGCCGGTCTCACCGATGTCGATCTTGATGAACTTGGCGCCGAGAGACTTGACCTCGGTCTCGACCACCGGCCGGGTATCGAAAGCCTCGACGCGGGCGCCGAGACGTTTCCCGGCCGTGGCGATGGCTTGAAGGCCAGCGACGCCGACGCCGACGATGAAGACCCGGGAGGGCGATAACGTCCCCGCGGGTGTCATCATCATGGGAAAGATTTTGGGCAGGCGGTCGGCCGCGAGAAGCACCGCCTGGTAGCCCGCGAGACTAGCCTGGGAACTGAGGGCATCCATCTTCTGAGCCAAGGTCGTCCGTGGCATCATTTCCAGGCTGACCGCGGTGACTCCCGCTTTGGCGAAACGCTCGATCAACCCGCGTTCGTTGAACGGATCGAGAAAACTCAGATGGATGGCGCCCTTCTTCTGCGCGTCGATTTCCGCCTCCGGCGGTTTGCCTACCCGAAAGACGATGTCGGCCGACCCGAGGGCGGCGAGACGGTCTGGGGAAAGGGTGGCGCCCGCCTCCTCGTAACTCTTGTCAGGCCAGGCTGCGGCGTCTCCAATGCCGGATTCTACGGTGACCGCGGCCCCGAGTTTGACCAAGCGACTCACCGTCTCCGGAACCAAGGCAGCGCGGGTTTCCTGAGGATCCGATTCCTTCGGCGCGAAGATTTGCATAAATTGACGCTGACTTAAGCCGATCTCGTCTTCGAAGCGAGTAGTTTTTCCAGGGACTGTGGGAGGAATGTGACGGGGGCGCTCACCAAACGGCTAAAAATGCGGAGCGCTGGCGAGGCGATCGCTTTTCATGAACACCCCGTCGGCGTGAAGGTGACAATCATCGACAGTGAAGAGTTTTCCATCGGGTCCGGCGGAACGGACGTCGAGCCAATCCGCGGCTTCGAGATGGAAAAATAGAGGCGTCCCCCAGCGATCGATGAGCTGGCCCGACTCATTGATCGCGGGGTGCGAGGAGGGGAGGAAGACGGTTTTGTTGGGATTCTTTCCCAGAAGGACCTCGACCACGTCCTCGTTGACCGCCATGCGTCCCGGGTCCTGTGTCTTGACCAGGGTGCGCACACTCATGAGAACGCGCTGAAGGTAGCGCAGGTCTTCCTGCACGCTCCCGTGAGGGCTGGCGTAGTCTTCCAGAAGGACCTCGCCCAAAAAAGGCGGTTCCCGAGCGACCTCCTCGGGAGAGGTCGCCGGGGATGGCGCGGGTGGCGGGCTTGGGGTCGGGGTTGTCTTGCGGGCCCACCACAGGAGAAGGGCGAGTTGGATCAGGAGACAGAGGTAGATGAGGGCAAAGAGTCGCTTCACGGGAGGAGGGAATCGCTAGGCGAGGAATCCAATGGGATGGTTGGCCGCGCCTGGGTTGTAGAAGTTGGTGATGTTGGGAAGGACTTGGTCCATGTCGGAGCTGTTGACTCCGAACCAGCGGAGGAGTTCGCAGAAGTATTCATCGCAGGAGAGCCGGGGAAAGAGGCGTCCCCCGCGCCCGATGTCGTCCACCCCATTGATCTCGAGGGAGGGAAATCGGCCTAACAACTTCCCGCCATCGATGGGGCCGCCGAGGACGAGCTGATGCCCTGACCAGGCGTGGTCCGTGCCCTGCCCATTGGAGCGGAGCGTGCGCCCGAAGTCCGAACTGGTGAAGGTAATGACGTCATCTTGCAGGCCGAGGGCCTCGATGGCGTTCTGATAGGCGTAGAGGGAGTCGTCGAGAACGGACAACATTTCGGCCTGGGTGTTGAGAAGTTCGCCGTGGTGATCCCAGCCGCCCCATTCGATGAAGATGGTTTGACGGCAGAGTTTGAGGCTTTCGCGAATGGCGAGGTTTTGGACTGCGGCCCGCAGATTGGCCGCCGGCAGGTAGTCGGGAAAGCCGGCGGCATCGAGGGTGGCGATGACGTCGACACCGTTGACGGAGCCGGGGCGGTCGAACTCCGCTTGAAAGGTGGCACCGCGGGCGATGCTATCCCGGGTGATGTTGGCAAAGGATTGCTGGAGGAGATTCTTGTAATGCGAGTCCAGCGGGGACCCAAGGATCTCCGAAATGGCGGCGTTCTTCGCGGCCAACACTCTGGGTGGATTGGGGTTGTTGGCTCCGGTGAGTGAAATGGCCCCGTTGTGCGTGAGGACAAACTGGCCTTGATGTGCGCCCGTTTGAAAGGCGCTGTTTCCGCTGAGGGAAAAACTCATCGGCATGTAGAACCCACCCGTTTGTTCGGTATTGAAGGTCGAATGAAGCACATCGGCGGCTCTCCCGGCCCAGCCCGTGAGGACATCGAGTCCCTGGGGCACGGACGTCTGCCATTGTTCGGTTTGGTCTCTGTGAGAGAACAACGCTTTGGGCAGCGCCTTGGTGGCGTTGTAGTACTCGCTTTTGTTGGAAATGGGTTCGACGAGCGTTCCCACGTTGGCAATGAGGGAGAGACGTTTCTTGCCTTGATAGGGACTGCCACTGGGGCCGTTGAACATTTCCGCCATGCGTTTGCAATTGGGGTGAAGACCGAAGTTCCGGCCCTGGGCATCCGTGAGCCCCGTGAGGGGGAGGAGGTTCTGCCGGGGGATGGCGAGATTGGAACGGGCCGCCTTGTACTCCGCGTAGACCGCATCGTCGGCCTCGCTGGCGGCGCTGGCGGCGTAGGGAATGAGAACGTTGTAGGAATCCCAGCCCCCCGAGAGATGGAGGCAGACCAAGGTCTTGCGTTGACCGGAGCCCGGGCTCCCAACGGCCGCGGCGTGGTTGGCCATTTGCAGATTGAGCATGGTGGAGAGGACGGAGGCGGAGCCCACGGCGGCACAGGCTGCTTCTCCGAGAAAACGGCGGCGTGTATGGAGTGCGTTTTTCATGATTTGGTGCGTGCTGGCTTGAGAAAAAGTGCGTCCGTTAGCGTTGAATGGCACCCTCCGGGGATTCCATAGCGATGTAGGCTGCGAGAAGAATGCGTTCGTCCTCGGTGAACGCGGGATCCGAGATGGCCGAAATGATAATCTGCCGCACGCGAGCCGAGAGATCGCCCTGACAGAACAAGAGATTCATTTGATCGACGAGGGCCTCCGGCGAAACGGCAGCGGTGGCGCGCACGGGGCCGAAGTCCAGAGGAAAGGACTGGGCGTTCTCCGCCTGAAAGCCCTCGGACAGGTACTCCCACAAGATGTTGGCCAGTGAAATGCTGGAGAAGGTGTCCATGATTTGAAAGGCGGGACTGACATAACCCTGTTCGCGGACGGGCCCCGGCGTCTGGTACTCCGGGGTGAAGAAGTTGAAAACCGTGGGGGAAAAGGTCGGCTCCTGCAGGGTGAATTCGAAGTAGCCGTAATCCCAGTGCCACCAGACAAACTTGGGATGGGCCTTGCCCAGTTCGAAGGCGCGTCCCAGGGCCATGGTGCGCATGACCGGCTCTTTGAGTTTCCCAAAATGATCCTCGGCCGCATGGCGGGGCTCTCTGGCTTCGGGATCGAGCAGGATGGCCTTGATGACCGCGCCGAGATCACCGCGGATGCCCCGCCCATTGTCGACAAAGCGGTCCTGCACCCGCCGAACGTAGGCGGGTGACGGATTGGAGGTGACGAAGAACTGGATGAGGCGCCGGCAGACATAGGGAGGCGTGTTTGGATGGTCAAAGAGGCTGTCCACCGCATCCCGGATATCTTCCATGCCGTTCTCTTCGCTCTCTTCCCGCGCGGGAATGTGGAATCCGTTGAGGAGGGTCTTGGAGCCGAAGTCGTGATAGGCGGGATACATCCGCATTGGTTTTTGATAGTGCTCATCGAGCCAGCCGCCGGTGCCGAATTGGTAGCGGACGTCGAAAGACAGCCCGGTAAAGACCCGGGCGAGTTCCGTGATCTCGGCATTGCCGTAGGTTGGGATGGGATTTCCCTGGGCATCGAGTATCTGAGTTCCATCCGGATGCAATTGCCAGAGCCCGATGGTGAAGAGCTGCATGATTTCACGGGCGTAGTTCTCGTCGGGAAACCGCGGGATACTGGGATCGGCTTTCTGGTTGCCCACGTGGCTCAGGTACCAGCCCATGCAGGGGTGGAGCGTGACGTCTAACAAAATGTCTCGATAGTTGCCGAAGGCGCGCTTGACAAAGATGTCGTAGTAGTTCGCCACGGCTCCCGGGATGTTGGAGAGTTGGGTATTCTGGCGCGAGATGACGAGAATCTGGCTGAGGGCAAAGGCCAGGCGCTGGCGCAGTTGATCGCGCCCCGAAGTGGCGGCCCGGGCAAAAGGTGTCGTCACATTGTTGCCAAAAATAACATTGTCCGAAACACTGGCATTGTAGGTATTGTCCAGCCGCGGCCCGGCGAAGTCCGCCTTGATCTCCGTGATGTAGGGTTGGTGGAGAGAGGGGGGCTCCTGGATTTGTTCATCGATCCACGCCGCAAATCCGATTCGGGCCACATGATCGATCTCCGGGAGCGTGGGGCCGAAGGTGGCCTGTGTGAGGAAACGGGCCGTCTGGGTGCGCGACGGCTGGGTGTAAGGGTCGAAGGCGTTCTCGCTGCCGCTGCCGGTGGAGCCTTGGAGTCTTTCGAGGAGCTTGAGAAAATCGCCGCTCAAGACTCGATTGCTTTGCGTGACCACGCTTCGGCCATTGCTGTTCCCCGAAGTGCTGTCCGTGCCTAACCATTCTTCGGACCAGTCAGCGACACCGTCGAAATCGGCGTCCACGTCTTCCGCATTGATGCGAAAGAACTGTCGCGTGCCGCTGGCACCCCCAGGAATCGTTTGCTTGCGCCTGCCGTTGGAGATCGATTGGCTGCCGCTGACCGCGTTCCAGGCGTCAGCCGCCAGGCTCTCACTGCTCTCAACGGTGTAGCGTTTGAAGGGCGAGGCGGGCCATTCGATCTCCACGTTTTCTCCCAACAGACGGAGTTCGGCAGTGGCGTTGGAAGAGCCATCGAACGGATCGGTGCCCGCGGCATTCTCTTGCGCCGTCGTCATGCCATCGCCATCGCTGTCTTCCTCGGGCGGCAGACCGGTCGCGCCATATCTTGCCTCCCAGACATCGGAGAACCCGTTTCCGTCGAGGTCCTCCGTCGCGCCGCTCAGGGTGCTAAAGAAATAGGGCGGCGCTTCCCCCGGATCGGTCGCCAGCGCCGGCGGCGTGGTCAAGGGATTGGAGCCGTGGGCGACCTCGACGCCGTCGGCAGCTCCGTCATCATCACTGTCATGATCCCGAGGGTCGGTCCCGTGAAGGTGCTCCTCGGAATTGGAAAGGCCGTCGCTGTCGGGATCGTCGTTGGCGTCGGCTGGATTCGAGGGATCGAGGCCGTGTGCGGTTTCCCAGGAGTCCGTCATGCTGTCGTTGTCGGAGTCGGCAGGCACCAAGGCATCGCGAGTGAGCCCAACTGCAATTTCATCGTAATGAAAGAGAGCGCAGCGGTCGTCGTCCGCCCCATTGTTTTCCCAACCCTCCGCTTCCCAGGAAGGCAGTCCATGGACTGCCGGATTCTCAATCTGAGGGCTTCCCGCAATCATGTCGTTCTCCGTATGCGAGGCGATCAATACGGGAGCCGCCGCGTTCTTCATGTTGTAGATCTCGAAAGTGCCAACCCACGCATTGACCGCTGGATTGGGTCGATGCGCGGTGAAGACAAAGCGCAGGGGATCGCTGTCGTCCTGACGCCCTTTCATGCTGAAGCCGAATTCCCGGGCGAGATCCTCGGGCGTGCTTGACCAGTCGCTTCGGTAGAGACTGTCCCCAGACCGGCTTTGAAAAATCGCTCGATGGGAGACAAAGAGATATGTTAGGATTCCCGAGCGGTAGCGGAGGCCGAGACGCAGTTGGCGTTCCCATCCGGGGGCGCCGCGCAACCAGACGACGACACCGAGAATGTCCTTGGCGGACGAGTTGTTTGCCGGTGCCAGGTCGTGGTTCCAGAGGGCGCGGACGTTGTCCACCTTCCAGGTCCAGGTTCGCGAGGCGGCATTGTAGGAAGGCACGGCGTAGTCCGCGGGCTCGATGTTGCCATCGCCGGGATTGGACCGAGCCTCGATCTCATCTCTATCATTGATGCCATCACCATCGGTATCGGCCAGACCGGGGTTGCTGGGGAAGAAGGGGTGGTGCCATTCCTCACCGTCGCGGAGGCCGTCGCTGTCGCTGTCGGAATTCAAGGGATCGGAGGCGAATTCCCACCCGTCGTTGAGACCATCACCGTCCGTATCGGGATCACGGGGATCGGTTCCGGCGATTCGCTCCGCGGTGTTGCTCAGTCCGTCGGCATCGGGATCGGACTGACCGTCGTTGGTCGAGGGATCGAGGCCGTGGGTGAGTTCCCAGGCATCGGGATTGGTGTCGCCATCGGAATCGAGTGTGGTATCGACCACTTGAAGCGCGAGGATGCCCGTGCGATCACCGCTGGCGACGCGACCCAGGTTCACCGTGAACGAGGATCCGGAGACACCTACAAAACGCACCACATTGGCGAAAGTAGCCGTGTTTTGCGTGGCGGCAGTGGCCTCGGTGAACCCGAGAAAGGGACGTTCGGTCGCGGCACGGAAAAAGCGGTCGGAGGACAGTTGGCCATTGAGCCGGACGCGTGAGGTACCCCCTTGAATGTCGGAGCCCACGTAGACGTAGACATCATAGGAGGTCATGCTGCCGGGGATCTCGCTCACTGTTAGGCTGACATCGGTGCCACTACCGAGATCGCCCTCAGCGTTGAGAAAGGCATTCATCAAGTCGGCGTCCGGGTGGCCGCTATTCTGCGTCTCGAAGGTTGAACCGGCCGTCCAGCTGGCATCGATGCCCGTGGCCTCGCCTGCGCTGTCTGACAAATTGTCGAGTCTGCCGCTGGCCGTGGTGTAGTCGGGCAGCGGGGGCGTGTTGTTCCAATGTTGCTGCGGAAAATGGCCGGCAATTTCCAAGGCACCCAGGGCAGCGTCTGGCTCTCGGGAGCTCACGATGTTGATCCCAACAGCGCCGCGATATTTCCAAGTCACACCGGAATGGGAACTGGGGTCCCTTCCCAAATGGCGCTCCCAGGCGTCGTTGCTCCCGTCTCCGTCCGAGTCGACCAGAAGGGGGTTGGAACGCGGCGTGCCGTTGGCCTCCTCACCGTCCGGAATCGAGTCGCCATCCGTATCCCGCCGGTTCGGATCCGTTCCCAGGACGGCCTCGTCCCCGTCGCCCAGGTGATCGTTGTCCGAGTCGCCGTCCACCGGATTCGTGTCGTCCCGATACTCCTCTAACGCAGTCCGCGAATCGGCATCGGTGTCGCTCGACGCATCCGCGAAGTTGCGGTCGTCCAGACCAAAGGTCTCCTCCCAGTATCGCGGGAGGGTATCCGAGTCGCCATCCGCTAGAGCGTCCGGGTCGATGTCCAGCTGGGCATAGTCGATCTGAATCCAGTCGCCTCCCGAACCGCCCGTACGTGAGATTTCGATCACGTTCTCTCCCGCGACCGGGGTGAAATCCCGGCCGGTGAAGAAGACGTCGAGGACGCGGTCGGCACTGACCTGGTTGGCCGTGAGGATCACGACTCCATTGGCGCGGAGCGCGAGATCGCGAACTCCCCGGCCGGGG
>JANQJH010000538.1 GCA_028281705.1 Verrucomicrobiales bacterium
TGCCGTCCTTTCTGAAAGTGCGCCTAAGAAGGTGAGTCGTGTAAGTCTTACCTTTATAGGAGCGTTTAGTGGTGGCTACATGGACCGGCCCGGATCGGCCTGCCATATACAAATATAAGCACCTGCAAGACAAACTCAAGACATATATTTCTTTTTAGTGGCTACAAAACAGTATTTGATGTGATTGTGTAGGGTGCTGATGATGAAAGAGTTAACTTCGAAATCAGCCGCTAAAATGGTGAAAAGTTCGGTTTAGGCAGTCCCTACCAACCCGATTCAACTAGCCCGATTCTCTTCCTGTACAAGAGAGCCAGGAGAAGCCCTAGCACTCCAGAACGCAAGAATTGGTCGCTGTCCTCGTCAATTTGACTCCGTTGCATTCACCAGCGCCAGGAATAACTAACATAACGCCATTCTTTTTTTCTAGGATCATTTTGCCCTCAATCGTCTTGCCTACATTCCACATCGGCATGCGCGGGGAACGGCGAACAAAACTCCCCGCGTTCCGTCAAGACTGCCACTTTCGCTCCTACTGGATCGCCCGGGCCAACTCCACCACGTTGGGCGGCAAGCGGTCGGCCCATTTCTTCAGGAGCTTCATCGTCGATCCCGATTCCACCTCGGCCAAGACCTCGCTCGCATTGATGGCGTCGGCATAGAGTTCCAGATCAAAGCCGAAGTCCGAACTATCGGCCGCGTTCTGGTGCACCTCCACCGCAATGACGTTCTCCCCCGCCACCAAACGGTCCGCCTTGATCTTCTCGGTCCAGTACTCGTTCTCCACCGAACTCCCACGAGACTCCGGAGCCAAGGTCGTCGGCTGGATCCCACTAGACGGCATGTTGTTGCGCAGCAATACCTGACCGTTGAGGTAGGCGATCATCCCGTCGTCGTGCAGGATGCCAATGGTCAATTCATCAAACTCAGCGGGGTCGTCGATGGTAAAGGTCATCCGGAAATAACCCGTGATAGGCTTGTTATCCTTATCCCTGCCATAGCTGAGAATGGTAGACTCATCGCCGTCTCCGTAGCCCAAGGGCGCACGGCCTCTCTTCCACTTCTTGCCCATCGTGTAGACGTTGCGCCTCCATTGCGACCCGGAGAGGCCCCCAGGGTAATAGTGATAAGACCAAGTGGACCTCGGCTTGATCAACGACCGCTTCTTTCCGCCCAGCCCAACAGCCACCAAGCCGCGCACGAGATCCTGGTTCGTCCCGCGGAAGAGTTCCTCCGCAAGGTCGGGCTCCACACCTTTCACCCGGTGCAAAATGTAGTAACTCAGCTTCAGGAAAGCCAGTCCCCGGAAATAGTCCGAAGCCTCCATCCTCTCGTGCCCCAGCGCACCGGCCAACTCCGCCAGTCCAGCCCAACTCTCGAGATCACCGGGATCCTGACCCAATCGGGATCGCAGTTCACTCAGGCGTGAGTCCAAGCGTTCCGGAACCAAGAGATACTGAAAGCGTGTCTGCCGAATGAGCTCCTCATATGTCTCCTCCAGGGACTCATCCAATCGCCCATCATCGAGAAACTCGAGCCACGACATGGCGGCGTCAATCCGGCCCTGCTTCAAGAGCAGCTGGGTCTTGGCCAAGTGATACTTGCCGTAGGCCGAGTCATTGCTCAACGGCATATGAATCACCGCCTGCAGATAGTTGAGGATCGCCTCATCCTCTTGCTCAGCCTCGGCTTGGAACTTCGCCAGTTCGCCATAGGCGGCTCCATCGCGGGGATTGGCCTCGGCCCACAACGGACCGTGCTCGAGGATTTCTTCCTTCTTCAGAATATTCAGATCAATCATCCGTTCGAAGACACCGTCGTCGTTGCGGCCGCCAAAATGGAAGTTGCCACTGGGAAACAGTTTTTCCTGCGAACCACCCCCGGTGAAAAGACCGTTGAGGACTTCAAAACGGCGCTCCTGGGTCACGCCTTCGGCATTCAAACCGTCACGCAAATGATAGACAACTTGGTCTAGATTGGCGTTGGAAAACACCTGGGCCCGCGTGCTCTCGTCCAAGGTCATCATCCAGTCCTGATAACCCTCGACGTCATTTGCCAGGACGTGCATGGCAAAATTGCCCGTGATACATTCGTCCCGACCGTTCCAATGAACGTTTTGCGACATCCCTGCCAACCGGCGCAATAGGGGCAGATACGTCTTTGCCTGCTCCGCTTCGAGCAGTTTCGGACGCCGGAGCAAGTTCTGCGGGAAGCCCTGACAGTAGGTCTCCATCAACTGCTGCACCTCGCCGCTGTGGGGATCCGCACGTTCTAACATGACATCGAGCAGCTTGGCAAAGGCATCGGGATCGTTCTTCGAGGCGTCCTGGACGTAGTGATTGAGCAGCCCCTGACGAGAGTTCTTCAAGGAACTGTCGTACCACTCGGAGAGCACTCGATAGTCGATCTGGCCACCAAAATGCGCCACCGCCCCTCGCGTATTCTCGGCAACTCCCTCGTTCAACGCGCACAGCCAGCTCACGGTGTGTTCGGCGAGGTAGGGGCTGGCGAAAGACTCCCGGTCATAGCGTTCACTCAAGGCACGAAGACGCTCCGTGCGCGACGCCACGCCCTCCAGGGCAGGGCCGTCCGGTAGCGCGCTGATCAGCATCTCGGCAAAATAGCGGGTGCCCGGCTCCTCCACTTCCGGAAGAAAGGCCTGCATTTTGTCCCACAAGGCCTTGTCCATGACCTCAGCCCCCAAGTTGAGCTGCCCATTCCCCTGGCTGTTACCGACGTAAGTCACATGCCGCTGGCCGTTGATATAGCGCACCTGGCGCCGCGATCTCTGATTCCGCTGATTCACCGGCGGCATGGCGACCAGACTCCACGGGACGGCGGCCACGGCTTCCCCTGGCGCCGAAGCTTCCCGGAGCAACATCATGAGAAAGCCCGGTTGGCGCTGGATCGTCTGGGGTAACGCAGCCAACCACGGCCCCACCTCGATCCCGTAGGCCTGATCCAGAGCAAGCACGTTTCGCACTAGCGAAAGGCTCATCGGGGTCTCGTCAAAATGAGGGGACCACGCGGACAACAACGCTCTCGTTCCCCGCACCGCCTCCGGCACCTCCGGTCCCAACGCCGTCAAGGCCATGAGGAGCTGGCTCACTGGTTCACTGGCCACGGCCACTTTTTCATCGGCCCACCCTTCGGTCATCACCGCCATGCAGGTCTCCACCACCGAGAAAGCCTTCGCCCGAACGGCAATGGGACCAATGATAGTCGCCTCCTGCATCCGCACGGCCAGGGAACGCTCGGTGTCGCCGAGACGCTTACTCCAGCGTGCCTCCGTTTCCCCATCAGGCTCCATCACCAGGGCCAATGCCTCTCGCCAAGCCTGCCCCAAGGGAGAGGTTTCTTCCGCAGCCCACTGTGACACCGCCACGCGCTGTTCATTCGTCAAACCGGAAAACCGTTCCACGAAGAAAGGCGTCAATCGATCATCGTAGCGGCCCTGACTCTCCTCCAGATAGATCCTGGCATCGTCTGAGGGATTCTCCAGCCTCACCATGCCCATCGTCGCGCGAACGGCGGTCAACAAATTGCTCCCCAAGGGCGCCTCCTCGTCATACCCACCCACTTTCAGAAGATGGGTCATCACGCCCAATGCGCGGATGGATCGGTCCTTGTTCATCCACGACGCCAAGACCATGTCGAGATTGGGCTTCTGTTCCACGTCAGGCTGGTAGCTCAGAGGCTGCCTCCCCAGCACCGCATAGTGTTTGATGAAGGGCTCCATCTCCTTCGCCATCGCCGTCGCCTCGAAGGTCTGCATCACTTGGTTGGCGACATAGTCGAGCCCCGATTGCTGATCCAAAACCGTGCGATTGCCCGTCCCGAGGAAGCCTTCCAGGGTCATGACGTTCCGGCCATTGGTGAACATCCTCGCCCGCCTCGCATTAGCGCCATTCGAGTTCCGATAGGGCTCATACCACTCCGCCACCTTGGGGGCGGCACGCTTGAGCGTCGAGGAGAGGCTGTTTTGGCTGATCATCTGGGCGTACCAGTAAAGAAACTCCTGCTGTCGCTCGTCGGGCAACTTGACGATCTTCTCCATGAACGGTTCCAAAGTCCTGGTCACGACATCCCGCTGCGACGAAGAGCTGCTCGACGCGTTCGCCGCCGCCACCAAAATCGCCTTGCCGAATGTCTCTTTCGGATGAGCCAAGATCGGCGCCATGACTTGATCCTTCTGGCTCGATTGCACCCGGCTCAGGTTGTAGAACATGTAGCCGAACAACGTTTCCCGAGAGATGTTGCCCATGGGATAGAACTGAATGGTATCGAGGTCATCCAACATCCCCATATCCACGAGAAACTGATACACGCCCTGGGGATCATCGGCGAAGCGATAGTAGCGCAGGTTATTCGAGATCTGGTTCCGAATTTGGTAGTCGTTCGGATGAATCAGTTTCGACTCGAACGCCTTCTTAAGCGGAACCGCCGCCGTCGACGGCGATTGAATCATTTGCCCCAAGAACGCGACATAATTGCGAATGGCATTTCCCGGACTATTCGGCACGTGCCGCTGAGGATCATAGTGATTCTCGATCAAGGCCGCCTGTTGATCCACCGGACCCAGCATGGCCTCCGCACTATCATCAATGAATTTGGCGAAAACGTCGCCCCCTTGGCTCGCCAGTTGATTCGCATAGTTGCGCACGTAACTCGGCGACTGATAGGAATCGAGACGCACCGCCTTCAAGTAGGCCAGCACGAGGGGCCCAATATCATCCTCGCCGCCCAGAGCCTGATACATCGCCATCACTCGGCGCATCAAGTTGCCCAGCTCAATCCCCGTGTAGTCGGCACCAATAACGGCCAGCGCCTTCTCCGTGAATGTCTCGCCCGACGCCGAAGACAGATCGATCATGTCCTCCAGAAAGGCGGCCATGTCTTCGTTCCCCTTATTTCTCAACAGCGGGATGATGGAGTCTTGCAATTCACGATAGTCCCCATTGTCCGTCGCCGACCGCAAGAGAAACTCGGCTGGGCTCAAGAATGGCACCCAGTTCTCCCGAAAACTGGTACGATAAGGATTTGCCGGACGTGGATACTCCTCCGGCCGCTCCGGTGCCGCCGGCATCTCTAGCAAAAGTTGCTTCGCCAGGCGTTCGTAGGCCGACACGTCTCCGCCCTCCTTGGTCGCCAGGCCCGAAAGGCGTTGAAACCCGAGTTCGGCAAATTGCGGCAGCTTGACCAGCGCCTGGCAGAGACGATCGTGGACCTCTCGACGCCGTTCTTCCACTTTCCGCGAGCGCTCTTCCTGTTCGGAATTGTTGTAGCCCACGTTGTAGTTGGTCGCATAGTAGAGTTCGCCGAAACGAATGGTATTACCCCAGTTCCCCTGACCGATGGAGTGATCCATCATGCTCTGCAACCAATCCGCCGGCACGTATACTTGAGGATCCATCTGTTCAAAGTAGGCCACGAGCAATTCAAGGTAATCCAACCGCCGGTCGTACTCGTTCTCCGAGATCGATTGCACGTGGTTGCTGAAGGTCTGTCCCAGCGGCATCAAGACTTCCGCACTCATCCCCTTCAATACTCCAACCGCTTCCTCAACGCTGGCATGCTCCACCAAGAGAAGCGCTAGCCGGCCCCGCACACCATGCTGCTGCGCATCCTCCTCGAGGATCGCGCCATAACTCTCCATCGCCCGAGAAACGTCTCCCATCATCTCCGCCGCAGCTGCCTGAACGATGCGCGCCTCGACTCCACCCGCGTCCGCCGGCGCCAAGGCCGCCACAATCTGATCGGCCAAACCGTACACCTGGAGGAACTTGACAAATTGTCTCTCCTGCTCAAAGGGCATCCGCTCCTTCGGGTCGGTCGCGAGAAAGGCCGGGACGAGAGACCTGAGATGGGCTGTCGACTGGGTCACGGCCTCATCCACCCGGTTGCCATAGAGCAACTTCAAGATCTCCGCACTCTTGCTCGCCGCAATCATCACAGGCGCTTCGACGGCAGCTGGTTGTCCCGTGAAACCGGGAAGCCTAACAAGGCCTGACAGATTATCTATCGACAGGGCCTTTCGTTGCGCCGTCAGTGTCCCCGGCAGGGAAACGCTGAGAATTCCTATTCCCAGGATCAGAATCTTGTGAATCTCTTTCATAGATAACGGTAATCGTTGCATGCGATACGATAATGTCAGGAGGTTACTTGCCGGGCGTGCCGCCGATTTCTTCACTGACTTTCCAAGCCTTCTTGGCATCCACACGGGAACTCTTGGGGTCAGCCACGACCAAAGAGTAGCCTCTTCCATCGGTCGGTCGATGCCATCTGTCAGAGTAGGTAAACTCGACCACGGTATCGCCGTCACGCGTCACCAAGGACAAGAGCTCGCCTCCATTGCTCAGCTTCCCGTCATACTCTCCCGCAATGGACGCCGTCGAACCGTAACGGCGCTGAAACGCCCGGCGATCCTTGACCACCACGACCCGCGCGCCGGGCGCCAAGCCGGCGCCCTCAAAGGTGAACTCGATGCCGGAAATGAACTCCAGCCCGCCGAGATCGAGTTGTTCATCACTCACGTTGATGAGTTCAATGAACTCCTCGTCCTCATTGCTCGACGGATGGTAGTGAATCTCCGCAATCCGAATACCGTTCATCAGCTTCACACTTGCCTCATCGGCCAACCCGGCGGTTTCAAGTCCCGGACTGGGTTGTCCATAGTAGAGGGCGTCGTCTTCGGCTCGACCCTGCGAAACGCCAGGCTTCTGTGGGCCGTAAACGACAAAGTCGACCATGGCATGCGTATCGTCGAAGAGACCGATCACTTCGCCCTCCTTCGCCAAACGAAAATCCAAATGATCACTCCCCTTCTCCGGGTCACCATCGGTGAAAAAGACCTGCCGAGCGCCCGCGTCGATAAATGTCAGAGGCGGAAGGGCCCGCCAGGCTCGGCTGTTGGGTACACGATCCGTAATGACAAAACCACCCATGGCCACCGGCTGGTCTGCCGTATTACAGACTTCGAGAAACTCGTCGGGCGCATTTACCGAAGCCACGGCAAGCCATTCGGAGAATTCCAAGGCTGATGATGCCTCGGCCAAGGCCATCGGCTCATTCTCGGCACCCGGTGTCGGCTCCGAAAGCACCCAGGTCCCATCTTCCAGACGACTGATCGAGTGATCCGCGATCTGGAGGCCAAACTCGATCTGATCAACCGCATTGCCCTCCGCATCGCTCAGGAGGACGCGATCCCCGTCTCCGCTCAAGGCAAAGCCCATGGAGTCCCTGTCCGCCGGCAAAACCAAATAGCCTCCCGGCTCCAGCGTTCGCCCTCGCGCAAATTCGAACGCATGCGGCTCTTCCGGGTCATCACTCAGACCGAAACCCGAAAGATCAAACGGTCGATTCCCATAATTGTGAAGCTCGATGAAATCGGGACGCTCGCCTTCACGTTGGTAAACCGAACTCTCATTGATCGCCAACACTTCGCTGATCACCACCGAGGGCAGCCCTTCAATCATCTCAAATTCACGGGATTCCGTGGCCGCCTCTTCGGCCTGCCATCGCCCTGACACATGCTGCCCGACGATGCGCAGACGGTGTTTTCCGGGTGAGACTTCCACCGTGAACCCTGCCGTCTTCTCATCTCCCAGAGAAATCGCTTCGCTCCAGGCCTCATCATCGAGTTGATACCGGAAGGCCTTCAATCCCGCGCCCTCGACTCGCAATGCGCGCATCCGATCAGAGGTCTTGGCTGGAGGCTCTTTGACAAAGCGCGTCTCCGCCACGGCGAGGACACGTTCCTCCTGCACACGCTGATGATGCTGATTCCCGTTGCTCGAAGCCGCCGGTCCCAAACTCGCCTGACCGAACACTCGATTCCTCGTGATCACGCTCCCGTCACCGACGGCCAAGACCGGCACCGTGCTTTTTGAGGTCACACTGAAATCATTGCCGTCGATAAAACCACCACTCTGATCTCGCTCAACAATGACCGGCGCCGTCCCCTGCTCCAAGAGATTGCCGAACAGATAGTAGTCATCGACCCCAATCACCGAGACAGCCGGTCCCCCACCCAGCCGGTCGATCGAAGTCCGCCTCAATTCCAGGGAACCTCCCCTCACCTCGACGGCCGGCACATCCAGGCCTTCCGCCTGCGACAACTCACACTCAGACACCGTCAGGCTCGCACCCTGCGCCGTCATTCCATGGCCCCCGACAAACTGGAGATGCGCCCCTTCGATCTGAGTGCGGCCGCCCTCCATCTCGATCGGGCCATGCAGATCGAAAAAGTCCGTCTGGCCCAGGAGATTCGTTCCACTCCCGGCAAGTCGAATTCCTCCCCATCCCTTCGCGTCCCGATTGCTGGGATCCTTGGCGAACGTGACGCGCTTCTCGGACGTGCCCTTGATCTGCAGCTGACCTTCGACCACGAGCTTGCCCTCGGCTGAACCGTATACCGTGGCTCCAGATTCAATGATCAAGGTGGAATCCGAAGGCACCGTGACCTCAGTCTCGAGAAGGTAGGGCCCCGAATCCGAGGTCCACCGGATCGTCTCCCCCGCAGCAAGCGCCCCACGAACACGCTCCACTTCCCCGTTGTCTAACCAAACCCGCATCACCTCCTCTTGGACGACATTGCCCGCAGCGTCTCGCATGATGATGGGAATCTGATTCATCCCCGGCCGCACCAGGTCGGCCATGCGATCCGGCGGCATGATCCACATCCCCGTGCTGGAAAACAACTTCGGCCGCGTTCCCCCCACGAGCACGTCTTGCACCTTCCCGCGATCGTAGCGCCCATACAAGGCGAACTTCTCTGACGAGGCCTTGTGAAAGCCATTCTCCATCTCTAGCGTTGATCCGATGACGGTGGTCGATTGGATTTGACTCAGAACGACAGCGATTCTCTTCTCGAGAAATTCTTTCACCCGCGCAATTTCCTGAGGCGGGATCCATCCCTGCCAAGCATCATCGATGAGGCGATTGATGATCGCCGGGCGATACACGGTCTCTGTCAAATCGACGATCTGCTTCGAGTAGAGCTGCAAGAACTCCGCGTCCTGAAAAAGATGACGGAACCCCTGCATGTTTCCATACCGGAAGATACTGTTATTGATCTGCCTCCCGCGTTCACCCATTCCCAGAATGGAATCCAAATCGTAAGGTATCAGATGAAACCGCCCATCCCGGCGCATGAACATGGCCACGTCATCACCGCGCCCCGTCGGCAGGCCGCCCTCCGTATTCCCCAGCAGGGTATCGAGCGCCAGATAACGCGTCCATTGCTCCAGATCCACCACTTGATTCACCCGGTCGAAATAAGTCTCCGCCGGCTGATCAGCCGCCAAGGTCTTGATCAAGCGCAAGACATCCGAATAATCGTCTTCCGAGGCGTGGTTCCGCTTGCTGTAGAGGGTGCGATACCGTGAGACGTCAGAGCCGCGATCATTCAAGTTCGCGTTGGCCACCAAACGATACATGTTGCCCTCTTCCTCACCCGGAAAATGGGCCTCGACATAATCGCTATCAAAAACCTCGTTGTGCACGTAGCATCCGTACTGAGGCGAGCCTTTCTTCGTCCAATCCTCGCCGTTGAGGCGCAGATGAATCGGGGTCGACCGCGCTGAGGCAAAGCCCACGAGCTGATGGATCGCGGCCCCCAAGGACTGCGAATGGGTGTACTGGCTGTTCAGGTTGATGTCCGTCACGCCGCGCCAGGGATCATCGCTGGGAAAACTCACCCGCAAGCCGGGAGGAAACTGCGACCGGCTGCCATGGCCCCGGAGGCGCGCCGAAACATGATAACGCAGCTGCGTCTCCACCCCGTCCACCACGATAAACGTGCCGTGCAGATGATGATCGAAGTCATTGCCCATCCCGGCAATCTTGTTCAATTTGCGAATCAACGCCATCTCCGCCGCCGTGCTGATCAGCCGGTAGGTCGGCTTGCTTCCGGGAGCCGATTCCTCGGACATCTTAAACTCGTCGTCCACTTGATAGAGGCAAAGCGCCTGACGTTTCGCCAAGCCGCCCCCTTCGTATTGCAGATCCGGATAGTCGCTCGCCAAACCCTCGGCGTCCTCGGCATGCACATAAAACTGCACCACCGTCTTGTCGGGCATGGGAGGAATTTCTCCCCGGCCATCCACAATGGGCACGGAGTGAAATCCGCTCTCGCCATCCTCACGATAATGCAGACGTAGCGTCACGGGGACGGGATGATCCACCACCACGTCAACACGCACAGGCTCCGTGGAATTCGGGATCAACGGACCATGGATCGCGGAAACCACGACGGGCGGTACGGAATCTTGAAAGACATCGTTCTTCGTACCCGGCGTTCCCCCCGCCGCCACGCTCGATTTCCAGTGGGCTCCATACTCATTCTTCGCCGCGGGTGAAATGAGCGAGAGCGAATGCCCCCCACCGTCATGCGCAGCCTCCCGAACCCAGTCATCGTAGCCATTGACGCGCTTCGAAACCAGCTTGGCCCACCGTCCCGAATCGGCATAGGCCACTTCATCGACCACATTCTCATCGGCATCCTCCAGCTCGATGGATTCGCCCCCATTGCTCAGCCGTCCGCGAAACGGACCCAGCACATGCTCAACCGTCGGATAGCGACCGCGAAAGGCCTCCACATCAGACGCCACCACGAGGTAGTCCCCCGGCTGCATCACCCTCCGGGGAAAGGTGAACCGAATTCCCGAGGCAAACCGCCAACCCTCCAGGGAAATGGGTTGGTCGCCCGAATGATAGAGTTCGATGAACTCCGCCGTCGGATCCTCCTTCCACTCCGTCTCCTTCACGTGATACATGATTTCATTGATCACCACCGGTCCTTCGGCATCAGCCTGCGCAGAAGCCGAAAACGCGAGAAGAAGCATGGTGCTGTGACACAGACACACGAAGACATTGAGAGACCCCCGACTCATGGTCGGGACGCTAATCGTGCGTCTTCTTCGCGTCAAATAGGTCGCCGGATCGAATTCACTCTTTCCCGCTCGACGCCCCTAGGCGTTCCTGGCATGAAGGTCTTCAATGAGATCTCAAGGACCACGGTGGAAACTGCTCATCATCCTCATTGCCCTGCCCATTCTGGGCCGCATCGGATTCCGGTTTTCACCTCTCGAGGAAGGCGGTTTTGGAGGAGCAGCCTCCATTCTCGCCGTGGCACTCGTCCTCCTTCTAGCAGTCATCTGGCTCTTGACGCTGAGCCGCCTGCCCTGGAAACACCGCCTCATCGGTCTCCTGGCTCTCGGAATCCTCGGGGTCGGACTCCGGTTTAGCGTGCGCCACGACGGCCACATGGGCGATTTTTTCCCCCAGCTGGCCTGGATCTGGAGCCCGAAACCCGGTGAGTCCGCGGATGACCTCGATTTTGTCGCCGCCGACCAGACAGCCACGCTCACCACCGGCGAGCCCGGCGATTTCCCCTCCTTCCTCGGTCCCAACCGCAACAACTGGGTGTCCGGAAACGAACTCCCGCCCGATTGGCATTCCCGGACCCCGAAAGAACTCTGGCGCCGCGACATCGGTCTCGGCTGGTCCTCCTTCTCCGTCGCCGGATCCCTCGCCTTCACTATGGAGCAGCGCGGCAATCGCGAACTCACCGTCTGCTACGAGGCCCGCACCGGCGCCCCCATCTGGGCCCACGCGGAAAACAGTCGTTTTTCCGAGAGCATGGGCGGCGACGGACCGCGATCCACGCCCACCGTGCACGAGGACGGGAAGGTCTACGCTCTCGGCGCCAAGGGAATCCTCCTCTGCCTTGAAGGCCGCACCGGCGACGTCATCTGGCGCCGCGACACCCTCTCCGAGGCCGGTCACGACAATCTCACCTGGGCCAAGAGCTGCAGCCCGCTCATCGTCGAGGACACCGTCGTCATCACCCTGGGCAATTCCAAAGATCGCAGCCTGGCCGCGTACGACCGCCTCACCGGAGAACCCCGCTGGCGATCCGGTGACGACCAGCCCGCCTACGCCACCCCGGTGCTGACCTCGCTCGCCGGCCAGGACCAGATCGTCAGCTTCAACGCCAGCAGTGTCAGCGGCCACCACCCGGCCACCGGCGAGATGCTCTGGAGCCAAAAACTCAAGAGGATTTCCTCACACAACGCCACTCCCCTCATCGTGGGCCCCAACCGCTTTCTCGTCGGGATGGGCTACGGTCACGGTTCCCACCTCATCGAGATCCAGTCCAATGGTGGACAGCTCTCCCCTTCCGAAATCTGGCATAGCAACAAGTTCAAACCAAAGTTCGCCGACATGGTCTATCGCGATGGCCACGTCTATGGCCTCGATGAAGGACGCCTCGTCTGTCTCCAACTGGAGGACGGACAACGCGCCTGGCGCGGCTCACGCTTCAAACACGGCCAGTTGTTAGGCGTGGGAGATCGGCTTCTCATTCAAGCCGAGAGCGGCGAAATCGTCATCGCCCAAGCATCCCCCGCCAAGCAAGAGATCCACCACCGATTCGATGCCCTCTCGAGTAAGACCTGGAATCACCCCGTCCTCGCTGGCCGGCTCCTCCTCGTGCGCAACGACCGCGAGGCCATCGCCTTCGAATACCCTCCTCAGACCGGCACGTAACGTTGATCGGATTTAAGGCTCGCGCAGAGGCGCGGAGGCGCAGAGATTTCGGTCCGTGGGCCAACCGCCAAACCAAGTCTCTCTCCAACAAAAACTCTTATTCATAAAATAAAGATAAATCAAATTAGAGGCATTGAGCTAAGTTAAACCGCCCGATTCCACCAAGCCTCTCACTAACAAAATCCTCTGCGCCTATTACCTTCCCATCGTCAGCATAAGAAGGAGGCGAGCGAGCCCGGAACGGGCACAGCTCGATCGACTCCTTCTTTGCGGATGATGCCCCAGTAGGCTGCGTTGTGACTCGGCCCCATGGTGGGGCCGTATCGCCATCTACACGCAACCTACTGAAACATGAGAACTATCTATACACCCAATCCTAAGCTCGACGCCATCTTTAATCACGTCAAAGATCGCAAACGCCTCTGCGCGACCTTATTCCCGAAGCCTGTTCACCAACCGATGCAGATCGTTCTTCAATAGCTCCGCGCCGAAATTGATCAGCAGCCCCACCTCCAGTTTAGCCAATTTGATATAGGTTAGAGTCTGTTTCCGGTGAAAAGCCAGCGTCTGCTCCACGGACTTCAGTTCAACCAGGACGATCCCGTTCACCACGATATCAGCCCTGAACCCTCCGTCGATCACATGTCCGTCCCATTCCACCGGGATTGGAACTTCCGTCTCGACAGAAAGCCGAGCTTTCCGAAGCTCATAAGCCAGCACCCGATGGTAGACAGATTCCAGGAGCCCAGGCCCCAATGCCCGGTGAATGCCAACCGCGCGGTCGACGACCATCCCGGTCACTTCATTGATGTCCATGCCTTCCCCAAAAGCCAACAGAATCTCCGCGCAATCTCCAGCAGCCGACCGACCAGTTTTCCACAAGAATGAAGAAGTAAAATTCCCCTGGCGCGAGATCGCAGGTTTCCGCTAAGTAAGCGTCCATGACGGACAAACCCTACGATCTCCTCACCTACGGCCGGTCTTCCATCGATCTCTACTCGAACGACATCGGCGCTCCCTTTGAGGAAATCACGAGTTTTGGCTCCTTCGCCGGCGGCTCCCCGCTCAACATCGCCACCGGACTCTCCCGGCTCGGCGGCAAGGCCGCTCTCCTCACGGGGATGGGCGAGGACAAGGTGGCCGATTTCCTTCTCCGCTTCCTGGAAAAGGAAGGAGTGGAGACCAAATTCATCCCCCGGATCGCCGGAACCCGCACCAGCGCCGTCGTCCTCGGGATCGAGCCACCTGATCGCTTCCCGCTGGTCTACTACCGGGACAATTGCGCCGACAGCGCCATGACCATCGATCATGTCATCGCCGCCAACGTCAGCCAGTTCCGCTGCCTGGAGATTTCCGGCACCGCCCTCAATAAAGAGCCCTGCAGGAGCGCCGCCTTTTTCGCCGTGGAAGAGGCCGTGCGCAACGCCGTCCCCGTGATGCTCGATCTCGATTTCCGGCACGATCAATGGCACGATCCCCGCGCCTTCGGCATCACGACCCGCGCCCTTTTGCCACGGGTCACCATCGCCATCGGCACGGAAGAGGAAGTCCTGGCCACCATGCTCACGGATCCGAACCAAATCACCATCAAACATCAGCAGATCTCCGCTCCCGAGATTCGCGGCAACATCGATGAGGCCATCGCCGGCATCCTTCAGTTAGGCATCGAGGCCCTCATCGTCAAACGCGGCAGCGACGGCGCCAGCATCCATCTGCCCGATGGCACCGCCACCGATGTACCCGGCTTTCCCGTCGATATCGTCAACGTCCTCGGGGCCGGAGACGCCTTCGCCACCGGGTTCATCTACGGTTACCTCCAGGGCTGGGATCACTACAAATCCTGTCGTATGGGCAACGCCTGCGGCGCCATCGTCGTGACCCGGCACGGCTGCGCCAACTTCATGCCCTACCACGATGAACTCTTTGCCTTCGTCGAGGAAAAAGGCGGCTTCTAGTCGTTCTCACGAAGCTTTACATTACTTACCACTGTTTCATCGACACCCACCTCGTCTTTTCCCTTCTGTCCCATGAGCACCACCACCAAACGACTCACCGTAGCCCAGGCCACCATCACCTACCTCAAGAATCAGTACGTCGAGCGCGACGGCCGCGAGCACGCCTTTTTTGCCGGCTGTTTCGGAATCTTCGGTCACGGTAACGTCGCCGGACTCGGCCAGGCCCTGCACCAAGATCCCGAGTTCCGCTACTATCAGTGCCGCAACGAGCAAGCCATGGTCCACACGGCGGTGGCCTACGCCAAGGTGCGCAATCGGCTCGGCGCCTTTGCCTGCACCACATCGATCGGCCCCGGGGCGACGAACATGGTCACGGGAGCGGCCCTGGCCACGGTCAATCGCCTTCCTGTCCTCCTCCTCCCGGGTGACATCTTTGCCAGGCGCAACGTCGCCCCCGTGTTGCAACAGATCGAGATGCCCTTCACCCAGGACCACGGCGCCAACGACGCCTTCAAACCCGTCTCGCGCTACTGGGACCGCATCAATCGAGCCGAACAACTCATCACCTCGCTCCCCGAAGCCATGCGCGTCCTCATCTCCCAGGGCGACACCGGCGCCGTCACCCTGGCCATGCCACAAGATGTCCAGGCGGAAGCCTTCGATTTTCCGGTCGAACTGTTCGAGAAAAAGGTCTGGACCATCGCCCGGCCCCGTCCTGACAACGACCTCGTTCAACGGGCCGCCCAGTGGATCCGCTCGTCCAAGCGTCCCATGATCATCACCGGCGGCGGCACCATCTACAGCGAGGCAACGGATGCCTTGCGCGACTTTGTCAAACGCACCGGGATTCCCGTGGCCGAGACCATGGCCGGCAAGGGAGCCCTGCGCTACGACGATCCCGGCAATCTTGGGGCCGCCGGCGTCACCGGGACGGAGGGTGCCAATGTCATGGCCGCGGAGGCCGACCTCGTCATCGGCATCGGCACGCGCTATAGCGATTTCACCACCGCTTCCAAAACAGCCTGGCAGAATCCCGATGTTCGCTTCATCAACATCAACGTGACCGACTTCGACGCCTTCAAGCACGGCGCCCTGCCTCTCGTCGGGGACGCTCGCGCCGTGCTCGAAGAACTCGGCCAAGCCCTTGACGGCCACGCCGTCGACGACGCCTATCGCGCCGAGGCCGCCAAGTGGAACGCCTCCTGGGATGAGGTCGTGGAGAAAGTCTATCACTTGGATCACGGCGTCCCTGTGAGCCAGGGCGAAGTCATCGGCGCAGTCAACGATGCCTCCGATGAAAAGGACATCGTTCTCTGTGCCGCCGGAAGCCTTCCCGGCGACCTCCACAAACTCTGGCGCACGCGCGATCCCAAAGGCTACCACCTGGAGTACGGCTACTCCTGCATGGGCTACGAGATTGCCGGCGGCCTCGGCGCCAAAATGGCAGACCCCAGCCGCGAGATCTACGTCATGATCGGTGACGGCAGCTACCTCATGATGGCCCAGGAACTCGTCACCTCGATCCAGGAAGGCGTCAAACTCACCGTCGTCTTGCTCAATAACCACGGTTTCGGAAGCATCGGCGGCCTCTCGACCTACGTCGGCAGCCAGCGCTTCGGCACCCAGTACCGCTATCGCGACGAGGCCAGCGGACAGCTCGACGGCGATCATCTCCCGGTCGATCTCGCGGCCAACGCGCGGAGTCTCGGCGCCCACGTCATCGAGTGCACCGACATCGCCTCCGTCAAACAGGCTCTCGAGGACGCCAAATCCATCGACAAGACGACCGTGATCTACGTCGAAACCGATCTCTTCCAGGGCGTCGACGGCTACTCCTGGTGGGAGGTCCCCGTAGCCGATGTTTCCGAGGTCGATTCCGTGAAAGCCTCCTATCAAGAGTACTGCAAGCAACGCGAGAAACAGCGGCACTATCTCTAGCATTCGCATTCATCGCGACGACGGCGCCCGAGTAAACAACAACTCCTGGGGAAGCCGCAGACCACACAGCTGTTGGAGTGACTGCCGGCGTATGTTGGAGGCCAATTCCTCGAAGCCCGCATAGGCCCGCCGGCGATATTCCAGAACGGGATCACGCTGGGCGATGACCTCGAGAAACACATCCTCTTTCAAGGCCTCGAGCCACTCCAGATGCTCACACCAATGCCGATCGAGGACGCCTAACAAAACCTGACGTTCGATCTGCTCCATGACACTGGGTTCCACCGAGCCCCACCGTTCCACGTGGGCGTCCCACGCCGTTTCCATGGCGACACGATCTTCTTCTCCCGATTCCTCGAGCAACTCACCGACCAATGAACGGGGCGGCCGCGTGAGAATCTCTTCCCGCCAGCCGTAAACCTCGGTCCGCTGGGCATGGAGCACGTCATCCATTCTCAGCATGATGCGGCGCCCTTTGGAATGATGCTCTTCCAACTGCTTTTGCGCCCTGGCCAGCGTCCGGTCGAGCACACTGTGCTCCAGGACGTCGCCCTCCGCGTGACCGAGCCTCTCCAGCCAGCCCATCAGGCGTTCCGAATGCCCAAATCGCTTGAAGAGTTCATCTTCCAAACTGACAAAGAATCGCGAACACCCGGGATCGCCCTGGCGGCCGCTGCGCCCTCGCAATTGCAGGTCCACCCGGCTCGAGGTATGCCGCTCCGTTCCGATGACGTAGAGCCCGCCGAGTTCGGCCACCCCCTCCGCCAGGCGAATATCGGTCCCCCGTCCCGCCATGTTCGTCGATACCGTGACCGCTCCAGGCCGCCCGGCTCTCGCAATGATCTCTGCCTCCTCCGCGGGACGCTTGGCGTTGAGAACTCGGTGAGGAATACCCTGGCGACGCAACATCCGGCTGAGCACTTCCGAATGATTGACGTGCGCCGTCCCCACAAGCACGGGCTGTCGACGCTCATGTGCCCCGGCGATCTCCGCCACCACTGCCGCCAATTTCTCCCGCTGCGTCATGTAGACGCGATCACTGTGATCCACGCGAAGACAGCTCTTATGAGAAGGAACCGAGGCCACCCGAAGTCCAAAGACGTCGCGGAATTCCTCCTCTTCCGCCAGCGCCGTTCCTGTCATTCCGGCGAGCTTGGGATAGAGACGGAAGTAGTTCTGCAAGGTAATCGTCGCCAGCGTCATCGTCTCCGGCTGCACCTCCACTCCTTCCTTCGCTTCAACCGCCTGGTGAAGTCCCTCATTCCAGCGTCTTCCACTCATCGTACGCCCGCGCTCCGGATCAATGATCTCCACCGCACCCTCAACCACGTGGTAATCCTCGTCCCGCTGAAACAGCGTGAAGGCCCGCAGAAGCTGGTTCACCGCATGAATTCGCGCCGCCCGTTCCTGCAGTGCGGGATCTCTTTCCTCATGGCCCAGAACATCCAACGGCATCGAAAAGGCCTCGACGTCGTCCGGAGAGAGAAACCGGCAACCCCGTTCCGAGAGATCGACCGTTCGCCGCCGGTGATCCTGGCTGAACAAGAGAGCTTCTTTGATCACCGCAAGCTCGCTCTGCCGATGATCCATAAACATCGCCACCGATTCCCGCTCGACCAGACGCATTACTCGCGGATCCTCTGTCAGCTTCCTCAGCCGTGGGTGCTTGGGCATGGCCAACTGCACCTGGAAGAGCAACTGAGCCGCCTCGCGTTCGTCACCAGCACCTAACTGCATCTTGGCATCCTTGAGCAGGCGATCACATTCAACCCGTTGGGCATCGACCAATTTTCTAACCAACGGACACATCGATTGATAGGCGCCACTACGATCTTCAGTCGCCGGCCCCGAGATGACGAGGGGGGTGCGCGCCTCATCGATCAGCACGGAGTCAATCTCATCGATCAGAGCAAAGAAGGGCTCTCTTTGTACCTGTTCACCTGATGAAGAGGTCACACAATGGTCTCGCAAGTAATCGAAACCGAAGGCGCTCGCCGTTCCGTAGACGATGTCACACTCATAAACCGCGCGCCGCTCGTCGGCGTCCTGATCGTCCTGCAGATACCCTACGGAAACGCCCAGCATCTCGTAGAGATGGCCCATCCACTGGGCGTCGCGCTTGGCCAGATAATCGTTCACCGTGACCACGTGCACACCCCGACCAGCCAAGGCGGCGACATAGGCCGGAAGCGTCGCCGTCAACGTCTTGCCCTCCCCCGTCGCCATCTCCCCAATGCACCCCTCGTGCATGGCCAGGCCGCCGATCAGCTGGACATCGTGAAAGACCATGTCCCAGGCCCTCTCGCCCTCCAGCGGGCGGCCCGAGAGTCGGCGCGAGGCCTGCAAGGCCAGGCCAAAGGCCTCCAGAGCCAGCTCACGGAGGGCATCGCCGAGATCCCGATTGTCATCCACGGACCTCAAACGATGTCGCCACTCCGCCGATTGAAGGGCGATCGCCGAATCCTCAAGGGATTCAAACTTCTTGTCGAACTGATGGATACGCGCCACCTGCGACCGCCATTTCCGAATGAGACGATCGTTGCGCGACTGAAACAACTGTGAATGTAGTGATGATAGAATCATGGATAATTAAAGGTAAAACGTTAGAATAAAGTACATAAAAGGGCGCCAACTCGCAGAGACGAGCACATCGTCCAATGTGTGAGCGTGGGGAGCGGAGAGATCTCACGTAGCGCCGAATGAAGCGTCACCGCTTCAATGACACGAAACAGGGCTCCAATGCGCACGCATGTGGGCAGATCTCACGAAGGGTATTGAGAAGCGTCACCGCTTCGCCTAAGAGAGATGCGGCGGATAACCGCTGCGTTGTGCGGCATGCTGATTGGCGCCGCGCAGACTGGGAAAAGAGACATGCCCACCATGAACCAGGACGAGCTGCTCGTAATCGACAGATCCAACATCAGCCGCAACCTCCTCAACCTGAGTGGTTTGCGGATCGGGGGTGCTACCGGAGAAAAAGCTAACCGAAGCCGCATTGGCCTTCGCCGCTTTGAGAACGGCCTTCCCCGAGGCACTTCCAGTTTGCCAATCGCCGCCGAGGACGCCGAAAAGCAATGCGGAAACCGCTGTCAGAAGGTGGATCATAGACGACCGACACTATGCCGCGATCGTTTCCCGTGGCAAAGGAAAGTTCGTTTTTTCCCATAGGCCCTACGGAACAACGCCCCTCATCGTCTTACAGAAGCTAACACTCCGTCACATCAAGCCTCGCAGGTAGGTCGCCGTCGCCGAAGCCTCCGCCACGGCCCCAGCGCTTCCGCTGCCGTCTTCCGGTCCCGATTGGTGCACTGTCACCGCACCGTCATAACCGATCGCCTGCAGCCCCTGAAAAATGCCAGGGTAATCGATCCCGCCTTCTTCCGGAATCGGAATGATGTCAAAACGCACCGGTCCGCGGCACCAGGTTTCCAGCGTCACCGCGCCTTCGGGGTTCAGGCGCTGATTCTGCAGATAGACATTGGCGATCCACGGGGCCAGGCGGCGGATAGCCTCCGGACCGTAGTCCTGTCCGCACTCCTCGAGATTCGCCGCCTCATAGATCAGCCGGAAATTGGGTCGATCGATGGATTTCAGCGTCTCCTCAATGGAATCGAGGGTCTCAAACAGACTGAGACAGTGACATTGATGCACCAGGGTGATTCCCCTCTCCACCGCTTCATCGGCCGCCCGCTGGGCGTGGGGAATGTCCTCGGCCACCTTGAGAGCCACGCGGATGAGTTTGGCCCCGAGCGCCTCGGCAAAGTCGAGGTAGGGCGTGATCGCTCGCAAACTGTTAGGTCCTTCGTCGTTGTTGTAAACCGTGGCGAAGTCGCCGGTCACCATGCTCACCGGCATGTCAAACTTTTGCAGAATCGCCACCGCCTGAGCGAGATCCTCCGGCGCGGAATGCACTCCCACCTGCGAGGCTCGCATGCAGATGGCATCATAACCCGCCTCCGAGGCCAACTCGCAAACGCCTTCCAAATCCATGACAGCCTCCTCTTTGGAGAGGAAGCCCTCCGCGATCCTAACAGACAGTGACAAACACATGGCCCAAGGTAGGCGCAATCGACGCAGACAATCAAGCCCCCAAACATCCGGCACTCGAAGGATTGCCGATCCGCGGCAATAGAGCTTTTCGTGGACCGGAAAACCAGGTAGACAGAACCCCGTCATGAAAGATCTGATCTATGTCATTTTTGTCGGGCTCATCGCGGGTTGGATGGCTGGAAAGCTCATGAAAGGGCGCGGCTTTGGATTGATCGGAAACCTCGTCGTTGGGGTCGTGGGCAGTGTTCTCGGCGGCTACCTCTTCAGTGCCCTCGGCATCTCACTCGGCTCGGGCATCATTTCGTCGATCATTGCCGCCTCCTGCGGCGCCTTGGTACTCCTGTTCCTCATCGGCTTGATCAAGAACGCCTGAGCCGCCCCGTTGCAGAATTCACGAGCCCTGCTACGTTGCCATGTGAGCGAGGCGATCGACCACCTCAAAGAGTGGATCTCGTTTCCAGAATACCTGGAACGTGAGATTCGCATGGAAGAACGGCACGAGTACGTTGACGGCAAGGTATTCGCCATGGTGGGAGCCACGGAATCCCATGAGATCGTCGCCGGGAACGTCTTTGCCGACATCCACCGTCACCTCAAAGGTCATCCTTGCCGCGTATTTAAGGGTGATATGAAACTCAAGATCGCCTTGCACCGGCGCGATCTCGGCTACTACCCCGACATCATGGTAACCTGTGAGGAGAACGACACGGATCCTCTATTCAAGGTCTCGCCCAAACTGCTCATCGAGGTGATGAGTAATTACAGAACCGATCACATGGAGAAACTGTTCGCCCACCAACAGATCCCCTCGCTGCAGGACTACCTCGTGGTGAATCAAGATCCCGATGAGCCGAAAGCCTGGCTCTATCGACGGTCACATCAATGGGAACAGGAAGACGGAGCCCCGGACGGCGTGATTCAATTGCGCTCGATCGATTACTCCATCCCACTGAAAGACCTCTACGTCGCTTAGAGTTGAGCTTTCGCTTCTCTTGATCACAATGCTACCAAGATGAGCTCCACCCTTCCGCACGGCTCCAATCATTGAGTCGCGATTTCTCAAGCCCTCGAAAGACGGGCAGGAATTCGCTATGGGAGCCCTGTTTTCCCACGCCAAGGGTTTTGGCGGATGATAACCTAGGAGGTCACCTCGATCGCATGACCTCCCTGTTCAAATTCATCGCACTCGGCACTCTTGTCCATCTCGCGGGACTGACGACGGCTGCCGCCCAGGTGAATTATTCCATCGTCTACAGTCGACTGCCTCGCTTTGGCGACGAAACGCGCATTGAAATGCCCGAGGTCTTTGATCCTATCAGTGTGCCGCCCGGGACCGACCTGATGCTGCTCTTCCCCGATGGCACGGAAGAGGTCCTCGTTCCCGGCGGAGACGGCGCCATCGTCGATCCGGTCGTGTCCTTCGATGGCCTCTGGGTCTACTACGCGAAGTTTCACGACCAGCGCCCGGAAGCGCTGGATCACCAACGGCCGGGCCCGCCTTCCCGAGCCGGCGCCGACATTTATAAGATCAACCTGGAGACCCGCGACGTCACGAGGCTCACCGCTCAGGAGTGGACCCCGAATACCGGCCTCGTCGATTGGTCCCAGGACCTTCTCTCTGCCGATGCCACCGGCCGTTACTACGTGGGCTACGGCATCTTCAATCTGGGACCTTGTCCACTACCCAACGGCAAGGTGGTGTTCACCTCGAGCCGCAATACCTTTCTTCCCAATCAGTCGTTCACCGCTCCCAACCTACAACTCTATGTCATGGACAACGATGGGGAGAACGTGGAACTCATCGGCCATTTCAATCTGGGAAGCGCCCTGCACCCGACGATTCTCACTGACGGACGGGTCATGTTTTCCAGCTACGAGGCTCAGGGCTTGCGCGACCGGCGCCTCTGGGGTCTGTGGGCCATCTGGCCCGATGGACGAAAATGGGAACCGCTGGTGAGCGCCTTCGAAGCACCCAGCGCCTTCCATTTTCAGACGGAACTGGCCAATCGAAATCTTGCGGTCGTCGAATACTACAATGCCAACAACAACGGCTTTGGCACCATCCTCGCCTTTCCCCCCACGTCACCCACTGGAATCCCACGATTTGGCAGCCCCGTGGCCTCCCATGCCTCCAACCCGCCGATTCGTCGCGGCATCTGGTGGTTCAATGACACCCACCCGAGTCACAAGAGGGCCCGTTACAAACAGATGCCCTTTTCGCCCTACGGAATCTACGCCCTCACCGCGTTCACCCACGGAGAAGACAACGCCGCCTCGAGAGACCTCGATGGAGGCTGGGCGGGAAAGGTCACCCACCCCAGCAGCGCGCCGGACAACGACGTTCTGTTAGTCTGGTCGCCGGGCCCGGCCAACAATCTCAACCGCCCCGTGAATACACCGACGTATGACGGCGGGATCTATCTCTTGAATGACAGCCAACCTCTGAACGACCACCGGGATCTCGTGCTGATCAAGAACGATCCCAACTACAACGAATTGCAACCAAGGCCGGTCGTGCCCTACGCCACGATCTACGGGATTGAAAAGCCTGCCACGCTGCCATGGTACGCCAACGACGGCAGCGAACATGCCGCGCTACCGGCGGGAACACCGTTTGGCCTCGTGGGCACGTCGAGCTTCTACCGCCGCGATACGTCTCCCGGCCAGGGGAGCGCGAACTTTGATGGGCTCGATCCTTTCAACACATCGGAGAATGGCGCCAGCACCAACTGGGGTTCTCAGGGTGCCGACGCGGGCTGGTATGAGAACGGCGATATCCACGCCGTCAGGATTCTCGCGATGGAACCCACCACCCACCTCGGCCGCGGCCCGGGCATCGGAAATTCCCGAGTCCGAGGCTATCACAATCACGCGAATGAACGGCTTCGGATCCTCGGCGAAATTCCCCTGCGCAAAGTTGATGAGCACGGCTCGCCCGTCATCGATTCCGCAGGCGATCCCGACACCAGCTTCCTGGCCAAGATCCCCGCGGACACGCCGTTCACCTTTCAAACACTCGACAAGGACGGCTTGGCCCTCAACATGTCACAGACCTGGCACCAGGTGCGTCCGGGCGAAGCCCGCTACGACTGCGGAGGATGCCACGCCCACTCTCAACAACCCATGCCGTTTGAGGGCACGGCCGCCTCCCAGAGCGGATACGAGATTCTCAACCTCGTGCTGGGATCGCCCATGCTCACCAAAGACGGCACCGGAGACACCGTCGTGGAGTACCGGCCAGAGCGCGCCATCGATGTGGAGTATTATCGCGATATCAAACCGATCCTGGAGAGGTCGTGTGTCCCCTGCCATTCCCTCAACGGGCGCCAGGAAGCGCAACTCGTGCTGGATGATGAGAGCGTGGTTAATGGTTATGAGAACACCTACAATCGACTGTGCCGCGACAGCGACGCTCAATACGGAATCCGTCCCGTCATCAGCAACGGCAAGTGGCGTCAAACGAATGCCTCGCGCTATGTGAGGAAATTTCAGTCCCGTCGTAGCCTCTTGATCTGGAAGATCTTTGGTCGGCGCCTCGATGGTTGGCAGAATGAAGATCATCCCACCGAATCAATTCCCGGTGACGCGAGTTCACTCCCGGCCGGCACCCATCCCAACGAGGCCGACATCGATTTCACCGGCACCATCATGCCTCCACCGGACTCGGGTTTGCCATCCCTGAGCGAGGACGAAAAAATGCTCTTCGCCCGATGGATCGACCTCGGCGCCCCCATCAATTCACCGGATCCGATCAAATCGGTTTTCGGCTGGTTTGCCGACGAGTTGCGCCCGACGCTCACCATCTCCGCTCCCGCGAGAGGTCGGACATCGGCACCCCTCACACAGATTCGCATTGGAGCCTACGATTATTACGCGGGTCTCGATCGCAGTTCGCTATCCGTCTCCGCCAATTTCGAGATCAACGGTCATCCGGCTTTCACGGAGTTGGCCGATCAGTTTTCTGAAACCGGCGATCATATCTGGACGCTCGATCTCACACCTCCGATCACGGATCTCCATCGCGGCCTACTCACCGTCAGCGTCAAGGACATCCGGGGGAACATCACTCGGATCGACCGCAGGTTCAGCATCGGAGCCAACGCCATTCCTCCCGATCTCCAGGCGATGGTGAATCCGCTGTCGAATGACAGTGACTTTGCCTTCGAACTTCAGGGCGAACCCCAGAAAAGCTACCTCATCGAAACCAGCCTGGACATGAACCACTGGTTTCCCCTGAAAACAGTGAGAGACTTCGATGGCGCTCAAGGATTGATCGACAACAGCATTCAATCCGATGAAGAACACCGTTTCTACCGAGCGACCGAACTCGAGAACTAGCGTTCCCATGACAAGGATGGAGCTTGCTCGAGCCCCGCTCCTGCGACAGAGTGCCACCGGCGTCAGCGATGATGGTGGTTCCTCTGTCCAATGATTTCCCAGCCACCGTCGATCAGGTTGGCGGCAAGGGACTTTCATTGATGCGCCTTCGCAGCCAGGGATGGCAAGTTCCGGACGGGGTGATCTTGACCACCGCCTTCTTTCAGCCGTGGTTCGAGAAACTCGCGGAGACACCCATTTGGAGTGCCTTGCTCCAGAGCGATCTGACGACCTTTGCCCAAGGCATCGTCACACAAATTGATTCCCTATCGTGGACCCCTGCTCAGAGGAGCGCGCTCAGGACCGTGCACGCAGAGCTCGAGCCAGGCCCGGCGGACCGCTACGCCATCCGCTCATCCTCTCCAGACGAAGACCTCGACCGGGCCTCGTTTGCCGGCGGTTATGCAACCCAACTCAACGTGACTCCGGCTGCCTTCGAGATCGCCATCCGGTCATGCTTCCGTGCCGCTCTGAGCGAACGCGTGCTCGTCTACCAACAAGAGCACCACTTCGATTTCACCAAGCCCCGCTTGGCCCTCGTCATCCAGAAACAGTTAGACAGTACGGTCTCCGGTGTGGCCTTCTCACTCAATCCCCAAACCAATGACTTTGACCAAGCCGTCATCAGCGCAAACTGGGGCCAGGGCGAGACCGTGGTCTCCGGGTCGATCACGCCCGATCACTATGTCGTCGACAAAGTTTCTCTCGGCCTTATCGAGAAAAAACTCGGCTCAAAAGAGAGTTCTGCATGGCTCGCCGAAAACGGTAGCGGATTGCGTACCGAGGAACAGTTTCGCAGCCGTGAATGGACGCTGACAGAGAAACAGATCACGGCGATCACCAAAGCCCTCACGCAAATCGAGTCTCACGACGGGCATCCCGTGGATGTCGAGTGGGCCTACACCGATGGTGATGCCAATGGCGATGGCGATCTCCACCTTCTCCAGGCGCGTCCCATCACCTCCTATGTCCCGCTCGCGGAGTCCATGCAGACGCACCCGGGTGAGCCACGGCAGGTCTACCTCGACGCCGGCTTGATGGAAGGAGCGAGCGTCAACGCGCCGCTGTCCACGTTGAGTCTCTCCTGGATGGAGGACCTGGCCGAGAGCTTCCCGCTCGACTATATCCAGCCGCAGGCCAACGAGAGCATTTTCATCATCGACGGCTGCCGCACCTACATCAATCTCTCGGTCGCCTTCTGGTTCACCAGTCCCAAAGCCATCGCCACGAGGTACGATAACATGGACGTGATCGCCTCACGCATCTTGAGAGGGCTCGATCCTTCCATTTATCGAACGAAACGCCGGCCCAAGACGCTGCGTTGGATGCGGCTCAAGGGCGCGTGGCTACTCAAGGCGTTCTTCTTTTCAACGCTTCATGCCTGTATCCTGCCCAACCGGTTCCTCCGCCGCTATGAACGGGTGACTCGGGATCACGAAGCACGCCTCAATGCAGCCATCGACAAGGAAACATTCCCCGATGACTACGAGGATCTTCTCAACGAATTCAGTGAGGTCTTTCTCCGCTTCACCTTGCCGACCGTCGCCGCCTTTTGGCTTGGAGGTAGGCTGCAGGCACGGGCTCTCTTCCGCTTTTCACCACCGGACATCGTCGCTCTGTCAGAGGACCTCGACCAGGGATTGCCCAAGGAATTGATCGTCGAGATGGGAGTTCAGATGTATCAATTGAGCCAGCTCCTCGACCGCGCTTCCCTAACGGATCTTCCCGCACTGGCCGAGCGCATCGAGAAGCGAGAACTGCCCGCGTCCTTCATGAAACGATGGGACGCCTTCATGGAACGGTTCGGTTCCCGGGGTCCCGGGGAGATGGAACTTTCAAACGCACGCTATGGCGATGACCCCGAATTGCTTCTCCAGCAGTTGGCTGGCATGGCTGCCGTGAAAGACGCGAAGCAGAATCCGGAGAGCATGCATCAACACCATCTCCGGCAACGCCAACAGGCCCTGACATCTCTCCAGGCTTATCTCCGCCAACGCTGGTGGCGGCGCTGGCGGCTGGGACCGCTTCGTTGGGCCTATCATCTCATCACCTGTTTTGGCGGCGCCCGAGATACTCCCAAACACCACATCGCTCTCCTAACCCAATACGTTCGCCGTTGGGCTCTGGCTCGAGGCGAAGAACTCGTGAGACAGAATCGTCTCGATCAGCCCGAGGACGTATTCGGTCTCAAGACGGCGGAGCTGAAGGAACGCGATGACCAGGCGGACGCCCCGCGCCAAGCCCTGGTGAAGGAACGATTTCAGTTCTACCACAAGCTGCAAAAACACGTCCGGCACTTTCCCCACGTGATCGACTCTCGCGGCCGGATCCTCCGGCCTCCCGAGACCCAGTCGACATCGCCGGATCCCGGTATGCTTCAGGGAATGCCCATTTCCAGAGGCCTCCATCGCGGGCCCATTCGAATTCTCGAACGGCCGGATCCAACCGCGATCGCACCAGGTGAGATTCTCGTCACCTACGTCACGGACCCGGGCTGGACACCGCTGTTCATCCACGCTGGGGCCATCGTCCTCGAAGTCGGCGGCGCTCTCCAGCACGGCGCCATCGTGGCCCGGGAGTACGGTAAACCCTGCGTCGTCGGCATCGAAGACGTCACCACCCGGTTGCGTGACGGCGACCTGGCCGAGGTCGACGGCGGCGCCGGGACGGTGCGGCTCCTCCCTAAGCCCGAATCCAGATGACATTGATGCCAGAGCATGCTTCACTCCATGACCCCACGACCATGATCCTCCGTTGCCTTTTTCTGAGTCTCCTGGCCTGCCTCACGACCGTTCACGCCAGTTCTGAACCCGCCTTCAAAGTTCCCAATTTCGCGCTCCTTGACCATCAAGGCCGATATCACGAACTGGACTACTACTGCAGCATGCCCGACACCAAGGGCGTCGTCTTCTTCATTCAGGGAAACGGCTGCCCGCTCGTCCGGAAACGCCTTCCCGAACTCAAGCGCTTTCGTGAGACATACGAGAAGCAGGGAATCGTGTTCGTCATGCTCAATGCCAATCTCCAGGACAGCCGCGAGGACATCCAGGAAGAGGCCGAATCCTTCGGCATCGAGTTTCCCATCCTCATGGACGAAAGCCAAGCCGTGGCTCACGCGCTCAAGCTGACACGCACGGCCGAGGTCCTGGTCATCAATGCCAAGAACCAGGAACTCTTTTATCGAGGCGCCATCGACGATCGGCTCAGCTATCAAAAGGAAAAACCCGAGGCATCCCAACACTATCTCAAGGTCGCCTTGGATACGCTGATCGGAGGAATCAAGCCCGAGATCAAGGTCACGAAAGCGCCGGGCTGTAAGATCACCCTCGAGGATTCCGATAGTGAACTTTCCTACAGCGAAGACATCGCCCCCATCCTCAAGAAACGCTGCGTCACCTGCCATTCCAAGGGCGGCATCGGTCCCTTTGCCATGTCGAGCTACGGCAAAGTCAAAGGCTGGTCGGACATGATTGAAGAGGTCGTTCTCACTCGGCAGATGCCGCCCTGGCACGCTGACCCGCATATCGGTACCTTCAAGGACGACCAAGGCCTGACGCCCGGGGAAACGCGGCAGCTCTTGGCTTGGGTTCGGGCGGGATTGCCCCGGGGCGAGGGAGCCGATCCGCTCGAGGGCTACCAGCCCGAGCGCGTCGAGTGGCGGCTCGGCACGCCGGATCACGTCCTGGAGTTACCGCTGCAGAAGATTCCGGCAGAGGGGGTGATCGACTATCGCTATGTGCACCTGGAATCGCCCTTCGACGAGGATGTCTGGCTGCGCGGCATCGAAGTAAACCCGGACAACCGGCAGGCCCTCCACCACGTCGTGGTCACGGGACGCCCCAAGGGCTCGAAGAGGCGCGGCGGGGGAAAATGGTTCACTGGTTACGCCCCGGGCACCGCTGCATGGCCGACGCCTGAAGGAACCGGGATCAAGCTTCCCAAAAATTACGTCCTGAGATTCCAACTCCACTACACCACGACCGGCAAAGAGGAGACGGATGCGACCAAGATTGGATTCTACCTCAGTAAAGAGCCTCCCGCGAAAGAACTTCGTACCGAGGTCGTCATCCATGGTCGATTCCGCATCCCACCGCAGACCATGGAGCATCCCGAGAGTCACGAGACTCACATTCGGCACGACATCACGGTCTACGGCATGAATCCCCACATGCACTACCGCGGCAAGCGCATGAGCTTCCACACCGTGTTGCCCGATGGCACGGAGCACGATGTCCTCTCCGTTCCCAATTACAACTTCAACTGGCAGCGGACCTACGCTCTAGCAGAACCTCTACGCCTCCCCAAGGGATCAAAGATGGTCGTGCGCAATGCCTGGGACAATTCCTCACTCAATCCGCACAACCCGGATCCCACCCGCACCGTCACTTGGGGAGAACAAACGTTCCAGGAGATGTTCTTCGCCACCTACAGCTACACCATCGACTAACACCCCAAAGTGATGCGGACACTCTTGTCCGCCATGTCTGCGTCCTTAGTTGCCGGAGTGCATCTCCAAGATGGAACCCCTCCAAATGACCGAGGGACTGAAGTCTCTGCCACATTCTGGGAAAGTGGCAGGGGCCACTGTGAAAGCCGGGCTAAGATCCGTAGCCGATCGATCCAATCTACCCTCCGACCACAACGGCAAAAGCGTTGTGATTGTGGATCGACTCGAAATTCTCGCCTTCAATGCGATACCCCTTGATGCCGGGCATGTCCCGCATCCGCATGGCCACGTTGCGAACCAGATCCTCCACGAAGACCGGGTTGTCATAGGCCTGCTCGGTCACGACCTTTTCATCCGGCCGTTTGAGCACGCTGTAGAGTTCGGAACTCGCGCAGGCTTCCACCAACCGGATCAATTCCTGGACTGAAGGCAGCCCCTCGTCGCCGGCGATCGTGAGCACCACTTCGCCGCGCTGGTTGTGCGCTCCTCGCTCCGAGATGTTGCGCGAGCAGGGGCACAGCGTGGTCACGGGAACACGGACGCCCAGATGAATCGTCGTCTCACCATCTTCCTGGACCCCTTCGAGAAGCACGGTGTAGTCCATCTTGCCCGTGGCCTTGCTCGCCGGCGCCTCTTTGGTGATAAAGAACGGGAATTCCAGGCGCAGCGTCGCCGCGGCGGACTCCAGCCGGCGGGCCATGGTATCGAGCACCTTGGGCAAACCTGCCACGGAAATGGCCTCCGCCTCCTCCGACAAGAGGGTGACGAAGCGGCTCATGTGCGTTCCCCGGACATCCGGGGAGAGCGCCACCGACATGCCCACACGAGCAATCGTCGACTGAGGCTCATCCTCGCCATCTTGAAACTGAATCGGATGATTCAGGTCCCGAATGCCGACGCGATGGATTGGGATCATCCGGCCGTCGGGTTCATTCTGGGTGTCTTCCAGCTTGTCCATGAAACGTGAAAAGCCTGTCCGTTGCTGACGGCAGGCTTCTTCTTGTACCGCCATGCAGGCGGAAACGTCTCGGAGCGATTGCAAGGTTACGGGAGAAGATTGATCGCCCGGGCACGCTTGATTTCCCGAGTGATCTTGCGGTGCAACTTCGCGGAAACACCAGTCACGCGACGAGGCAAAATGCGTCCGGTCTCCGTGGTAAACTTCGCCAGCAGTTCGGGGTCCTTGTAGGATACGTTGGGGACGGGCAAATCGAGACGCCGCCGGGGCATCTTGCGGTTTGCACGACGAAGGTTTGCCAATCGTTGCCTGGTCTTGGGTTCCATAATCTATTCTTGAAAAATGAGCTGAGAGAGGCCGAATGCGTTTGCTTGCTTAGCGCTTCTCGCGATGAAGCGTCCGGCGTTTGAGGAAAGGGTTGAATTTCACCTTTTCCAAACGACCCGGCGTGCGGAGACTCTTCTTGTTGCGGGTCGTCACGTACTGTGAGGCCTGTTTCCCTTCAGCACGTGCTTCCGTGCACTCTAGAATGATGACGTCTCTTGGCATAGCGGACGGGACACTAGGAGGAAACCCTACACCTGCAACCAAAAAAATCAGCTGCCTTTCCTCCTCATTCGCCGCTATTTGGCGAAGAGCTGCCCGGGATCCCGGAAACTTTTGAATTCCAGTGCATTTCCCGAGGGATCGAGGAAAAAAAGCGTCGCCTGTTCCCCCACCTCCCCCTCGAAGCGGAGATAGGGCTCGATGAGAAATTGGACGTTTTTCTCCCGCAGTCGGTCCGCCAGGGCGTGCCAGGCTTCCCACTCGAGGACGACCCCGTAGTGCGGCACCGGCACCTCGTGCCCATCCACGGGATTGGAGGCCCGTTTCCCCGCGGATTCCGCCGCCTGATGAATGACGAACTGATGCCCGAAGAAGTTGAAATCGACCCATTTCTCAGTCGATCGCCCCTCGACACACCCCAGGACGTCGGCGTAGAAGGCACGCGATTCCTCCACATCGGCCACCGGAACGGCGACGTGGAATGGGGCTAATCCAGCGCTTCGGGGACCGGGACTCGCGCTGCCTTGGACATCAGATTCACAGGTTTTCATGGCTCTTCGGCGGACACATCATGAAATACCTGCCCCAGAGGTCGATCGAAAACCTGGGCGAACCGGGCGAAAAACGGCCGGCTGGGGACGATCGAGGGCTCACTCCGCGAGTTCTCAATGCCTCCCCTCCCCCGACACGCGGCTTCCCGCCGTCACGGAGCCCCCAGCCACATTGAAAACTTCAAATTCCAGCCCGGACGACTGCGGCAACCACTGGAGGGACGTCGTGGTGATCAGGATCTGGCTCTCCGGCGGCAGTGCCCGCGTGAGCGACTCCCGCCGCCGCGGATCGAGTTCCCCGAAAATGTCGTCCACGAGAAGAATCGGCAGACAGGCCCGCTGCGCCCTCAGAAGCTCGAGCTGTCCCAGCTTCAGGGCCAGGGCGATGGTCCGCTGCTGACCTTCGGAGGCAAACCGGTTCGCCGGACGCCCGTTGATCGCCACCTCGACGTCGTCGCGATGGGGCCCCGCCGTCGTCGTCCCCCGCCGCAAGTCGCGTTCCCGCGATTCCTCGAGGGTTTGGGCGAAGTCATCCGCAGAGCCCGGTGCATAGGTCAAGCTCAGGTCCTCGGCATCGCCGCCGATCGTTCGCTGGGCTTCTCTCACCGATACATCGAGCGCTTCGACCAGCTGGCGGCGAAGCGCCATGACTTCGTTCCCGTGTTCGACCAACACCGCCGTGTAGGCGTCAATGTGGGACCACTGAGGCCGATGGTTCTCCTTCAAGAGTTCGTTGCGGGAGCGCAAGGCCCGCTCATAAGAACGCACGGCGGAACGATAGCCCGGGTAGAGCTGAGCCGCCTGAAAGTCCAAGTAGCGCCGCCGCCGACCGCCGCTTCCCGTGATGAGAGCCAGATCGTCATTGCCCATCCAGACGACGAGACCGCTATGCTCCAGGTAATCGCGTCCCCGGGAAATCTCATTCTCACGATGATAGAGTTTCCGGCGCCGCCGCACTTCATTGACGAGCTGTAACTCCTGCCCGGCCCACGAACCCGAGAGACCAAAGCCACTCTGATCAAACTGAATCAGGTCATTGAGTGACTGCGTCCGTGGAGACTGCAGCCGAAGCAAGACACACACGGCCTCGAGAATCGAGGTCTTCCCCTGAGCATTGCCGCCGATGAAAGCTGTCATGCCCGGGTTCAAGTCTAACCGAAGACTATCAAAGCAACGAAATTGACTCAGCTTCAGCGAGCTCAGCATGATCCGAGCCAACGCCACGGCGTGCCTCTGAGCAAGCTCCATTTGCGGGAATTGCCCGCGGATCCCGGGCGGCATCCATCCTTCAACCGGTTCCCAAAGGAACTCCAAAAGAGAGGATACCGGCGATGGCTACGAGGGTCAGCGCGGCTAAGACGCCGTAGGGGATCCATCCAAGGCTCCGCTCACGGTAAATCCAACGCTGCACCGGATAGCCCATGAGACAGGCGACCAAACCCAATCCGGCAATGGCAATCCCATGAACCATCGCCGGCTCACCGAAGGCTCGATGGAGGTCATTGTGCGCCCCGGAGACGAGAAAGGGAAAGGCGGCATTCGCGATATCGGCCAACGGTACGATGTAGCCCCAGACAAAAACCGTGGACCGGCACCACAACGGCAGAAACCTCCCCAGCAAGGGAGCGAGCACGGCAACCGTCAGGGCCACCACAAGCCACAGCACATACGGTGCGATCGAAATGGCGAATGGCGAGTAGTCGACGCCGAGCGGAAATTCGTAACTAACGTGCCCCCAAAGTTCACCGTCCGGCACCCAGACAAACTCCGTCACCCGGCCACCCTGCCGGATCACGGCCCAGGCGTGAGCCTTCTCGTGGACATAGGTCACGGCCAGAGCCCCAGGCACGAGAAGAAGCAAATGCCAGAGTTGAAACCTGGCAAATCGCCAGATTTCACTACATATGGATGACAGACGAGCGATCACCCGCTACGCTAGGCCAGGGGAAGGAGATAGGAAATAATCACGGTCTGGATGAGCCCCACCACCGCGATGATGGCCAACAAGACGGTCCATGTCTTCAAGGTCTGCTTCTCGGAAAACCCGCTCATGCGCCCCACAACCCAGAATCCGCTATCATTCATCCAGGAAACGAAGAGCGACCCGAACCCGGTCGCCATGTAAATGTAGATGGGATGAAATCCGAGTTCCGTCTGACTCACCACCCCGGCCATCATGCTTGACGTCGTGATCATGGCCACCGTTCCCGATCCCTGAGCGATCTTCATCACCGCCGCCACCACCCAGGCCAAAAGGATCAGCCCGCGGCCGTCGGCGGACATCTGTTGGATGGTTTCCTTGATTCCGCTGTGGCCGATCATGGCCCCGAAGGCGCCACCGGCACTCGTGATCAGGATGATGACTCCGGCGGTCTGCAGGGCATCGTTGATGAAGCCCTCCAAGGCTTCCCGGTCCCGGCCGAGTTTCCGGACGACCAACCCGACGGAAAGCAGGGCGCCCACGAGCAGAGCGACGTTCTTGTTTCCTAAGAACGCTAGAGTCTGGTACCAGCCGGTTGTCTCATCCGGTCCCAGGGCGTCGATGATCGAGACCGACGTCACCAGGGCAACCGGAAGCACCACAGGCAAGATCGCCAGCCAAAACGGGGGAAGCCCCTCTTCGGAGAAACTCGCTTCCCCCTGGGCCCCATCTCCACCCGGCGAAACCGGAAATCGATTGTCGAGCCGCTTCGATACCAGCAGGGCGACAAACGCTGGGAAAAGACCCATGAGTGTTCCCCCCAGGATGGCTGCGCCGAGAGAGAGTTCGTAGCGCTCCGCCATCAACAAGGGTCCAGGGGTCGGCGGCACCACGGAGTGGGTGATGACACCTCCACCGGCCATCGCCATGACAAAAAACACGTAGTTCTTCCCCACCCGGCGGGCCAGAGCACGCGCCAGCGGGATGAGGAGGAAAAACACCGTATCGAAAAAGACCGGCACCGAGAGGACAAAGCCACTGAGGAGCATGGCCACCCCGGCGCGTTTCTCGCCCAGCACAGCGACAAAACGGAGCACGATCTTGTCCGCCGCCCCGCTCTCCGTCAGGCAGATCCCAATGACCGCGGCCAAGGCGATGACGAAGGCGATCTTTCCCGCCAACACGCCCATCTCCTGCAAGGGCGTTTCCACCGCCTTGATCCAGTGACTCCCCTCCCCCGGCAAGCTCTCAGAGAGCATGCCCACCACAATGCCAGTGACGAGCAAGGCAAAGAAGGGATGCAGGCGGCACTTGGTGATCAAGAGAATGACCAAGAGAATCCCCAGGCCGAGGATGGCCAGAGGAGGTAACTGAAATGCGGCAACGACGAATGTCATGCGGTGTCGCTCCTACTTGTTAGGATTCCGCCGTTGCCGGTTTGAGCAATGCCAGCCCCGCGATGATGCCCACCACGATGGAGCCGACCCAGAAATAGGCATCGGCGAGGCCCCTGAAAACCGCGACATAGAAGAGCCCGCCATACAACCCGCCAAGTGCCGGCCCGATCACCGGCACCCAAGCGTATTCCCAATTCGAACTCCCTTTTCCGGGAATGGGCAGGATGGCGTGCGCGATCCGTGGCCCGAGATCCCTCGCCGGATTGATGGCGTAGCCCGTGGTGCTCCCCAGAGAATTGCCGATCGCCATGACGAGCAGACCGACCACGAGTGGCTGTAGCCCTTGGGTAAAATTGTTTGCCCCAATGGCGAGTATCCCAAAGACCAACATGAACGTCCCGATGACTTCACTCAAGACGTTGGCCGGCGTATGCGGTACCGCGGGCCCGGTAGAGAAAACGCCTAACTTGGTCCCGGGATCATCCGTCTTGGCCCAGTGCGGCAGGTAGTGAAAGAACACCACCGTGGCCCCGATGATGGCGCCGATCATTTGCGCCGCGATGTAGCTGGCCACATTTTCCCAGGGAAAATCCCCTGCGATAGCCAATCCCAAAGTCACCGCCGGATTGAGATGCGCACCGCTAATGTCGCCCACGGCAAAAATCGCCAAGGCCACCGCCATGCCCCACCCGATGGTGCCAAGCAACCAGCCGGTCCCTTTGGCCAAGGTCCCGGTGAGAGAGCCCGAAGCGTTCACTCCGCAGCCCATGATGATCAGGATCATCGTGCCAACGATCTCTCCGACGAAAGCGTTCATAGCCGCTCATGCTGAAGGGCTTACCCGCCGTGCCGCAAGCGCGAAATGGCCCGCGCCGATAAAAGATCCAATCATCTCTGGCAGGCCGGCTCCACCTCTCAGCCTTGCTCAATCAGTCGAATCAACACTCCCATCTTTACGAGCTTCGATGACGATGTAGGGCGGCTTCATCGCGTTCCGATGCCGGCTCTCATGCAAGTCTCGAGGCTCCATCACATGCGTCACACGGCTTCCAGAGGAAACAATCGCGTTCAAGAGAGTAGAAATCGAATAGTGATAATCTGTCATGCGCAGCTCTTCGTCACCTGCCTTGAGAGATACTTGAAAAGCGCGCCCTTCATCGTGATAATCAAAGGGTTCGCCCGAGGCGTAGGTCGCTTGAAAATCGGAAAACACCTCACCCCGAAATGCCGGATGCGTTTCCACGATCACCAAGAGGCCCCCAGGTTTCAGCTTCGAGACAGCGCTCTTCAACGTGTCTTCAAAAATCTCTTTCGTAGAACTGCACACCAGCACTACTGACAGGACGACACAATCAAAGTGGTCATCGGGGATCTCAGAAAGATCGGCATCCACCGAAACGTTGTCATGGGCTGCGCAACGCTCTTTCGCCAGTGATACGAGTTCCTCATTAATGTCATAGAGGGACACGCTGCAACCCGCCTTGCCCAGGTGCTCCGCCAGTCGGCCGTGTCCGCAACCGAAGTCGAGCACCGAGTGGCAGCCCTTCTGCAAAATCTGCCGGACCACGATCCGATGGACCTCGGCCAGAGAATCTTCGTCGCAAGAGCCGTAGCCTGAACCGTCTGAATCCCACTCGATGACTTTCTGTTCTCCCATGACTCCGTATTTCCACCATTACAAAGTGTTTCCGCGAGGGTGACAAGGTGAAGCTCCCGGGCCGCCACTAGTCAACAATGACTAAAGAGAATCCCTATAAACGACTAGAGACAATCCATTCACGAGAACGATGCTTCATCATTCGGCGATGCCATCCTACGGAAGCCTCGTTTTCCGGCGTCGCCAGCAACGCCGAAAACAGGCTCTCTCCCAGGCAAAGCGACGCTTTTTCAGAGTTTCAGAATCCAAAAATTGCTCTTGCGCCGATCCATCCATTCGTACTACTAAAGTGATGTTAGAAGCCCTCCGAAGACTCTCTCTGGGAATCGCGCTGATTGCCGCCACATCCGGACTTCTGCTGTATTCCGATCTCGATTCCAGAATTTCCCCTGAGGACGGGAACACGGACTCCAATCGACGACGCACGGCGAAGGTCGCCTTGCTCCAGCACGTCTCTCAAACCGTCCTCGACGATGGCTGCGAGGGCGTCCTCGCCGGATTGAAGGCGGGTGGCTGGGAGGTTGGGAAGAACCTCGAACTACAAGTCTACAACGCCGAGGGCGACATGCCCACCGCTCAGACCATGGCCGCCTCCATGGTGGGGGGCGACTTCGATCTGCTCATCACCGTGAGCACCCCTTCGCTGCAGGCGGTGGCCAATGCCAATCGCAACGGCGAAAAGAACCACGTGTTCGGGCTCGTCACCGATCCCTTCGGGGCCGGAGTCGGCATCAGCCGCGAACAACCACGGGACCATCCGCCCCACCTCGCGGGCTACGGCACCCTCCAACCGGTCAGGCTCGCCTTCGAGACCGCACGCCAGCTCAATCCCGACCTCGCATCAGTCGGTGTCGTCTGGAACCCCTCGGAAACCAATTCCGTCGCCCAGATCGAGCTGGCCCGGGAAGTGTGCCAGGAACTCGGCATCCGGCTTGAGGAGGGATCCGTGGAGAATTCCGCCGGCGTGGGCGAGTCCGCCGCCGCAGTCATCGCCCGCGGCGTCGAAGCCCTCTGGATCCCCGGTGACGTCGTCGTCATCGTCGGCGCCGATGCCGCCATCGCGGCGGCCAACCGTGCCCGCATCCCCGTTTTCTCCGTCATTCCCCCGACCGTCGACCAGGGCGCGCTCTTCGACGTCGGCGCCGATTACCGGGCTGTGGGCAAGCGTACCGGAACCCTCGCCAGCGATATTCTCAAGGGCACCGACCCCGCTTCCGTGGAGATCGTCAACTACATGCCCGAGCGTCTTCTCATCAATGAGCAGCCCTTGGCGAATCTCAAGGGCAACTGGAGCATTCCCCAGTCGCTCCTCACCCGGGCCTCCACCGTCATCGATGCCGAGGGCAACCGCACGACCAAGCGAAGCGATGCCGACCTCCAGGCCGCCCCGGACAAGAATTACAAGATCGGGCTAGCCTACTTCGCTCCCGACCAAAGCTTCGATCGATGTCACGAGGGACTCTTCGACGGGCTCATAGACCTCGGCTTTGTCGAGGGCGAGAACCTCGAAGTCATGCGCACCCACGCCCAGGCGGAAATGGTCAACATCCGCTCCATGCTGGTCAATTTGGACAATAGCGACGTCGATGCCGTCGTCACCTTTTCCACACCCGTGCTGCAGTCCGCCATCGGCGCGGTCAAGAAACACCCGGTGGTCTTCACCTTTGTCACCGACCCGATCGCCGCCGGTGCGGCCACCACCTTCGAGGACCACCATCCGAATATCACCGGCATCGGCTCCATGCCTCCCCTCGAGGACACCGTTAGACTCACCAAACAGCTCATTCCCCAGATCACCCGGCTCGGCACGCTCTACAATAACGGAGAGGCCAACTCCGTGAAAGAGGTCACGATCCTGACGGAGATCTGCAACCGAAACGGCATCGACGTCATCGGGGTCCCCGCCGCCAATACCGGCGAGGTCATGCAAGCCGCCCAGGCAGTGGTGACAAAAAAAGTGGACGCCCTCTATGTCCCGGGAGACAACACCGTCTACCAAGCATTCGAAACCGTCAGCAAAGCCGCCGCCGATGCGGGTCTCCCCTTGATCAACGGTGACGCTACCTTTGCCGGTCCCCTTCTCTCCGTCGGCCCCGGCTTCTACCACAGCGGGAAAGCCGCCGCCCCCTTGCTCGCCCGCGTCTTGCTCGGCGAAGACCCGGCCACGATCCCGATGGAGAACGTCTCTGTCAATGAAACCAAATTTGACCCCGACGCCGCCCAGCGGCTTGGGATCACTCCTTCACCGGCATTCCTCAAAGAGATCGCAGCCGCCCAAGAATCGACACCCGACGCCGCCCAAAAGCCTCTCAATCCCTCGGGCAAGACCTGGAAAATCGCCGCCCTCTCCTTTGTCGAATCTCCGCCGTTCGAAGACGGTTGGGATGGCGTCGTCAGCGTTCTGCGGGAGAGCGGCCTCGTCGACGGCAAGGACTACACCCTCGATTTCAAATACGCGCAGGGGGACATTGGCACGCTCAATGGAATCATCGACGCCGCCATCACCAACCGCGCTGACATCATTCTCCCGCTTTCGACACCTGGTCTCCAGGCAGCCATCCGCAAGATCAGACGGACTCCCATCATATTCGGCATCGTTTCCGATCCCGTGATCGCCGGGGCCGGCACCAGCTTCAATGACCATATTCCGAACGTCGCCGGGGTCTCCGTTGCCCTGGCGGCGACGGAGATGCTCGACCTCCTGGAACGGCACTTTCCGCAATACAAGCGGTTAGGCACTCTCTTCTGCCCCGCCGAGGCCAATTCGGAAAACTCCAAGAAGCTCCTCGAAACCGAATGTCGAAAGCGAGGTCTCACGCTGGAGACGGTGGCGGCCAACAGTTCTTCCGAACTCGCCGATGCCGCCCTCGCCCTCATGGGGCGTCCCATCGATGCCGTCGTTCAGATTCCTGACAATCTCTCATCCGCCGGATTCCACGCCATCACCCAGGCCGCCCGGCAGTCTCAAAAGCCGCTCCTCAGCCTCAATAGCGCCACCGTCGACATGGGAGCTGCGGTGGCGATCGGCCGCGACTACTACGAAGCGGGAGAAGAAACCGGCCGCGTCGTCCTCCAGGTGATCGGAGGCGAAGATCCTGCCAATATCCCCTTCCGGGTTGCTCCCATCATCTTCTCTGCCGCCAGTGTGAGCAATGCCGCGGCACTGGGCATGACACTTCCCGAATCTCTGAAGAACGAGGTCAAGGAACTCAAGCCCTAACTTTTTCTCGATCACGATGAATATCACCACCGGAAAAGATAGCGCAGCCTATCTCCTGCACCTCGAAGGACGCCTGGACGCCAGTTGGTGCGACCACGTTCAGGGCACCCTCGACAAGGCCATCAAGGATGGACAACACCACCTCCATCTCGACATGTCTCAAGTCTCCTACTTGAGTTCCGCCGGTATCCGCGTCCTTCTCAAGATCTTCAAACAACTCACGAGCATCGAGGGGAGCCTCAAGATCGTCCGCTCCTCGGATTTCGTCGCCAACGTGCTGGAACTCGCGGGACTCAACGACCTCGTGGCCGGCGAGAGCGCGTCTCCGGATGAATCCGAGGCCGAAGAGCGCATCCATGAGTCCGAGTACGCCCAGCTCGCGCTGCACTCCCCGGCCGGATCCCTTCCCCAGGTCAATGTCAGGGTCATCGGCGATCCCGAATCACTGCGCACCGGCGCCCCACAAAAGGATCGAGAGACGCTCGCCTTCGCGGCCTCACACTTCGCCATCGGCGTGGGCGCCCTGGGGAATCGCTCTACTGAAACCGACCCTCGAATGGGAGAATTTCTCGCTCTCGCCGGTGTCGCCGCCTACCAACCCACCGATGGATCGAACCGTCCCGATTACATGCTCAGCGAAGGGGCTCTCATCCCGGAGGGGCAGCTCCTCCTCGGACTCTCGGGCGATTCCCTGCCATCGGGACTGGCCCGGTTCGAGACCAAGGCAGATCATCGTACCGTACCCATGAGCGACCTCTGTCAGGCCGCTCTCGACCTCTCCCAGTCTGATGCCGCTGTCCTCGTCGCCCTGACAGAGACCGCGGGGCTCGTGAGCACGACCTTGCAGCAATCGCCGGCGAACGCCGTGGCTTCCGAGCCGGAACGGCGCTTCTCCTTCCCCGGTGTTCGAGACTGGCTCTCCTACAGCGGCGAACGCATTCACCGGGACTCAAACAGTCTCATCGTGGGCGTGGTCGCCCGCCCCGGCACCGCCCTCGATCCCATGCTCCGCCCACTACGCCCTGGCGGGTCCCTCCTCGGCCACCTTCACGCCGCCACCTTTCCCTACCACCCGATACGGAAAGGCAAGATCGCTCTCGCCGACTCCGTCGCCGATCTTTTTTCGCGCGATTCTCTCCAGTCCATCGCCCATCTCATTTCCGATCCCAGAGAAATCACCGGTGCCGGCGAGAGCGAATTCTATCGCGGCGCCCTCTGGCATGCCCCCCTTCAATTGACTCAATCTAACTGATTGCCTCCTCGATGACTCTCCTTCTCGGCGCTCTCACCATCGGTCTCATCCTCTCCCTCCTCGCCATGGGAGTCTATGTCTCGTTTCGCATCTTTGATATGCCAGACATCACCACGGACGGCTCCATCACGCTGGGCGCCGCCACCGCCGCCATCCTGCTGGTGCATGGAACAAACCCCTTCATCGCCACCTCGATCGGCGCCATTGCCGGAGCCGGGGCCGGAGTCATCACCGGCGTGCTCCACACGCGCTTCAAGATCAATTCGCTCCTCGCCGGCATCTTGGTGATGACGGCACTCTACTCCGTAAATCTCCATGTGATGGGGCGAAGCAACGTCCCCCTGATGCAAGCCAAGACGTTGACCGACTACGGAGATTCCCTTGGCCAGGCCGTGTTTCGCAGCGAGAGCCTGATTCTCTTTGGCTGGGAGGTCGGCACCGCGGAGTTCACCGTTCTCCTGCTTTCCGGCGTCGTGGCCGCCCTCGCCGGTCTAGCGCTCTACTTGTTTTTCCGCACCCACATCGGCACCGCCATGCGAGCCACGGGAAACAATGCGCAGATGATTCGCGCTCTCGGCGCCAACGTGGAGCGCAACATCATATTCGGACTGGCACTGTCCAACGGTCTCGTCGCCCTTTCCGGCGCCCTTCTCGCTCAATATCAAGGATTCGCTGACGCTCAGATGGGAATCGGCATGGTCGTCTGGGGCTTGGCCAGTGTCATCATCGGAGAGGCACTGGTCGGTTCGCGCAGCCTCGGTCTCACCATCGCGGGAGCCATCATGGGTTCCGTGCTTTTCCGCCTCCTCGTCGCCATCGCCTTGCGCTGGGGCCTCAATCCCACGGACCTCAAATTGATCACGGCCGCGTTCGTCTTCGCCGCGCTCGTGCTTCCCGGTCTGATGAAGAAGATCAACCTTCAAAGAAGCAAGGCCGCCGCCTAACTATCTCATTGAGCTTGCCATGCTGGAAACCACAAAAATCCGCAAGACGTTCAACGCCAACACCGTCAACGAGGTTCGCGCCCTTCAAGGCGTGGATCTGACGATCGACGAGGGATCCTTCGTTGTCGTCCTCGGCATGAACGGCTCCGGAAAGTCGACGCTCCTCAACGCCATCGCCGGCAGCTTCCGCGTCGACGAAGGCCAGATCGTTCTCGACGGAAGAAACGTCACCAAATGGCCGGAACACAAACGCGCCCGGCTCATTGGTCGCGTCTTTCAAAATCCCTTCAGTGGCACGGCGCCCGAAATGTCGATCGCGGAGAATTTTGCCATGGCCGCCCATCGAGGCAAGATTCGCGGCCTCGGCTGGGCGCTATCAAGCGAACTCATGCAATCCCTGAGAGACCGCATCGCCTCGTTGAAGATGGGGCTAGAAGACCGGCTCGACAACGCCATCGGTTCGCTCTCCGGAGGACAGCGGCAGGCGCTCACACTGCTCATGGCCACCTGGCTTCGCCCGTCTCTCCTTCTGCTCGATGAACACACGGCCGCCCTCGACCCCAAGAGCGCGGATCAGGTGATCACCCTGAGTGACGAGGTCATTCAACGCGACCAGCTCACCACCCTCATGGTCACCCACTCCATGCAGCAAGCAGTTAGCCTCGGCGACCGCATCATCATGATGCACCGGGGTCAGATCGTGCACGATTTTCGAGGCGCGGAGAAGAAGCGCCTCCGCACGGAAGATCTCCTCGACCGGTTCGAGGAGATCCGGCGTCGCGAACAGTTGGATGAGAGTGCGGCCCAAATGCTCTGCGACCTCTACATCTGAAACCCTCACCGAATCACGCCCCCTCGGTCATGTCACCCTCGCCCAAAACTCGATTGACCCTCGCTGTCGACGAGTCGCCCAAACCGGCCATCGCAGCGTTTCTCGGCTTCCAGGCGGTTCTCCTCATCATCTCCGGCATCGCCCTCACCCCGGTGATCGTCCTCCGAGCCGCCGGTCAATCCAATCCGACGACGGACGCCTGGGCCGTGTTCGCCGTTCTCATGGTGAGCGGAATCACCACCATCCTCCAGGGCCGTCCCCTTTGGCGATTCGGATCCGGCTACCCGCTCTTCATGGGAACCAGCGGTTCGTTCATCGCCGTCTGCATCGTTGCCGTCGCCCAGGGTGGGCTGGCGCTCATGGGAACACTCGTCGCCACTTCGGCCCTGCTGCAGTTCTTCTTCGCCTACCGGCTCTACTGGTTTCGCAAAATCATCACCCCGGAAGTCGGCGGCGTGGTCGTCATGCTCATTGTCGTCACCGTGTTTCCCGTCTGCACGGACCTCATGAACGCACCCGTACCCGGGACGGCGCCGGAAGCTTCGGCCCTCACCGCCGGAATCACCTTCCTCTCCATCGTCCTTCTCGCTCTCTTCGGCGGGAAGAGACTGCGACTCTGGGGCCCTTTCATTGGCATTGTCATCGGCTGCATTGTCGGCGCCACCCAGGGGCTCTTCAAACCGGGAGAACTCCAGTCGTCGGCCTGGGTGGGCATTCCGCTAGGCGATTGGCCCGGCATGGATCTGTCATTCGGCCTGGATTACTGGACGCTCCTTCCCGGCTTCCTCATCGTGACCATCGTCGGCGCCATCGAAACCTATGGAGACGCCATCAGCATTCAGCGCGTTTCCCACCATCGACCTCGTCCCCTGAGTTTCAAGGTGGTGCAAAATGCCCTTTTCAACGACGGCCTGGGCAACTTTCTCTCCGGCATCCTCGGCACCATGCCCAATACGACCTATTCCACGAGTATCAGCCTCGTCGAATTCACCGGCGTCGCCGCCCGGCGCGTCGCCGTCTGGGGGGGATCGATCTTCATTTTTCTCGCCTTCTTTCCCAAGTTCTCCGCCCTGCTGCGCGCCATCCCTTCCTCCGTCGTCGGCGCCTACCTCCTGGTACTCCTCGCCATCCTTTTCATCTCCGGTCTTCGCCTCATTTCGGAAAACGGGCTCGACTACGAACGCGGCGTAATTGTCAGTCTCTCCTTCTGGATCGGCGTCGCCTTTCAAAACCAGGTCGTCTTTCCCGAAGTGCTCCCTAACTGGCTGCACGCCATCCTGGACAACGGCATGACTGCCGGTGGCATTGCCGCCATCGTCCTCACCGGACTCGTCTCCCTCAAGAACCGTGGCGCCAGGTCGATCACCATCCCGCTGACGGGCGGCGAGGCCCTCATGCGGGCCAACCGCTTTCTCCAACGACACGCCAAGGCGCAGCGCTGGGACAACGCCGCCATCGACCGCCTGCAACTCGTGACCGAGGAAGCCATTTCCTTCCTCAAAAATCAAGCACTCTACCATCGCGACAGTATCCGGCTCTCGGTGGAGATCGAAGAGGACCTCGCCCATCTCGAACTCGCCACCAGCCTGGACACGCCTAACTTGGGTTCCGAAATCGAGTCCCTATCAGAGATCCCGGAAAAACCGGAAGACGAAGCGGAACTCCGGATCCTTCGAGCCATGGCCCAATCCGTGGAGCATCAGCAATTCAGCGGCCGCAGCTTTCTCTCCTTGACCGTCAAGGCCGTCGCCATCGAGGATGAATCCGCCAACTAACGAACCGAACCCGTTTCTCGATGTTATCCACCCCCAGATTTGAAACCCGCCCCGGGGTCATCGTTTACCGGCCTGAGGGCCGCATCGACGGCGCCTCCAGCACGGCCTTTTACGACACGGTCACACAACAGGAGACCGAACCCTTCAAGCAGTTGATTCTCAATCTCGAGTCTGTCGGTTTCATCAGCAGCGCCGGTTTGCGCGCCGTCCTCAAACTCGCGCGCTGGGCGGACGAAAAGGGCGGAAGCTTCGCCGTCGTCGCCCTCCAACCCAGCGTGGCCAAGATATTTGACATTGCAGGCATCCTGCCGCCCTCACAGATCCATCAGAGCGAAGAGGCGGTCCCCTCTGAAGGCGATGCCTCGCAGGCCACTTGACCTCGGCCGCCTTCCCTCCGCTGATGAAGGCTTTCTCACACTGCTTCGACCTGGCTGCCACTGAGAAGGCCATTTTCGAGTTCAATGCCAGGGCCACTCAGTGCCTCGAGTCCGAAAATGTTCCCCCGGGTCCATCGACGTCCATCCAACTGGCACTTGAAGAACTTCTCCTCAACGTCCACCACCACGGTCAGCTCAAGGGCGAGGCCAGCATCGAAGTCATTCTCGCTTCCGACGGCCAGACCCTGTCCCTCACCATTCGGGATCGCGGTCTACCGTTCGATCCTTTGGGGGCTTCAGCTCCCGATCATTCGATCCCGCATGAAGACCGCCCCATCGGCGGACTCGGCATCCATCTCGTTCGACAAACAAGCGATCGATTCGAATACGAGCGCGTCGACGGCGAGAACATCGTTCGCGTCTTCTGGAAGGTCGGCTCTGAAGACAGCTGAGGACGTCATTAAAACCGCAGCCTGATGATGGAATAATCATCATCAAACGGCCGGTAGCGATTCTCCTTCGAAGCCCATGCCTTCAATCGATCCAACCCGTCTTCCTCAGCTGCCACCACGACCGCTTCACGCTCGAAATCCTCGAGGTCGACCAGGGAGCCGTCTGCCCGAGTGAGTTCGTAGACGCCATCACAGAAAACCAGCAGAACCTCACCCGGCGCAATCTCCACCTCCTCTTGAGTAAACTCCCGATCGGAAAAAATGCCCAGGCCGGGAGAGGGAGTCCGCAGTTGCTTGGATCCTCCCGGCGCTCCCGTTCCCAAGAGCAATGCCGGCGGATGGCCACCGCTGGCGTATTTGAGTCGGCGATCCGTGGTCTCATAGACCCCGTACCAAGCCGTGAAGTACATGTCATTTTGGCCCTCCATGGGGAAGGCCGCATTCAAGGCGGCCAACACTTCTCGGGGCTGTCGAACATCCGTATTCGCATGCGATTGCGACCGCAGCATATTGATCACACTCGCCGCTAACAAAGAGGCACCCACCCCATGTCCGCAGACATCAATCAGATAAACGGCAAAATGAGTCTCATCGATCCAGTGGTAGCCAAAGGCGTCTCCACCAAGTTCCGTCGAGGCAATGTACTCCCAATCGACGCGAATGGGCGCTTCCTCAAACTCGGGCAACAACGAACGCAGATAGTGGACGGCCTCGTCCAGTTCAGTCGTGAGCCGCTGCTGCACATTCTCCATCACCGAGAGATAGGCCTTGTCCTGGTCTCTCAGGAACTTCTTCTCCAGAGAGGCACCAATGCGGGCGCGAAGAAGCGTCGGATTGACCGGCTTGCACAAGAAATCTTCCGCACCCGAGGCAATGCATCGAATCACACTGTCCGTTTCCTCCAATGCGGAAATCATGATCACCGGGATATCACGCAAGGCTCCGTCCTCCTTCAGGATCCGTAGCATTTCGATACCGTCAATCCCTGACATCATGACATCAAGCAATACGAGATCGAACGAATCGCTCCTCAAAAGCGTCAACGCGGATTCGCCATCGCCTACCCCCGTCGCCGCGTGACCCTGAGCCTGGAGCGAGGACTCGAGAGCCTTCAGGTTAGCCTCATCGTCATCGACCACGAGCACCTTCCCGCTGCTCGTATCGCCGAGAGTCCACTCTCTCTTTCTGTCCTGATCGAAGGTCATCATGCAGAGCAATATCGAAGCGTTTGTCTTCATCGACAGCGAGATAGGCCCGACACTTCCTAATCCATCATGCCGCCCTTCCCGTCAACCGTGAGAATTCACGCAATCAGGGATCTGCGAGTGCCAGGCCACTCGGACCGCCATTCTTCCACAACAATGAACCGTGGGATCGGCGCTAGAGAGGGTATCCGGCCGATCCAGTCGCTCTCAATGTCTCGCTCTTTCTACGAACGCTCTTCATCCACCGTCAGTGAAGCCTCGCCGTCCTGCAATCGAGCGATCACGGCTTGACCGGGCGAGAGCTGATCGACCGAAACGACAGGGTGTCTCTTCTCATCCAAGAGCAGACTGTATCCCCGCGCCAAGGTCTGCTCAGGTCCAAGCGCACGCAGATGACGCTCCGCGGATGCCAGTCTGTCCTCACCCGTTCTCAGGTGGCGCCCGGCCGCCTGTTGAAGCCGCGCTCGTCTGTCGGCCAACTGTTCCTCGAGACGATCCAACTGCTTCGCCGGCGCCAACAATCCCAGGGCTCTTTCCAGTGCGATCAAGTGCTGCCTCCGCTCACGCCCGCCACGCCGCACCGCCTCCTCGAGGTCTCCCGCGAGTTCATCCAGGCGCTGCGTCCACTCGTCAAGACGGCGTCTGGGCAACTGAAACGCCCCGCCGCGTCGGATCCAATCAAGGCGTTCGCCCAAGTAGCGAAGACGCCGATCGACGAGTTGGCCTAACTGGCGGCGGCGTTCCCGGAGAAACTGGCGCAACTCCTTTTGATCCGGAGTCGTCAGTTCAGCCGCCGCACTTGGCGTCGGCGCCCGCAAATCGGCGACAAAATCGGCAATGGAAAAATCCGTTTCATGTCCCACGGCCGCCACCACCGGAACCGGGCAGGCCGCCACCGCTCTGGCAACCGCCTCTTCATTGAAACTCCACAAGTCCTCCAAGCTGCCGCCGCCCCGGGCAAGAATGATCGTGTCGATGTCATCCCGGCTCCCAAGGTGCTCCAGGGCTTCCATGATTTCCAAGTAAGCCCCGTCCCCCTGCACCCGGACAGGGAAGAGCAGGACTTCGACCCACGGGGCGCGGCGTTTGAGAACCGACAAGAGATCGCGAATGACGGCGCCCGTCGGAGAGGTGACGATCCCCAGCCGATGAGGGAACTTGGGAATCGGCCTCTTCCGATCAACATCAAACAAGCCTTCCTGACGAAGTTTCAACTTCAAGGCCTCGAAGCGCTCGTTCAAATCACCGGCCCCGATGGCGCGCGCCTCTTTCACCACTAACTGATACTGACCCCGAGCCTCATACAAACTGATGTCTCCAAAGAGGCGCAGCTTCATCCCGTCCCGAATCGGCGTCCGGTTGTTCCACGCATGTCCCCGGAAAAAAACACAACTCAGCTGGGCCTGGGCGTCTTTGAGAGTGAAGTACTGATGCCCCGAAGCCTGCTTGCGATGATTGCTCACTTCACCCTCGACCCACACGGCATCAAAGCGATTCTCTAACAGTGACCTGATCGCTCGCGTGAGCTGACTGACCGAGTGGATCTCCATACGGCAGCCACGTAACATGCCCCCGATGCCGGTTCAACCTAGCGTTTGACGGCGAGGGCGACTACCGACAGGATGTGGCCATGAATTTGGAAGGACACTCGATCATCGGAAATCGCGCCACCTCGGGCACCGGCGCCCCATCGCAAGCGACCAACCCGGCCACCGGCGAGTCCCTGGCGCCGACTTATCACGAGGTCGATGGAGACCAGGTCAACCGCGCCGTCGCGCTGGCCGCTACGGCCTTTCCCATCTATCGGAAAGTCTCCGGCAAGGACCGTGCGGGTTTTCTCCGGGCGATCGCCGAGGAAATCGAAAGCCGCGCCGATGCCCTGGCTGAGCGAGGTCCCCTGGAAACCGGTCTCCCGGAAGGGAGAATCCGGATGGAGACGGGACGCACCTGCGGACAGCTACGGCTCTTCGCCGATCTCATCGAGGACGGCTCCTGGGTCGACGCCCGTATCGACCACGCCAACCCCGATCGCGAGCCCATTCCCAAGCCGGATGTGCGCTCCATGCTGCAGCCCCTGGGTCCCGTCGCGGTCTTTTGCGCGAGCAATTTCCCCCTCGCCTTCTCCGTCGCCGGTGGCGACACGGCCTCGGCGCTGGCCGCGGGCTGTCCCGTGATCGTCAAGGCGCACCACTCCCATCCCGGTCTGGCCGAACTCGTCGGTCAGGCCGTCCAGGCCGCGGCGGCAGCCAAGGGCATGCCTGAAGGCGTCTTTTCTCTTCTCTTCGGCGGCGGACGCACCGTGGGCGCTACCTTGGTGCAACACCCCAACATTCGTGCCGTGGGCTTCACCGGCTCCCTCTCCGGCGGCCGGGCGCTGATGGACCTCGCGGCCGCCCGTCCCGAGCCCATCCCCGTCTACGCCGAAATGGGCAGCCTCAATCCCGTCTTCATCCTGCCCCAGGCCATGGCCGAGCGTGGCGAGGTCATCGCCGAGGGCCTGAGCGGATCCGTCACCCTGGGCGTGGGTCAGTTCTGCACCTGTCCCGGCCTCGTCGTGGCCGCCTCGGACGAACACACCGCCTCCTTTGCCAAGGGCCTGGCTGGAAAGCAGAAAGAAGCCGCGCCCGCCGTGATGCTCAATGCCGGCATCCACGCCGCCTACGAGAAGGGTGTCACCCAACTCCAGGAACATGGAGCCGTCGAGGCCCTGGCGGCGCCGGAAACGCAATCGGCCTGTCTCGGTGACCCCGCCCTTTTCACCGTGGCCGCCAAAGATTTTATCGGCGATGCCCTTCTCAGCGCCGAAGTCTTCGGCCCCTCCACCACTCTGGTCACCCACGGTTCCAAGGAAGAATTGTTAGCCCTGGCACAACAGCTGGAAGGCCACCTCACCGGCACGGTGCACGGAACCGAGGCGGATTTGGAGGCCAATCGTGATCTGTTAGACATCCTGGAAACCAAGGTGGGCCGCCTCATTTTCAACGGCTACCCCACCGGTGTGGAAGTCTGTCACGCCATGGTGCACGGCGGCCCC
>JANQJH010000545.1 GCA_028281705.1 Verrucomicrobiales bacterium
GGCTTCTCCAGGTAGATCCCCTTCACGCCTGCGGCCGCCGCGGCGGTGACCATGTCGTGATGTTGGTCGAGCCAGCGCGGCGCGATGCTCACGAGGTCGGGCTGGATTTCCTTGAGCAGCTCTCGGTAGTCCGCAAATCCACGGAGGTCCCCGCCGAGACGTTTCTCCGCGGCAGCGAGACCGTCCGGATCGGCGTCGGCCACGGCGACGAGTTCGGTATTGGGGACGTCCTGCCACACGGTATCCAGTCCGTGTCCGTAATTGCCGCGTCCCGTATGACCGATGACGGCGACGCGGTAGGGGGAATCGGTGTTTGCCATGGGGCGAGGCTAGCGCAAGTTCGTCACTTAGACGGTCTAAAAATTCTCGAAACCGCCATTTTCTAGAGCTTCAGTGGAATCGGCCTCCGGTTTTCGAGACTACATTTCCCGTTCTCTAGTTAGTCGTCCAGGAGAGCCTCGAGCGCCGGTCGCAGGCGATCGGCTCCGGCTCCCGTGAGATGAACGCGGTCTTGAAAGAGAGATTCCCCGTTGGAACCGTAGACGATGAGTTCGCCGTCCTCTTTTGTGAGGAAGGGATCGACCTCGAGTAGGCGAACCTTGCCTCCGGCACAGGCCTTGACCAGGGCGTTCAGTTCTTCGCGCGTGCCCGCATCGCCGGGGTCTTCGAAGAAGGGGGGGCGGCTGCCCTGACGAATGGACTTCCGATCGGCGGCCTCGGGGAGCTGGGGCGGCATGGTGAAGAGGATGAGTTTTTCGACATGAGGCTCGAGCGCCTTCACAGTCGAGGCCAAGCGCGAGGGGTCGCTTCGGAGCTTGTACCAATGACAGGCGAGAACGAGGCAGCGGGGCTTTTCCTGGCGAACCGTTTTCAGGCAGTTGCTCCACACGGCGCTCGGCGGCGCTCCTTCGGCGTGTGCCAGTGGATCGCGGCCGGCGATGCTGAGGACGACGAGACGGGCTCGCCGTTCCTCGGCGATCTCCCGCATGAGCTTGCTGTACATGGTGGCCTGGCTGTCGCCCATGATCATGAGCGTTTCCGAGGCCCCAGCTTGAGGAAATAAGAGGACGTTCTCCTTCCCGTCTGAAGCGTCAATGTAATGGGTTTTGCGAATGCCGTAGCCCAGTGGTCCGAGTGCGATCACAGCGAGGCCCAGGAGCGCGTAGGCGGCCATGCGATTTTTCGGAAGATTCAGTGCCACCCGGCAAGGGCGTTCGAGCCAGCGATAGGAGGCCCACGAGAGGAGGAGGGTGAGGACAATCTTGAGGGTGAATCTCAGCGCGAAGCTCTCGAAGGCCAGGGAGTAGTCGATGAGGGAAAAGATGGGCCAATGCCAGAGATAGATGGAGTAGGAGGCCCTTCCCACGGCGACGAGTGGAGCCCAACTGAGCAAGGCTTTTCCCTTTCCGGAGACCGACCAGCGCAGGATCAAGGCCGTTCCGGCCACGGGAATGGCGGCGATCCAGCCCGGGAACTGCGGGCCTTCTTGCAACCAGAGGAAGGATCCGAGAATCATGCTGAGGCCGAGCCAAGAGCCAGCCGAAGCGATCCGGTGGTCTGTTAGGCCCGGATGCTTCCGTCGCATGGAGACGGCGAGTAGACTCCCCACGAGCAGTTCCCAGACGCGAGCCGGCAGCATGTAAAAGGCCCAGGTCGGATGGGTTTGTGTCAGGATGATGCCGCAGAGAAAGCTGGCGCCGGTGACAAAGCCTAACCAACGCATCCGGTTCTTCGGCGACGTCTTGAGAACAAAGTAGAAGAAGAGAGGGAAGAGGAGATAGAACTGCTCTTCCACGGCCAAGGACCAAAAATGGAGGAGCGGTTGGGCATCGAGAGAGAGCTCGAAGTAGTCGCCCTGGAGGAGAAGGTGAAAGTTGGCGATGGAGAAGATGGAGGCGGAGAAGGCAGCTCCGGTATTGGCGTAGTCCCAGGTCGAATAGAGAAGTCGCGCCGCCAACAGCGTGGCCACGGTCGTGGCCAGCAATGCGGGGAAGAGCCGCGCGATACGACGCTGATAGAACTGCAGAAAGGAGATCCTTCCCGATTCGTGTTTGCCAAGCAGGATGGACGAAATGAGGAATCCAGAGATGACGAAGAAGACATCGACGCCGGCGAACCCGCCGGGGAGCCAGTGGCGATCGAGGTGGAACACGACCACGGCGAGGACGGCGACGGCACGCAGGCCGTCGATTTCCGGACGGTAGGAGGACGGACGGGAGCCGCCTGGATTCGGGGGACGAGGCGGCATACGCTCCTTACGATGCTCGGTAGACCAGACTAAGCGAGAATGTCGTGAACGACGTTGCCAAAAACATCGGTGAGCCGCAGATCTCTCCCGGCATGCTGCCAGGTGAGTTCCTCGTGATCGATGCCCAGGAGATGGAGGATGGTGGCGTGCAGATCGTGGAGATGCACGGCGCCGCTCACCGGGAGGTAGCCGTGATCGTCGGTCGCGCCGTGGGTCAGCCCCGGTTTCACACCGGCGAAGACATTATTCGAAGTGCCGATCTGATCCGCATAGCCGACGAGATCAAGCCAGTGCCGCGCCCAGCGTTCGCCGAAGGCGCGCGTCTTCAAGAGCCGGTCGACCACGCGCTCATGGGCATCCGGTGCTGTGTCCGCGATGAAAGCGCGGATCTGAGTGACACTTGGCGGCAGACCGGTGAGATCAAAACTGACCCGGCGCAGCCAGGTGTAGCGATCGGCATCGCCGACTGGTGTGAGACCTTCGTTCTCCAGCCGGGCGAGGATGAAATGATCGAGAGGATCGAGTGGCCACGCCTCCGAGGCGATCTTCGGGAGAGGGGTCCGAGCAATGGGGCGGAAGGCCCAATGCCGACCATCCGTCTCCTTCCCTATGGCGAAGGACAAACCCGCGAGTAGGAGGGTGAGAACGTGTCGTGGGGCGGTGACCATGACGCTGGAAAGCGTCGATGAACGTCCTGCGGCTGTCAATGTCCATCGCGGTTCTCGACGACCGATGATCACTGTTTTCGGGAAGCGATCCGTAGGGGTGGGGCGCTTCCAATTAGGCGGATATGGTGGACATGGATGAGGTGGCGTCCAATAACCGAGGGACTGAAGTCCCTCCCACTTTCCCAGAATGTGGGAGGGACTTTAGTCCCTTCGTTATTTCAGGAATGAGATCCGCAGGGTTGGGATGCTCACTTGGTCGGTTTGTCACCGGCAATGATAAGCCCTTCATTGCCAGACTTCATGGATGAGGTGGCGTCCAATAACCGAGGGACTGAAGTCCCTCCCACTTTCCCAGAATGTGGGAGGGACCTTAGTCCCTGCGTTATTTCAGGAATGAGATCCGCAGGGCCGGGATGCTCACTTGGTCGGTTTGTCACCGGCAATGATAGGCCCTTCATTGCCAGACTTCCGATTCCTCCGCACCTTGGGCATCCTCGCTCTCTCTTTCAAATTCGTCGAAAATGGTGGCGAACTCAATGTTGCGGGATTGGCTGGGGGAGAAGACGAGCTGAACGTCCTTTCGAATCTTTCGCCGGTGGCTTTGGATGGTGAGGGAGGCGTCGAGGGTCAGATCACCGTCTTTCTTGTAGTCGAGGTCCAAGACCCCCGGGACCACGTAGGTGGCCTGCCATCCCCGATCGCCGGCACCCGGAGCGAAGGCGTGGGGGCCACTTGGCGGGGCCGTGGCCGTCTGGCCGCTGTCGGTGCGGAAGGTCAAGCGATGCACGGTCATGGATTGATGGACCTCCCGGTCGCCCCAAGCGGTCAGGAGACACTTGTAGGGACCGGTTTCGGTTTCACCGGCAGCGAAATAGACCATGGCGGAGAGGGCGTACTTCAGCCTGCCATCGGTGGTCAGCAGTTCGGCTGTCACCCGGGCTCCATTGAGCGACGGCCCTTCTTCCCCGAGGGCGTAATCCTCACGGGTCTGAACGACATGGGCGCACTGGCAAAGACAGGCCGCCGTGAGGAAGAGGATTGCAAGAGGGAGGGGGTGTCTCATAGTAAGAGGAAACAAACTAAACTACGGCGGTGCTGGGCACGGCCAAGCGCTTTCTCGACAGCCTGTTATGGTCCTTCGCATCACAATTCTCGTCATCTTTTTTGCCATGATCGTTAGTTTCCTCTTTGGGCGGCGATGTCTCGTGGGTGTGAAGGCTTGGAGGCGCTCGAGCAAAGTGGATCGGGATACGATCAAGCTGATGAATTCGGGAAGTGATCCGACATCCTTCATCGAGCAAATCCCTGAGATCGCGGAACGTCATCGACGGCAAATGCGTGAGAGTTTTGGCGAGAAACTGGCCTACCAAAAATCCGATTTGGCGCGCATGGACGCCATCATTGACAAGGCCTGGGGGGAGGAACTTCCGAAGAACATTGACGCGTTGGTTCTCACCTTTGGCGCCTATTTCGGGGAAACATTGCGCAAGCTGCGGGGAGGACGGTGGGATCACGACTCGGATCGCGGCTATTGTCTCCATGATGTTGGTGGATTGGCCACGGTTTACCCGTTCGAGAAGGTCTCGAAGCGATTCAAGAACAGCAAGGATCATTCGCTGGCTTTGTTTTACCGGGCGCTGGTGAAGACGGTAGAGAATGCGTGAGGCCAACGATGGGTTGATTGGATTGGTTCGGAGTCATGAGTATTGAGAACGTCTCGGTGTTGGGGATGGGGTTGATGGGGAGCCGCATGGCCCGGCGATTGGTCGATGCCGGACTTGGGGTCACCGTTTGGAACCGGGACACCCGGAAGTCGAAACCGTTAGGTGAGGCCGGCGCCGTGGTTGCCGCGACGCCGGCTGAAGCGGTAGCTGCGGCGGATGTGGTGATCACGATGTTAGCCAACGGGCCCGTGGTGGAGGAGGTCGTCTTTGGTCAGGGCGTGGATGCGGCGATGCTTCAAGGGAGTGTTCTCATCGATATGAGCTCCATCCCGCCGGGCACGGCCAAGGATCATGCCGTTCGACTGCGGGAGCGGGGACTCCACCATCTCGATGCACCGGTTTCAGGGGGGACCGTGGGGGCGGCGGAGGGTTCGTTGGCCATCCTCTGCGGTGGTGAAAGTGAGGTGCTGGAGCGTTGCCGTCCGGTCTTTGATTTACTCGGTCGCGTGACCCATGTGGGACCCCATGGGAGTGGCCAACTGACGAAGCTTTGCAATCAAGTCATCGTGGCGACGACGATCGGCGCCGTCTCGGAAGCGCTGCTCATGGCGCAGGCGGGCGGAGCCGTGCCGGGGGCGGTGATCGAGGCGTTGCAGGGCGGTTTTGCCGATAGCAGGATCCTGCGGGAGCACGGCCAGCGCATGGTGGAGCGCAACTGGCGGCCGGGAGGCATTGTGCGCCACCAGTTGAAGGATTTGAACTCGGTCCACGATCAGGCGGTCGCATGCTCGTTGAGCCTGCCGATACTGGAAGAGGTGCGCCAATTGTTCGCCGCCTTTCTCGACCATGGCGGCGGGGAACACGATCACTCGGCCCTGTTGCTCGAACTCGAACGCCGGAACCGCCCCCATCGCGTGGGAGACGGGCCCGACCTGGAGCCCGAGCCGACAGATGCGGGATCGTAGCATGCTGGAGCCAAGATAGTTAGGGTTGTCTGGTTTGGATGTCAGGGAATGCTGATCTAGCAAGAGTCGACCAAGGCTTCTGGTTTGTTTCGACCATGTCTTCGTTGAAAAAACGCTTGCGCTTCCTTCGACGGGGTTATCGCGGTTTTTCGGCCAGCCTTGAAGCGCTAAATTTGCATTTTTTGGAGTGCGGTTTTAGATTGATTGGAAAACTAAAAATATAGCGTAACGATGAATGTCAGAGCATGGTTTGAGCAACATTACGAACGCGTGATCTTCGGCGCGGGAATGTCCACGACAGTGGTGATTGTCCTCATGGTGGCCCGGGCGCACCTGGCCTTTGAAGCGGGGTTTCAGGAGTCGGCCCGGTGTCCGGATGACGATGCCATTGGCATCGAATCGAGCGATTTGGCCCTGGCGGTCCACCGGCTGGATGAGCCGATCGTTTGGAGTGGGGAACATCTTTTCGTTTCGGCGCCCATGTGGGAAGCCAGAGGTTCGGGCAAGCTGTTCGCCGGCTGTGAGATCGAGAGTCACGGCCCGATCAGTTACCAATGGATCGAAACGCATTTCGACGTGTCAGTCGTGGCCGATCTTCTGTTCGCTTCCCGGGATCCGGATGCTGACCGTTTCACCAATCTGGAGGAATTTCTTTCGGGAACGAATCCCGTGGAGTCTGCTAGTGTGCCTCCTCGAGTGATCAAGCTTTGCCTCGCGAGAATGGTGAGTCCCGGCATTTCGCTGATCTATCGAGGTCAGGTCGATCCCAAGACCTGGCACATCCATGTTCGGTCTCCCGGAATGGAGCGGACCGAGGATTGTCTCTTGTCGATGGGAAAGAAGTTCGGTCCGGAGGAGGCCTTCCGTTTCGAGTCCGCGGAGTCGAGACGAGTGTTGAATGCGCACGGCGCCCCAGTGGATCAATCCGTGCTTCTCGTGAGTTACCAGAAGGTGGACAACCTGGGGCGCAGCCAGGTGCGGCTCGTGGTCAATCAGCCCTGGGAGATGCCGGCGGAAGAGGGCGTCATTCGGGATCGATACGACGGCGCGGAGTACCAGACGCAGGTCGGAGGTCTCGTTGCCATTGGGGACGATCTGGTTTTCACTTTGGAAGAGTGGCGTCCGCCGGGCGCGGTTCTCCGGGACCAGGGAGGACGCCGCCACGTCATTCCTGGTTGTGAGTGAATCGAGAGAGACGAGGAGGGGATTTCCCGGTTTCTGGACTTTTTTCTGGGGGCAAACTGACGCAACGTAGCGGGCTTATGTCACCAGCAGATTCCCCAACGAACCTCCCTGAAATGTCGGCCACGATCAAGGCATTGCTCAGCTTTGCGCTCTTCGAAGGGTTTACCGAGCATGGTATTTCGCGTTTGGTCAGCGCGGGCGAAGTCGTGAGCGAGGGGCCGGGTCATCTGGTGTGTCGCGAGGGAGACCCGGCGGGAGATGTGGTGCTGGTCATCGCGGGCGACCTGGAGGTCTTTGTCGAGCGCAACGGTCGTGATTTGGTTATGGCGCGCGTTGAGCCGGGACGCATCCTGGGTGAGATCGCCTTGCTCAGCGAGCTGCCGCGTTCGGCCTCGGTGCGGGCCAAGGAGGAGGTTCGGCTGTTGAAATGGAGTGGAGAGGCCTTCCGCCGGTTGCTCTTCAGCGATGCCGGATTTGCCCGTCGCATCTTTCGAGATTCTCTGCGCTCCGTGATCGATGGTGAGAGGCGGATGATCGAGGAGCGCATCGAATCCGAGGCGAGTTAGGCGCGGCGATCCGGCTTGACGCCCGTGAGGCGGTGCGGGAGCGTGGGCCATGGGAAATTTTTCGTGTTCTGTGGCCGTCGGCTTGGCCTTGGCGTCCTCCTCAATCGGATCTGCGGTGGGAGAGGATTGGTACCGTTGGCGCGGGCCGCAGCAGAGTGGGGTCTCGCAGGAATCGGGATGGCGGGCGGAATGGCCGGATGGCGAGGCCAAGATCGCCTGGAAAGCGTCGGTGGGGACGGGGTTTTCCACGGTGGTGGTTTCGCGGGGTCGCCTCTACACCATGGGCCACGATGGGAGCGTGGAATCCGTGTTCTGCCTGGACGCGGAGAAAGGCAATGTCCTCTGGCGGCACCGCTACGACTGTCCCCTGGACGCGAAGTTTTTTGAAGGAGGCCCCACATCGACGCCGACGATCGACGGTGATGCCGTGTATTCATTGAGCCGGCGCGGGCATCTCTTTTGCCTCGACGCGAGCTCGGGAAAGGTCCGTTGGTCGAAGAATGTGCAAGAGGAAACCGGGGCGGCGATTCCGAGCTGGGGATTTTCCGGAGCGCCGCTGGTTCATGAGAATCTGTTGGTCATCAATGTGGGCGATGCCGGGATGGCTCTGGAGAAAAAGACGGGAAAGGTGGTGTGGAAGTCCGGCGGTAGCGAGTCCGGCTATTCGACTCCCTATCCTTACAAGACCGCCAATGGCCAGTGGGCGGTGATTTTCGGTTCCGCCAAGTCCTTTGTCGCCGCCGATCTCAAGAGCGGGCGTGAACTCTGGCGGCATCGATGGCTCACGCGTTATGGCGTCAACGCGGCCGATCCCATCGTTCGTGGGAAGCAGGTTTTCATTTCGTCAGGCTACAACAAGGGTTCGGCGCTGCTTCAGTTAGGCAAGGGGAGCAAATCGCCGGATGTCGTTTGGAAATCCAAGTCCCTGAGGACGCAGATGAACCCGGCGGTTTTCCATGGTGGCCATCTCTACGGTACGGATGGCGATGCGGGGAACGATGCGACCTTGAAGTGCATCGATTGGCGCACGGGCGAGGTGAAATGGAGTCAGAAGGCGATTGGGACGGGCGGTGTGGCGATGGCGGACGGCAAGCTCATCGTGCTCTCTTCGAGGGGTGAGCTCATTGTGGCGCCGGCGTCGTCGGAGAGATTCGTGCCCATCTCCAGGACCCAGGTGATCGGTGGGAAATGTTGGACCTGTCCGGTGCTCTCCCACGGGCGAATCTACTGTCGAAATGCTAAGGGCGACCTCGTGTGTGTCGACGCCCGGAAGGACTGACCAGGCACGCGCGGTTTCCGTCTGACAGGGGGCTTTCAGGCATCGGCGGAGCAACTGTTCCGCTTGGGATCGGTTTGTATGGACGCCGGCGGGGAAAGGCTTCCACAATGCCGGCAGCATCAGCCTATGAACCGACGAAGCTTTGTTCGATCTTCAGGAGTGGTGGCCTCTGGCGCCGTATTGGCGAGGTCTCCATTCATCCGTGCGGCAGACAAGACAGTGAAGCGGTACCGCACCGCCTTGATCGGCTCCGGGTGGTGGGGCATGAATATCCTGCGAGAGGCGCTCGCCCTTTCACAATCTCAAGTGGTGGCTCTTTGTGATGTGGATGCGGATGCCTTGGAGATCTCGGCGGAGGAGGTGGAGGACCTCACCGGTGAGAAGCCGCGCGTCTACCAGGACTACCGGGAGCTTCTGGAAAAGGAGAAGCCGGAGATCGTCATCAATGCCACGCCCGATCACTGGCATGCCTTGATCTCAATTGCGGCGGTGGAGGCGGGGGCGCATGTCTTTCTGGAGAAACCGACAGGCCACACGATTCTCGAAAGCCGGGCGGTGGTCAACGCGGCGCGCCGGGCTGACCGCGTCGTGCAAATTGGGCTGCATCGTCGCATTGGGCCTCACCACGTGTCGGGCATGCGATTCCTCAAGGAGGGCAAGGCGGGCACGATTGGCATGGTGCGCATGTTTGTTCAGGGCGGAGGCGGGAGTGAGGCACCGAGTCCGAACAGCGCGCCGCCGGAGGGCCTGAACTGGGATTTCTACTGTGGTCCCGCGCCCCTGCGACCGTTCAATCGCAAGATTCATCCGGGCGGGTTCCGCAATTTTCTCGACTTCGCCAATGGAACGCTCGGTGATTGGGGCGTGCACTGGCTGGATCAGGTTCTGTGGTGGACGGAGGAGAAGTATCCTCAGCGGGTGTATTCCACGGGCAACCGGATCGTTCGCGGCGAGCCGGTCCTCACAGAGAAAGAGCAAACCTCGGATGCCCCCGACGCGCAGGTGGCCGTTTACGAATTCGAGTCCTTCCACGCCACCTGGGAACATCGCAAGTATGCCGGGAAAGGGGCGGAGAACACCGGTGTGGGATGCTATTTTTACGGAAGCGAGGGCACCTTTCACATGGGTTGGCGTGACGGCTGGACCTTTTACCCCAGCAGCAAGGGAGGGAAGGTGGTTCATCAGGATCCGGAATTCGACCATGTGAAAGATGGGCACAATGTGAAGCTGCTCTGGGCCGATTTTCTCAAGGCGATCGAGACCGGTTCGCGCCCGGCGGCCGACGTGGAAATCGGGCATCTCTCGACGAATCTGAGTTTGCTCGGCATGCTCTCTCTCAAGATTGGACGCAGTGTCGCCTGGGATGGTGAGAGGGAGCGGGTGATCGGCGATCCCGAGGCTAACAAGTTGCTGCGCCGCGATTATCGCGCTCCCTGGATCTATCCTGAAGTTTGAATCGATTGTTAGACTTGATTCCGGCTTAGATGCTCGTCGCCACCATTCTCTTTGTCGCGGCGGTTGTGCAGGGCCTCGTCGGGTTTGCCTTGGCCGTGGTCGCCATCCCTTTTCTGGTGTGGCATGGCCTGGCCTTGAGTGAAGCCATCGCCATCAGCGCGGCGGCGACCTTGATCCAGGCGGTGACCGGCATGATCAAGCTCCGCCGCGCCATCCCCTGGGATGTCGTCCGGCCGGCCGTGACGGTGCGGCTGCTCGTCTTGCCTCTCGGGATCATGATCCTGGTCCAGCTGAATCAACTCAGTACGGCGACGGTCAAAGCCTTTGTCGGCGCCTGCATCATCGTGCTGGTTCTTCTCCAGGTGATCCTCAAGGTGAAACCGCGGGAGCGGCTACCGGCTGTGTGGAACTACCTCGCCTTTGCCAGCAGCGGTCTTTTTGCCGGGATGGTGGGCATGGGTGGGCCGCCGCTCGTCCTCTGGATTTCGGCTCACCGTTGGGAGGGCGACAAGATACGGGCGTTTCTCTTCGCCAATTTCACCATCCTCGCGCCGCTCAATCTCTTCCTCATTTGGCGTTCTTTTGGGCAACCGGCCCTCTCGGCCATGGGGATGGGCCTTCTCGTGGCTCCCGTCGTCGTTGTGGGAGGCCTGATCGGGGTCAAGCTCGGCACCCACATTCCGCGCGAACTCTTCCGCAAGATCCTCTTTGGTATTCTCATCGCCATTGGCGTCGGTTCCATCGTGGCGGCCTGGTGGTCGTAATTGGCGTGTTTGGCGAATGCGAGAGGATCTCCTTCACTTTTCTAAAAAATGATTGGGCCGATCGATATCCTCGGGCGGGTCGGTTCTTGCTTTTTGCTTGATTGTCCGTTTCAATAGGGGAGCGGCGTCACCCGCAGGGCGACGCGACTTCCAACCCATACTCAAAGTGATGAAAACCCACGTAAATCTTCTACTCACGCTGGGGCTGATTAGTCTGCCGTGCCTGTCGCTTGACTCTGTCGTTGCCCAGGGAAGGCCGGATAGTGTGTTTCTCGACGATGCCCGGACGGTTGGCACACCGCCGACGAATTTCGGTGGGATCATTATTCCGCCTGGTTCTGTCGGAGGCCAAAATGATGGGGGCGTGACCAACAATGGGAGACCCGAGGGGGCGGAGAAAGGCCGGCCTGTCGACGTGGGGAGCGGCAAGCCCGGCGACGCTGGGAACGGGAATTCCGGGGCTGAAGGAGAAGGCAAATCCGACCGTGACGATGCGCAACCGGGAGGCCAGGCTCAGGAAGAAGACCAGCTTTCATCCCCGGGAGCGATCATTCCGAGCGGTGACCTTCCGGCGATCGTACTCGCGGTGTTGGAGGGTGTCGCACCAGGATTGAAGATCACCTCGGTTCAATTGGAGAAAGGCGCTCCATCGGATGTTTACATCATCAAGGGCAGATTTGAGGGCCATACGGTGAAGTTCGAGATCACCGCCAAGGGTGAACTCTTGAGCAGATTGAAGGGAGATGTCGACAACGATCCCGATCCCCTCAATGGATGCACCCGCGGGACTGGATATTGGGCGACGCATTCGGATGATCCCGCCTGGAAAAAGGTCGGTGCGGCGCGCTCATTTTTTTACAGCGGAGGCACTTATTTGGAGATGATGCAAACGGCAGCCAAGGGGGATGCCTACGTCACTCTCGCTCACGCCTATATTGGGGCCCTTCTCAACGAAGCCAACGGGGTTACGCCCTTGCCGGAAATCCAGCTTGCGATCGACGCCAGCACCAAGTTTTTCGGTCGATCCGCGCCGGGAATCGGCCCGTCATCCAGTAGTGGGGCAGGCGCGCTTGCTCTGGCGGATCTGCTTGATGCCTTCAATCGGGGGCTCCTTGGAGCCAGCAGCTGTGGCGGTGAGTCCGATGCGCCCGGAGCGGAGGATGAACCAGGGAATGAGGGTAGCGCACCGGGAGAAGTTGCGACCGGAGGGTCGCCCTTGGATGTGGATTTCGTTGAGATCCCTTCGGGGGTCAACGCTGGGGGACTGGTGGGTCTGATTGAATTGAAGGTCGCCACTGAACCTGGCGTAAGCTACCGTGTCGAATGCCTCAGCCCGACACTCCGTTGGCAGCCGTTAGGAGGCAGGTTTGGTGGTGACGGAACGGAGAAAGTGGTGCGTATTCCGCTCTCGAGAACTGGAAATTGCACGCTCTACCGGGTCAAGGTCTTGTCCGACGGGAACTCCGGCGCGGAAGCCCCCGTGGACCAGGACGAGGCCTAACGACAATCTAGCGTGAGATCGGCAGGACGCCGGCCCACGTGGGCCATGGTTCCTGGGATCGCTGATTGATTGAATGAGGGACTAAAGTCCCTCCCTATGGTTTGGACATATTACGCAGATGTTAGTCTTCAAATTTCCAGAAATTTTAGCTGGACTCAGAGCGCATCGTCTGCTAGGCATTCTT
>JANQJH010000547.1 GCA_028281705.1 Verrucomicrobiales bacterium
TCCCCACGGGCCGCCTGCTCTTGGAACTGGCCAACCATCCCTGGGAGGCCCTCGCCTTCAGTCCGCGGGGCAAGGTGTTGGTCGGCTACGAAAGATCGGGTAACTTACACGTGTGGGACACTCGCCCCCTAGCCCATCGCACCCCATGAGAACCACCCCCAATCTTCTCATCCTCTTGTTCCTGCTCCTCGGTGGCCTGACCCAGGTCCGCAGCGAGGCGCCCGCCCCCGTGGACCCACCGCCCGCGGTACAGATCCCCGTGCAGCCCGGACTGAATGCTCTCGCCATCACCAGATTCCCCTTCTCCGAAGACGGCGCCGGTCTGGCTCAGCGTCTCACCTTGGCAAGCGTGTTCGGCGAAAAAAACGAAGCCGGTCTCATTCCGGGCAACAGTCGAACGGCCGACCTGATCTGGGTCTTTGTCGACCAACAGTGGCTCAAGTTTTTCTACGTGGGAGAGGGTGCCGGTCCCTTGAATATTCCGCCCGGCTGGAAAGCCGTGGGCCAAGGACTCGAAGACATGAGCCAATTCGCATGGCCTTACACCACCGGCGTCCTCATCGAACGCCAACAAGAAAAACCCGGGGTCATCACCCTCCAGGGCGAGAGCAAGAACACGCCTTCATTCGTTCCCATCCATCAAGGGCCTAACTTCGTCAATCGAATCTATGAGGGGCACCTCACCCTTGCCGACCTTCGCCTCGAGTCCTTCTTCGTACGTCTGCCTGACGAACTCCTCGCCGACCTGCCAATGACGCCGTCGCCTCCGGGATCCTTGACCAATCCCGATGGAGGCGGGTTCAAAGCGGATCGATTCATCGATCCCGTGGCCAACACCTCCTACATTCTCCTGGAGAGCGGCACCTGGTTCGAGATCAATGCCAGGGAACCCGTGGATCCCAATACCGTCAATGTGCCCGGAACTTATGGTGTCAATCGGATCGATCGCTCGATCGAATTCACCATCAATCCCCCGCCTCCATCCCTGGCCCTGGTTCAATTGCAACGCCCGCCGCCCGTTCTCGGGCTCGAGGAAGGGAACGTCCGCCGTCTCCTGGGGCGGGGATTCGGGCCTCCCGAATGTACCTGCGCCATCCTCTTTCAAGAAGACGATCGCCCAATCACGCTTCACATCATTGAGACCGGCACCGCTCACGCCATCGTCCGCGTGGGAAAACATCCCGACAATGTCACGACCAAGACCATCGCCGTGGTCTCGGGACAAGGCGTCATCGGTCCCCTGGTCAATCCCGTGCGTTTCTTCGCCATGGAACAAGCGGTGCGCAGTTTCTTCAGTGAACAGCCCATCCCCGACCCAGTCCCTTTTCAAGCCCGGCTGAGAAATCCGGAGAGAAGGGACGGAGAACGCCGGTTTTTCAGTGAGTTCACTGCGGAAGGGAATCTCGTTTTGCACCTCACGGGTGTGAACACCTGGGTGGCGGACACTCTTCTGGAGGCCGATTTTGTCGCCGCCACGCCGGACAACCGCAAGATCGCGCTCCACCTCCCCCAGTTCCGTCTCTTGCAGGATACGCCGGCGCTGGCATTCGCCAACCAATTGGCCGCTCTCTTGGAGCAGGCCCTCGTGGAACGCAATCTGGTTCCCGCGGCGCAACTTCAGATCGACGTCACCGAATTGCCAGGGGGAGAGGGTGTCACGCTCTCCTTCAGTTTCGGATTGCCGCTCTTGTTAGGCAAAGCCGACCTCTGCGCCCTGCCTCCGGTCACCCCCCCGGTCATTCAATCGACCTCCACGGTGGTGGCCACGAACGGCCTCATCCAGATCCGCGGGCAGGAATTCGGCAAACGCATCGAAGACGTTTGCATGGTCCTGACGCCAGCCAACGGCGAGGGCCGCAGCATTCCTCTGCGTCCCGTGGCACTGGAGTCCGATGGAACTTCCATCATCGCCCGGGTCGTGGGCCAGATTGCCAACGGCCAACCCTTGCGCGTCATGATGACCAAGGGCATCGGGCGCACCCGCCCCATCGACATGGGTTTCCCCGACGTCTTTCAACGCCAGGGCATCTGGGTCTGGCGCGGCATCGGGGTCTCGGCCACGAGCAGCCCGAACACCTTGACACCGGCCCTGGGCCAAAGTGAACCGGCCTACTTCCATGGCGATCTCGTCGACGGCAGCCTGGAGATCACCCTGGACCAACCCTGGCCCGAGAACGCCGAGGTCTCCATCTCCTTCACCGCGAACACCGAAACCGTTCAGTTAGACGCCTACGCACCCGATCTCTGCTTCTCTGTCAGTGGATCGACGGAAGACTGCGCCAAACGCATCCAGCGAGTGCTCAAGGCCGCCTTTGTTCAAGGGGGCATGGCCAGTGCAAATCAGGTCCAGGTCCAGCGCAGCGTCAACGGCGACGAGATCACCTTCACCGTCGACATCTTCACCGACGACGGTGTCCGCTCTCCCATCACCAATGGTCACCTCAACATTTCCGTGGGGGAGGAGAACACGCCCTGCACACCACCCTCACCGGAGGACAGCGACGGGGATCTCATGCAAGACTCGTGGGAACTGGCCCAGTTTCTCGATCTTGAGCTCGCCGAAATCCATGCCGACGCGGACCCGGACAACGACGGGATCCCTAACCATGTGGAGTTCGCCCTCAACAGCGACCCACAGCTGCCCAACAACGCCCCTGCGCTGCAGATTTCATTGGACGACGAAGAGCATCCTCTCATGAGCTTTGAACGTCACGTGGCCGCGACCAACTTCTACAATTTCGATATCGAGACATCGATGGACGGCGATCACTGGGAACGCCTGGCCAATCTGGAACTGCTCAACATCATCCCCATCGGCGGTCTGGGTGAGACCGTCATCGCCCGCTGCCTGGTGGATGCCCATCTCCTGGGAGCCTCCTTTTATCGCCTGCAGGTGACCCCGAAATCCTAACTAACAGAGAAACGGGAGGATACGATCGCGGGCATACTTCTAGGAAAGATGGGCGGAGCGTGAGGCGATGGATCTGCTAGCGATGCACGACAGTGCCCAGGCCATCTCAAGATCAATGGCAAGAACCGTCTGAAACGCCGCGTTCCGACTCGCCCTCACACCGCGGGCGATGTCGTGAAGACTCTTGGCCAAGAATGGCCGATCTACCGGGGACGGCCCACTCATTTCATTCCCCAATCGTGAAAGTCGGGCTAGCTGAAAATAGGACTCAAGCGTTTCGCTCCCATCGGAGTTCCAGCTCTCCTATTCCGGAACCGCCAAGACTCGGACCCGGTAGTAGCCCTTATCCCTCCCCAGACGCGAGGCATCGCTATCTTCATACTCCGTGAATTGCCCCTCAGAATCGATTTCCCCTAACATCTCCCACGCCGTTCCCTGTTCCAATTGCTCGGCGTATTCCACGCCGTAACGTCTACCGGCCACACTCGACCACTCGATGGTCGCGCTCTCCCGGCCACGCGCCACCAGCACGATCCGCAGAACATCGAGCGGATCATTGGGATCCGTGCCCGCGCTGACCTCGGCCGCATCCGACATCCCATCGCCATCAGAATCCGCACCTGCGGGCGGCTGCGGCTCCTCAGAGACAAAACCGGGCGATCCACCGACGTCGCCGGCAACCCAATGCACGGGCAGTGATAGATCCGGATCATCCGCCGCCAGATCCAATCGCACCATGGATTGGCCATCGCCGTCACTCTCGACCGGCCAGTCGTCCTCGTCATCATAGACAAACTCGATCAGCGAAATTCCCGCGCCAAAGGAGAGCTTCAAGCGCTCCCCGCCATTGGAAAGGCTTCCCTCGTAGGCGCCCGCGACAAGCCACTGGTTTCCGTATCGCCGCCGAAAGGCCTCGACATTCGCCACGACAAGAACGACCTCTCCAGGGGCCAAACTCCCGGCCTCGCCGGCATCGAAATCAAATTCCACGCCCTTGGTGAAACGCAACGAACCCAAATCCATCGCGTTGGTGCCGCGATTGTAGAGTTCGATAAACTCGAAATCTTCCCGGCGAAAACCCTCCGCCAACTCGGCCTCCGACGGGGCGCCGGGATGGTACATGAACTCACTGATGACGAGGTCATCGTAGACGGCCAAGTCGGGCAAGCCGGCGACAAATTCCACGGGCTCCGACCAATGGCTCCAACCGCCTAACTGATTGAGATGGCGCACGCGCAAGCGATACGTGCTGCCCGGCCGCACCGCTTTCGCCGGGACCGTGATCTCACTGACAAAATCCGAAATCGTTCCGCTCTCCCAAACTGGGTTGATTTCGTAGCGCCAGGGTGTTTCCGGCTCGTAGTTGGGCCTCGATGGATTGTAGATCTCACCCAAACGCCACTCCATGGCGACAAACTCCTGGGATTGAAAGAGCGAGCCACCGGAAAAGGCGCTCGATTCGAAGGAGAGTGCATCGACCGCAAATCCCTCCCCCCCGGTGAAGGTCGCCACGGGTCTGTCGGGCGCTTTCCCATCGTCCGCCTCCAAGGCCACGTAGTTGTAGCCATACCCCCGCTGATCACCGTCACCAACCTCGAAGTCATCCGGGTCGACGTCCGTGGTAAAATCCTTCACATATTCCGCAAACCCTCCATAGTCAGCGCTCGACAACGTTCGTTTGAGCGTGCCCCCTTGAAAGCCTTGATTGGTCGGATTGGCGTAAAAGTTATCCTTGTGCCCCCCGGTCGTGCGGGGGTGGGCATTCCACATCGCCATATCGATCTCAGCCCATGCCGAACCCTCGCCCACCGACTTGCCCGCCTGCATGTTCACGCCTTCGACACCAGGTGAGGCAAAGATGGATACCTTGTAGGTGAACTCCGTTTCGCTCGTCACCTCGATCTCGTGCTCGCCTCCGTACCCCGAGGTCTCCACGCCGGCGATGGATATGAGATCACCGCTGGCATAACCGTGAGGCTGGTCTGTCGTCACCGCCGCCACGGCACCGGCCTTTTCAATACCGGCAATGGCGATCCATTCCTTGCGCGTTCCTAGCCATTGAGAGATCTCTTCCACCACCGAACCCACCTGCCCACCCCCTGCCGACCGGTCGGCCAGAAGGAGATCCAAGAGTTCCCGGCAGCGGCTTCTGAACTCGATGTCGAGCTCATCCACATTCAGACTCCGTTTGGCATCGATCGTTCCGCTCCAGTGAGTCTCCGGCATGAAGGTCATGTCGAGATCCCAGGGAACCGGGAACCACTGCCCGTTGGGATGATGATAGAAATAATGGTTCCATCCCTCGCGAATATCGATGTTGCCCACCGCCCGGTTCATCGCCCGGAAACTATAGTAGGCCTCCATATTCAGATTGGCATGCCACCACTCGGCCGTCTGGCTGCGCCGTGATTCCGTAACGAATCCCGAGTAATCACTTTCAAACGGTCCCTGATGCTTCAAGTCTCCGAAGGTGCCCCCGCCCTCGATCTTGTAGGTACTTCCGTCCGGCAACCCTCGCCGGCCGACAAAGCGCCCATCCGGATGCTCCTGACTGAGATACAGCCCCCAGAGATCCCCACCGTACTGGTCCCCACTTGGAGCTTCTTCGGCATCATCGACCACGCGAAAATGCACGTGATGAGTCTGCGGACTGGGGACACCGGCCAGGGCATGCAAGCGAAAAGCCGTCGCTTCATCAAGACCGGCCATCCCTCGATTCGCCGGCACCCAGGGCGAGGCGCAGGCGCTGAAGTTCATGACTCGAAAGTCACCCGCATAACGGATCCCGTAATTGTCTCGCGCCTCAAAATCGGTTCCCCGGTTGAAGAAGAATTTCCATTTGTTCTTGCCGCTGACCCGTGTGGAAAACTCGCCCCGAATCTTGAACTCGATATGATCATAGACTTTCCCCTCGTAGACCATCGTGCCCCGATACCGCGCATCCGGGTTCGCCGTGTACTGGCAGCGCTCCACATCACCACCGTCCGCGATCAAATGATAAACTGGTAAGAGCGTCAGTTCTTCCGTGGTGAAGGTGCGCCGCGGCGCCTTGCCATCCGCCGATCCGCTCCAGGGCGAAACGCCATCATAAACGTAAAGGCCGCGATTGGGTGTGGGATCATCGGCATAGGGCAGCGTCACCGCGTTGCCCACCGAATCCTCCGCCCGGATCCGGTAGCGAATCAAACTCCGGTGCTGCATGAGCGCCGCCGGTACCGTGGCCGAGTAGATCTCGTCCCCCGCCGTTTCGTCGCCCTCCATCCCGGTGTCGTTCATCGGCACCTCCTGCCATGCCGGGGCGTAGGCGTCATCCGTCAGTCGAATGTAAGCTCCCGGGAGAACCTCTTGCAGTTCCAATGTCAGGCCCGCCACCCCATCCGCGTCCGTCGCCTTGGCACTGACGACCACGGTGTCGGCCGCAGTCGGCGCCTCGGGTTCATGTTTCACCTGGCGCACCGCGGGAGGCGCGTTCTCCACCAAATGACTGTTGGGCTTTCCCGGCGTCGGCTTTTCCATCGCCGCCCGCCAGTGACCGGAAAGATCATTGTCCAATAAAGGATGGATCAACTCCATGCTCACCCCCGCGCCATCGGCGCTCACCGGCCAAGGAAAATCATCCTGAAAATCGACGCGATCGACGACCTCGTTGCCCGCATTTCGAAGCGTTAGGGTTTCGCCGCCATTGGATAGAGTTCCGGCGTCCCAAGAGCCATTGGCCTTGACCCCCCCGATAAAAATCGATGAGAACTTCTTGTTGTAAGCCGCCTCGTCCTGAGCCAGCACATAGAACTCGCCGGCTCCGAGCGTGGCCCCGGCCGGAAAAACGTGATCGATTCCTTCGGAGAACGACCACCCGCCGAGATCGATGGCTTCTGCCGAAGCATTGTAGAGTTCGATGAACTCGACGAGCTCCGTTTCAATATCGGGGTGATAGTGAATCTCGTTGATCACAACAGAGGGATCAGCCTCAGCCGCGACTACTAAGGACGCGGGAACCAACCCGGAGAGACAAAACAGATGGCGAAAAGACGGTTTCATGGGGATCGCCATCCATTGAACGATCTGAGGACCACCAAAGTCGAGCCCGGAGTCCCTCCATGGTCCCTCGGGAGACCGCTAAAAAGCGACATCGCTAAATCCGACGCGGCCAATCCAGCGGGATTGAAGTGCTTCCAATCTACCGAGGGACTGAAGTCCCTCCCACATTCTGGGAAAGCCGCAGGACTTTAGTCCCTTCGCTATTGCCGGAATGAGACCCGTAGCAGGGTTGGGGTGCTTCCAAATAACCGAGGGACTTTAGTCCCTCCCTATGGTTTGGACATATTACGCAGATGTTAGTCTTCAAATTTCCAGAAATTTTAGCTGGACTCAGAGCGCATCGTCTGCTAGGCATTCTT
>JANQJH010000548.1 GCA_028281705.1 Verrucomicrobiales bacterium
CACCGCATTGGCGGAAACGGCCTGGACGGTATCGGTGGCCTTGCTCAGGAGATGCGGTCCGGCACCGGCCGACCAGTAGACCGCGGCCTGGGTCGTCAGGGAAGTGAAGGCGTAGCCCACGACGAGGGAGCCATCCTGACTGGCTCCCAGGGCGGCGTCCGATCGAAAATCTCCGGGAAGCTGGGGGAGCAGGGTTGCCGCGGGGTCGCCGACTTTCCAACGGAAGGAACGCGGGTAGCGCGTCGCGTTGATCCCATCACCGATGGCGTAGATCACGCCGCCGACAACGACCGTGCCGTCGGCACTCACGTCCCAGGCGGCGGAAGCGCGGGTATGGGTCGCGGGCGCCGGCGGTGGTGGAAATGACAGGTAGCGGGTCTTGGTGGTCGCGCTCCAGTAAAAGGCCTCCTCAGTGCCGCCCCAACTGTTGAATCCGACGATGACGGAGGCGTCACTCGAGATCCCGTAGGCGCTGTTGTTCAACCAATTCTGTTCGCCCGGGAGGGCGGCGATGCCCTCCGTGGTCCACCAGACTGCCTGATTCGATGTTAGGGAAGACGTGCTGTAACCCACGACTTTCTGGCCATCGGCGCTGACGGCGTAGGCTTCACTCGTGGGACCAAAGCCATCGAGGTAGCCCAGCGGCGTGAAGGCGACTTGTGCCCTCGCGGAGATGCCAAGGCCGGCGATGGAAATGAGAGTGAGAAAGAACGCAGTTTTCATCAGGCAAGTGCCGGGAAACGCCTGCGGGCTATTTGGGATACCGAAAAAAGCCGAGCCAAGTGATGCGGACACTCCTGTCCGCCTAGATAGCAGAATGGTGGTGGGAGTTTAAGTTGAAGTTTAAGTGTAAGTTTAGGTTTTTTGGTGATGCGGACATTCCTGTCCGCCTAATTTGCGTTCTAACTAATTCACCGCAAGTCATCTCCAAGATTGAAGTGCTAACTAGACGCCGAGGAGACGGCATGCCTCTTCATAGCCCGGAGCCCGGTGGCCCGGTTCGTCGGTCATGTTGTAGCCATAGGCGCTGGCCGTGACACGAGCCAGGGCGACGAGTTGTCTCCAGCGGAAGGCCGGGCGCGTGGTGGCAAACTCTTCGATCACGGTTTGGAGGTATTTCTCGGCGTGGAGCCGGCCGTCTTCGCTCACGGCGTACTTGAGCATGAGATCAAACACCGGTTGTTCCGGGGCCGGGCCCAGCTCTCCGTAGGCATGGATGGCGGCGGCGGCCTTGCTCTGGTTGTTCTCCCGAATGGCTCCCTCGGCCACCTTGAGCAGAACCTCCGGATTGCGGGCCCCGATGGCGCGGCCATGTTCCTCGTGCGGGTAGGGTTCGCCCTGAACGCTCTTGTGGGCGCTGTATTCGGCCGTGTGATAGGCGGCGACGAGTAGACCAACGACGGTGTTGCGGTCATTGGTTACCCGGATCATGTTGCGCCATGCATTGACCGCGTCTGAGCCGTGGACGCCCATGGAGGCACCGTGGGTCCGTCCCTTTCCTTGGCGAAGCACGAGCTGGTTGGCCGCGAGCGAGATGGCTTCACCGACGGCCTCGGGAGCCATGCCTTCCGCCAGGGCGGCGGCCACGGCATCCGTGGCCCGTTCCTTGCCGGCCGTGTAAATCGTGTGACTCAAGGCTTCGACCCACGCGTCCTCGGGTTGACGGTCACCGGGTTTTCGACCGATGAGCCGGTGTTGATCGAGCAGTTTGGGCAGCAGGGTTCGAATGGGAGATTCGGGCCGATTCTTGTCCAGGCGGCCGCGTTCGGCCTGGACGCAGAACCGCACCGATTGTCGAAGCATGGTGTGCGCATGCTCGCGCCCGACGATGTCGATGAGTTCCCAAGCGCGATGGGCGAGGACGAATCGATGCACATTCATGTCGTCCTGGACGATGTACTGCAGATGGTTGTAGGCCTCATCAAGGGAAGCTTCCGTCATCGCGGCGAACATCTTTTCTGCCTTCTTCAGCTCCGCGGCACGGGTGGCGGCGCGGAGCAATTCCCCGCCAGGCGTAGCGGCGGAGGCGTCGCTCTTCGCATGGTGGGAGTGCAAGGGGCGCAAGGTCTTCTTGGAGGCGCCGCCGACTTGCTGGATGCGATCGACATTGCGATAGAGCACTTTGAGCACCGGGAGTGCCTGCTGTTTCTCGGGCATGAGACGAGACATTCTCAAGGCGGGGACGAGCGCCATTTCCGTATGGAAACCGACGTAATCCTCGCCGCCGAAAGTCTCCGCGTTGGCCAGGGAGGCCGCGGCGATCAATTGCCGCAGGTCGGTCTTGCCGCTCTTCAATTTCTTCACCAGGAGGGGCTGAATCTTGTTGGCCGGCGTCTCCTGCATGAGATGGATCAGCGGGTGTAACTTGCCGAAATCGAGCCATTCCGGCCCTTCGTTGGCAAAGGCTGAGGAGATGCCGAGTTCACTGGCCAAACCCGGCCCCAGCCCGGCGATAAGTATGCTTTGACTCACGTTCGATAGAAATTCGCGACGATGGATTTTCTTTTTCATGATCTTCCTCCCATAATTCGGGTTTGGTTGTTTGGGTCTTCCCTGGCAGACCGTGTTGATGAACAGTCAAGTGTGACGCCGCGGGGGCTGGTGGTCAATCTCGAAACAGGTTGACCGGCCCGCGTTCGGCTCTGACCGTCTCGGTCGATCTCACTCGACGTGGCGAAAAGAGCCTTCGCGTCGAGCTGGCTCCAGCGCCCGGTTCACCAGCCAAGTTGAAACCGGAAGGTGGCCTCTGAGGAGCCTCGGCGCCTCTCTCATTGGTAGAGAACGCCGTGTCCCGGACTTCCCCCGTGATACAAGCTCGGCTGCCAACTGGCCGGCCGATCGGGATGATCGCATGCACTGGCATCATCGAGACGGCGTTCCAGACTCGGGCCCTGGCCATCGGCCGATGCCGGCCACGGCGTTTCATCTTTGTAGGAGAACTTCTCGATCACACCCCCGCCCGCCGCCTTGAGAACGATGGTGTCGCCGCCGTTCGAGAGACTTTTCTTGTAGATCCCGGCCACCTTGGGACCGCTTCCGTAGAGGCGGCGGAAGGATTCGAGATCTTTGACTAACAAGGCGCAGTCGCCGGGGTGGAGGGGATCGGTTTCTGGAAAGACGAATTCAATACCATCTTCGATGCTGACAGCAGAGAGAGCGATCGCATGGGTGGAAGACACGTTCATGATCTCGACAAACTCGGTGGAGCCGTCGTGTTCCGGGTGGTACATGATTTCCGAAACGATGAGGTTCCCAGACGTGGCCGCGGTGATTGCTAGGATGGGCTTCGTCACCAGAGCGCTCCAGGCGTCGCCGCGCTTTACCGCGGCACGGATGGTGGCCGGTTCTTTCAACACAATGGGATCGGTGTAGCGCGTGCCTTTGACCGCGTCTTCAGCGTTCACCGTAGCGGGTCGCACGCCTTCGAGTACAGGGTGGATGAGAAAATCGCTACTTCCCGGATCATCGTTGACGGCATGGACGGCAAGGACGTTGTCTCCCGCTTCCAGGAGGCGGAGGGCCGGGCTGATATCGACCTGCTCAAACGCGGAAGCCACCCGATCGTCGCGACGCGTCGAGGCGGGCATGTTCCACCTGGGGGCGGTGTTCGGGGAGACGTTGGACCGGGAGACTTCCCTGCCATTGATATAGGCAATGTAGCCGTCGTCATAGCGGATACCGAGGACTAATTTGGAAAAGACTTTGGGATCCTCCACTTGGAAACGGGCTCGGAGGTAGATGCACTCGTTGGAGGCACGCGTCACCTGGTCCTTTACGTCCAGTCGGGGATCAATGAGTGCCCGGTAACCTCTCGAAGGGTTCTGTTCGTAACCCGCCCCGAGCGTGCCCTGGGGCCAGCGGGAGTCATCAAACTTCGGATCGCGCCAGGTCACGGCGCCTCGATCCCAGAGTCCGTTTTTCGGGACGATGGCTCGCTTGGGCGCGAGCTGAGAAAGCAGCGCTACCGTGTCGCCACGCCGCGATGCGTCAATGCGCGGATCCGATCCGTCCGTGGTGTAATGGATGTCTCCACCCGAGTTGGGATTGCTCAGGGCGATGGTTGCTAGCGATTGGCCGGTCAAGATGTCCGTTTTCGTGTGAATGATGGGTGGATCGATCCTGGGATAGAGTCGATGGGCTCGCAGTTTGTTGAGAAAAGCGCTCGATTTGCGGAGATCGAAGAGGTCGGGGAGGTAGTTCGTCATCACATTCTCCCTCTCGACCAACCAGGAGGCCTCTCGCGTCATGTAGGGAGCTCGCCCGCCGACCGGTGCGGGATAGTAGGGATCATCGTGATCGGAAGCATTGCGTGGCCGGGGCACAGACAGCGCGTAGGGTGTGCGATGCGCGGTGTCACCCCAGCGCGCGGACTCCGCGACGACGGCCTTATCGACGATTTGGGAAATGGCATGGTAGCGGTCCTGACAAGCCTTCAAACTCAAGGCCCCGCCCGGGGAAAGGTGATGGTGCACGCGGTCGGCAAAGAGATGGCGAAATGCGTCTTGGCGCATGAGTCCGTGAAAGATGAGGCCGGGGCCGGGCTCCGTCGTGGTCATACGATTCATGTCGTGGTTATCGAGGACGATCTCTTGGTCCCACACGAGAAAACGGAAGGGATGATCGCCTCTGCGATGGGCCGCGGCATAAAAATTGTGGTGCGGCCAGTCCTCGGCATCGGCAAAGAAATGGAGCAGCATGTAATCGGCGAAGTTCTGCAGATGGAGCGGGGGAGACTCGCTGAGGAATCTCTGGTAGATCTGCGGGTCATAGGCCTGTTGCGCCTGGGCGGACAGTTGTTGCCATGTTCTTCTGTCGCCGGCTAACACTTCACTGAAATCGCGAATGATGTCCCAGTCTTCCGGCAGGCCCCCCAGGTGACTGGCAAAGTAGTGTTCATCCAGCCGTTCGGCCAGGATATAGATGCCCCAGTAGAGTCCGTTGAGATAGAGGTGAACAAAGCGTGACCGGCTCGAAGGGTGTCCCATGGCCCGCATGCTTTCCTTCATCCAGACATCGCGAATGTACTGGAAATCGTTCGGGCGGTAGCGATGGACCATCCAGCCGGTGAGCGCCCAGCTATCGGTCGAAGGCGTTCGCAGAACGAGCTTGTTGAACTCCCTCACCGGGGAATCCGGGTAGACGGGAAAGCGCAATTTCTTCACCCCGTACTGACTCTGAAAGTCGACGCGAAAGGAGTGCTTCTGCATGCGCTCGGGGCGTCGGCTCGAGTTTCCTTGCATCCGGATCCCCGCATTCACTTGGAATCCTTCGCCGCCGTTCGGATCGATCCACTCCATCGACATGGCGCGCTCCCAGGCGGGCCCCCGTCTTTGCGTGTGCGCATAAATGCCAGTGCGATCGTCAAAAAGATCGGGAATCGGCATGACGACGGAGACGGTGGGCAGGTCGAGCAAGGCTTCGCGGATGCCGTATCCCGGCAGGGTCTTCCGGGTCACGCGGGGGTCCATTTCGTAGTCTCCGGGAATGACATGGCCACGGCCGGTGTGGCCCCACTGTGTTGGGAAGCCTTGGGGCTTGGCCGGCTGGCGGATGATGTGATCGATGTAGAGATAGGTGTGGGTCACCACGCGACTGGCGAGATACCCGTCGCGCAGGGCGATGGCGCGCAGGGTGGTTGTCGTCCTAACTGGAATGTCCCTTTGATAGATGGCGCCGTGACGAACCGATGGCGTGGAGCCGTCCAGGGTGTAGCGAATGGTCACCGCGGGATCTTTCGAGCGCAGCGCGACGCGGATTGGCTGGTCATAGAAGCCGCGTTCTCGGCTCATCTCGGGTTCGGCACAAACGCCGGCATACCCATTGCCGTTGGGAGCGCCGGGCGTTGGCTGCTGAAAAAACGCGCGATCGCCACCAGGCGACATTCCGTAGGACACGCCGGTGAACTGAGCGGGGTAATCGGGATCGATGGCGGCAATTACCTGATCGCCCTGGGGATCTGTCAGGGTGAAGGAACCACCGCTTCCCCGGATACGAAACTCGGGTTGAATGACGGTATAGGCGCCCGCTCTGAGACGAAGATCTGGGAGTACGTGGAGATCCCCTTCATGGAGAAGGCGATAGCCGGAAAGGTCACGCGTTTCGCCTGAGGCGTTGTAGAGTTCGACCCACTCGCCGGGAGGCGTTGCCGTCTTGGTGCCCCGGGCGAGAAACTCGGTGATGCGAATTCCGAAATCATCATTGGGAGGGGGAGCTTGTTGGGCCCAGCCATGTGCCAAGAGGAGAGAGAAGAGTCCGGCGAGACTCCAGTAGGTTCGCCCAGCCATGGGATAGCCTTATGACGGGCCGCTGCCGGCGGCAAGGTTAAAAAATTGGCGGACTTGTTCCTGGGTATCGTTGCTTGCTGTGAACGAGTGAGGCGGCTCGTGTCCGTTGCCAGAATGCCGCTTATGAACCGCATCGCAACAGTTTCAAGGGATCCGGTGTTGAGATCACCCGCGACACCGACTCGCCTTCGAAAGCTCTGAATTGAAACCCATGAAATTGCCCTCCCGCTTACTCTGGATCCTCCTCCCGCTCGCTGCCGGCTTCTTCTCCGCTGCCGCTGCCGACGATGAATTCGTTGACCTCTTCAACGGCAAGGATCTCACCGATTGGGATGGAAACCCGGAGCTGTGGACCGTCGAAGATGGCGCCATCACGGGGAAAACGAAGGGGCCGGAGCATCTCGAGGCGAATCAGTTCCTCATATGGCGCGGTGGTGAGGTGGAGAACTTTGAATTGCACGCCACGATCCGCGTGACGGGTAACAACTCCGGGATTCAGTATCGTAGCAAGGCCCTGAAGGAGAACGGGAAATGGTCCGTCGGCGGTTACCAATGCGACGTGCATCCCAAGGCGGTGAACAACGCCATGGTCTACGAGGAACGCGGCCGCGCCATCATCGCGCAAAACGGTCAGAGCGTCGTCAGCGATCCGACGGGTGGTCGATGGCTGGTGGCGGAGCGCGATCCGGTCGCTGCGGATGTGGCCGACTGGCACCGTTACACGATCATCGCCAAGGGCAACCACATCACCCACCTGCTCGACGGCAAGATCACGGCGTCCCTGGCCGATTACGATCGCGAGGCTCGTGCCCTCAAGGGCTTGCTCGCGTTTCAGGTTCATCGCGGGCCGGCCATGAAGGTGCAGATCAAGGACATCCAGCTGAAGACGCTTCCCCCGGGCGGGGTGACTTCGTTCGCCCGGGAAAACGTTCCCTCGGATTCTCAGAGAATTGAGGCTCCTCCTCGAGCGCAGGGTCGGCAAGTCGATCGGGGCAGAGTAGGGGAACGCCAAGCCAGGGCGCGGGCCAGGGCCAGAGCGCGCCGGGGCCGATCCCGTTCGAGTGGGCTTCGGATTGGTGAAAACAAGGCGACACCGGTGGACCGGATCAAGGTGCCCGAGGGCTTCGAAATCGAGTTGCTCTACTCCGTGCCCGGCGAAGAGCACGGTTCGTGGGTCGCGCTCTGTCACGACGATCGCGGTCGTATCTATGTCAGTGATCAATATGGCGACCTCTATCGCTTGAACCCACCGGCTCCGGGGAAGGTCTTGCAGGGATCGGATGTGAAGAAAGTGCCGGTCGATATCCGGGCGATCAATGGCATGGTCTTCGTCGACGGCGCTCTCTATGCGGGGGTGAACGATTACGAGCGCAAGATGGAGAGCGGTCTCTACCGCATCACGGACAGCGACGGGGACGACGAGCTTGACAAGGTGGAACAGCTCCGTGGCTTCGAGTCGAAGAGCGACCACGGGGTGCACGCGGTCTTGCCCACGGCGGACGGCGATGGGTTCTACCTCGTCACGGGAAACAACGCGATCATCTCCGGCGGTCCCTATGAAGGGACCTCGGCAGCCTCTCCGGTGGCGAAGATTTGGGGTGATGATCATCTCTTGCCGCGGATGCCTGATGGACGCGGTCACAATCGCCACGTGCTGGCTCCTGGCGGGATCGTCTATCGCGTTTCCTCCGACGGGAAAGACTTCAAGATGGTGGCCTCCGGTTTCCGCAACATCTATGGCGCCTCATTGAACAAGGACGGTGAGCTTTTCACCTATGACGCGGACATGGAGTACGATTTCAACACGCCGTGGTACCGCCCCACGAGGGTGAACCACGTTGTCAGTGGCGCGGAGTACGGTTGGCGCAACGGAGCGGGAAAATATCCCGAGTTCTACCCTGACAATTTGCCCGCTACCTTGAACATCGGCCCCGGTTCTCCCACGGGAACGCGCTTTGGCTACGGTGCCAAATTTCCCGCCAAGTACCAGAATGCGCTCTATGTCCTCGACTGGAGCTGGGGCAAGATCTACGCCGTGCATCTGGAGGCGGATGGGGCCACTTACCGTGGGACGAAAGAGGACTTCATCACGGGCGCGCCCTTGCCGGTGACCGATGCCATTGTGCTACCCCAAGATGGGGCGATGTATTTTGCCATCGGCGGCCGTCGTGTGCAGTCGGGATTCTATCGCGTGAGCTACAAGGGCGAGGAGGACACCGAGCCAGTGGACCTGACACCGGAGATCACGCCCGAGGCGAAACTGCGGCATCGTCTCGAGGCGTTGCATGGGAAACAGCTTCCCTTGTCCGTCGAAACCGCATGGTCCTATCTGGATCACGAGGACCGCTTCGTCCGGTGGGCTGCGCGGGTGATTCTGGAGCACCAGCCCGTGAGGCAGTGGCGTGCCAAGGCCCTGGCGGACAAGGAACCGGGCCGGCGCATCTCGGCCTTGCTCGCTCTCGCTCGAGTGACCGGTGTGTGTCCGAGTCACCGTCCGGAAGAGGGTCATGTCATTGATACCGAAATGCGCGATCGTATTCTGGCCTCGCTCCTGGAGCTGGATCTCGGCGCCCTGGGCCGCGAAGAACAGCTCGGTTATGTGCGTACCATCGAGATCGTGCTCCATCGCTTCGGTGATCCTGACAAAGCGACGATCGGGGCGCTCATCAGCAAGTTGGATTCCGTTTTCCCGGCGGATAGCTTTGAGTTGAACTGGTTGCTTTGCGAGACCCTGGTCCACCTTCAGGCGCCGCAAACCGCCGCCAAGGGGATGGCCTTGATTGCCCGGGCCGAGAGTCAGGAGCCGCAGATGGAATACGCCCGCAGCCTGCGAATGCTCGAGACCGGCTGGACGCCCGAGCTGCGACGTCAGCAATTGGAATGGTTTCTCAAAGCGGCGAACTACCGTGGGGGCGCGAGTTTCGCCAAGTTTATCGAGTTCATCCGGACGGACAGCTTGGCCACCTTCACCGAGGCGGAGAAAGCCGAACATGCGGCCCTCATTGCGAAGAAGCCGGAAGTGAAATCGGCTGTGGAAAACCTGGGCGCCATCTTTGCCGGGCGCACGCCGACCCTGTGGAAGCTGGAGGAACTGAGCGAGGCGGCCAGTGATGGGATGACCGGGCGCGACTTCGAGAACGGTCGCAAAATGTTCTCCGCCGCGGCCTGTTTTGCCTGCCACCGCTTCGGCAACGCCGGGGGCATGACGGGTCCGGACCTCACGGGTTCAGGGGGGCGCTACAGCCCGCATGATTTGCTCGATCAGATCATCAATCCGAGCAAGGAGATCAACGAGCAGTTTGCACCCATTGTGGTGACGATGAACAACGGTGAAACCGCCTACGGTGTGGTGGTGAATCTCAATGGAGACAACGTCACCTTGAACACCGATCTCACCGACCCCAACCAGCGCCTCAATGTGGACCGGAAATCGGTTGCGAGCATCGAAGTCTCCAAGGTCTCACCCATGCCCCCCATGCTCCTCAACATGCTGACCAAGGAAGAGATTCTCGACATGCTCGCCTACATTCTCAGTGGTGGGGACGAAGAGCATGCGATGTTTGGTAATTAATCAGGGAGGGATGGCAGGACTGAAGTTTCCTGCCGCATTCCTATGATGTCCTAATTTTAAGTATGTTGCCCGGAAAGTGAGAGAGACTTCAGTCCCTCGGCAGGAAGAACAAGTGAACTCAGGGACTGAAATCCTGCCACATTCTTAGGGAGACCTATACTTTGGTGTATTGCCCGGAAAGTGGGAGGGACTTCAGTCCCTCGCTATGGTTTGGACATATTACGCAGATGTTAGTCTTCAAATTTCCAGAAATTTTAGCTGGACTCAGAGCGCATCGTCTGCTAGGCATTCTT
>JANQJH010000565.1 GCA_028281705.1 Verrucomicrobiales bacterium
ATCGAAATCAAACGAGGCAAGTTTCATGGAGATTGGAATTACGAAATCTTGCCTCGGGCATAACTGAAATCCGGTAGTTTATTGTTTTGCAAACCCTAAAGTCTCGCCCACTTTCTTTGCAGAACGGTGGAGAATGTGGTGCCAAAAGAAAGTGGCAGGGACTTCAAGGTTTCTTTCGGAGATTAGGCTTTTCTTCCCGGACATGCGGGGGAAGGTTCTTGACCCTTGTCATATCCGGCGTAGTAGCGGCTCTGCATCCCGCATCTCATGGCCAATTCTCGAAGACGCGTCCTTCAGCTCCTGGAAATCTGGGAACATTCCAATCGGCATGCCCAGGATTTGTTGGGAGCGGAGTTTGAAAGGGCCAAGCTGCCAGGCAAGGAGCGGGCTCTGATGCAGCATCTGCTTTTTGGCATCTTGCGGCAACGGCGGCTACTGGATCACTGGATTGATCATTTGCGTGCCGGGAAGGGGAAGGGAAAGGGCGGCCTGGACGACGATGCGCGACGCCTCTTGCAGTTGGGTTTGTTTCAGCTTTTCCATACCCGGGTGCCGGATCACGCAGCGGTCAATGAGACCCTGCGCTTGGCCACGCCGAGAACCAAAGGTCTGATCAATGCCCTGCTCCGGCGAGCCACTCGTGAGCGGAGTTCCCTGGAACGGATGGCGGCCGAGGCTCCGGCGGCGATCCGCTTTTCCCTGCCCGACTTTCTCCATGACAAATGGTTGGCGCAATTTGGTGAGGACGCCGTGGAGAAGTTAGGGTGCTGGTGTCAGGAGCCGGCTCCCAACTACCTGCGCCGGAATGATCTCCGTCCGGAGGCGGCCGCTCTATTGAAAGATCATGGACTGAGGCCGGCCGAGGCTGTGGGGCAACGTGAGGATTTTTTCCAGGTGGATGCGATACCACAATCGATTCTCGATGCCGGAGCGGGTTACATCCAGGACCCGGCGACCGTGCTGGCCTGCGATTTGTTAGGCGTGAAATCGGGGCACCTGGTTCTCGATGCCTGTGCCGCGCCCGGAGGCAAGACGGCTTATTTGGCGCAGCTCATGGGAAACGAGGGCAAGCTGGTGGCCACGGATTCTCTGGAGTCCCGATTGGTGCGTCTGCGAGACAATCTGGACCGGTTGGGCGCGACTCGGGTGCAGGTCCGATCCTGTGATTGGAAGGAGGCCAATCCCGATTTGGGGTTTTTCGATCGCATCCTCCTCGATGTGCCCTGCAGCAACACCGGCGTCTTGCGGCGACGAGTGGACTTGCGGTGGCGATTGTCTTCCGGTGTCTTTGCCGAGATGGCATCCCTGCAGGTGAAGCTGGCGGGGAATATCTTGCGGCAACTCCGTCCCGGCGGGCGTGCGGTATACAGTACTTGTAGCATCGAGCCGGAAGAGAACGAGCAGGTGGTCGAGCATTTGTTGGCTGAGGATCCAAGCCTCGAATGCCGGGAAACGGTGTCCTCGCTGCCTCATCGCGATGGTTTCGATGGTGCCTACGCGGCGCTCCTGGTGAAGAAGACGTCAACGTTAGGAAATCGACGGAGCGAGTCTTCGAGTCAATGATAAACTCGATTGCCTAAGTTGGTGGATTCGACGACATTGTGCGCCGATGAAGACCATCTCGATCCATGAGGTCAAGACGCACCTTTCGCGATACCTCGCCGCGATTGAGGAGAACGGGGAAGAGTTCATTATTGCCAGGGGCAAGCGACCGGTGGCGCGATTGATTCCTTTGAGCCAACCGGAGGGACGACCGCGGCCCAAAGTGGGGGAGATGGTGAGCGAACCCGGTGACGTACCCGATGAGGCGATTCGCCCCTTCAATGAAGAGGGATTAGCCGAATGGGGCCTGTGAATCTGCATCGGGATACTCGTCTAAAAAGACAGGTTGGATTGACCCCTGACCGCGCTTGAAAGTTCTGTCATCGGTGTAGGGTTGGGGAGATTGCTCTGCACCGTTCCCTATGAAACCGCTAGACACTTTCGCACGCCGTCACCTGGGCCCTTCGCCGGCGGAATGCTCGGCCATGGTCGAGTCGCTTGGTTACGAGGACTTGGACGACCTGGTGGACGATGTCGTTCCGTTGGGAATTCGGGATCGGCAGGACTTGAATTTGCCGGCGGCCAAGACCGAGTCGGAGGCCGTGGGGGGATTGCGCCGCATGATGTCGTGCAATGAGTGTTATCGTTCCTGGATCGGGTGCGGGTATCACGATTGCGTGACGCCTCCGGTGATCCAGAGGAACATCCTGGAGAATCCGGGGTGGTACACGGCCTACACTCCCTACCAGGCGGAGATCGCGCAGGGCCGATTGGAGGCGCTGTTGAATTTCCAGACCTTGATCACGGAACTCACGGGACTGGACGTGGCCAATGCGTCGTTGCTCGATGAGGCCACGGCGGCGGCGGAAGCCATGACCATGGCGCTGCAGGGCAACAAACGCGGGCGGACATTTTTTGTCTCGGAACGCTGCCATCCCCAGACCATTGATGTGGTCAAGACCCGGGCGGAACCCTTGGGGATCCGCGTGGTTGTGGGCGATCACGAATCCTTCCCGGTGGAGACGGCCGAAGGCTTGTTAGGCGTGCTTCTCCAGTATCCCACGACCGATGGAGCGGTGCTGGATTACGCCGAGTTCATCAGCCGGGCCAAGGCAGTGCGGGCCCTGGCCATCGTGGCGGCCGATTTGCTGAGCCTCACGCTCTTGCGGCCGCCGGGCGAATTTGGGGCCGATGTGGCCGTGGGCAGCGCGCAGCGCTTCGGCGTGCCCATGGGCTTCGGAGGTCCGCACGCGGCCTTCATCTCCTGTACCGATGCCCTGAAGCGCCGGCTTCCCGGGCGTCTGGTGGGCGTCTCGCATGATGCCCAGGGAAAGCGGGCCTTTCGCCTGGCCTTGCAGACCCGGGAACAACACATTCGCCGGGACAAGGCGACGAGCAATATCTGTACGGCACAAGTGTTATTGGCGGTGATGGCATCCAGTTATGCCGTCTACCACGGCCCGGAGGGCCTTCACGCCATCGCCCGGAGGATTCACGCGCTCTCCTTGCATCTGGCCAAGGCGCTGGACGAGCTGCCGCAATGTGAGGTCGATTCTCCGCTCTTCTTCGACACCTTGAAGATTTCTCTCCGCGACGCCACCAGCACCGAGGTGATGGAGAAGGCGCGACGCCGGCGAATGAACCTGCGGCGACTGGATGAATCCACCGTGAGTGTGTCCCTCGACGAGACGACGACGGTGGAAGAGTTGGCCGTCTTGTATGAGATCTTTGGGGGAGACTTGAGTGCCTTTTCCAGCGAGGTGGATGACGAGGAGCCGGACTTGCCGGATTATGCTCGACGGTCGACGCGCTACCTTCAGCAGAGTGTCTTCAACAGCTACCACACGGAGACGGAGATGCTGCGCTATCTGCACCGTTTGGAGTCTCGAGACCTGGCCTTGAATCAGTCCATGATTCCGCTGGGCTCTTGTACCATGAAGCTCAACGCCACTTCGGAAATGCTCGCTCTGAGTTGGCCCGAGGTCATGGGGCTGCATCCTTTTGCCCCGCGCGATCAATGGGAGGGCTACGGGGAACTCTTCCGTCAGCTGGAAGATTGGCTGGCGGAGATCACGGGTTTTGACGCGGTGTCTCTCCAGCCCAACGCGGGTTCCCAGGGCGAGTATGCCGGTTTGTTAGCCATTCGGCGGTATCACGAGAGTCGAGGGGAACCGGACCGGAACGTTTGTCTCATACCCACCTCGGCCCACGGGACGAACCCGGCGAGTGCCGTCATGGCGGGATTCAAGGTGATTCCGGTGCGCTGCGATGAGGAGGGCAACATCGACGTCGCCGATCTGAAAGCGAAGGCTGAGACGCACGGTGAGCGGCTGGCGGCCCTGATGGTCACCTACCCCTCGACGCACGGCGTGTTTGAGACGGCCATTGTGGAGATCTGTGAGACCGTGCACCGCGCTGGCGGCCAGGTCTACATGGATGGGGCCAATCTGAACGCCCAGGTCGGGCTCTGCCGCCCGGGGAAGATTGGAGCCGATGTCTGTCATTTGAACCTCCACAAGACCTTTTGCATCCCTCACGGCGGCGGGGGCCCCGGTGTGGGTCCCATTGGGGTGGCGCAGCATCTCTCGGCCTTCCTCCCGGGGCATCGGGAGATCATGGCCGCGGGGGAGGAGAATACCGCCTCGGGCGTCGTCTGTGCCGCTCCCTATGGCAGTGCCAGCATCCTGACGATCTCGTGGACCTACATCGCCATGATGGGGGCTCAGGGGCTAACCCGGGCAACCAAGCTGGCCATTCTCAACGCCAACTACGTCGCGGGAAGGTTGACGGATTTCTTTCCCGTTCTCTACCGGGGCGAGCGGGGCTTGGTGGCGCACGAGTGTATCATCGACCTCCGGCCCTGCCGGGAGGAGGCGGGGATCGAGGTCGAGGACGTGGCCAAGCGCCTGATGGACTTCGGATTTCACGCCCCCACGATGTCCTGGCCCGTGCCGGGGACGTTGATGATCGAGCCCACCGAGAGCGAGTCCAAGGCGGAGCTGGACCGGTTCTGCGACGCCCTGATCACGATCTACGGGGAGATTCGAGCAATCGCCAATGGCGAGGCGGACCGGGAGGAGAACGTCCTCAAGGGCGCGCCCCACACCGCCGAGGTGCTTTGTGCGGATTCCTGGGAGCGGCCCTACTCACGCGAGCAGGCGGGCTATCCGGCGCCCTGGCTCCGGGGGCAGAAGTTTTGGCCTGCGGTGGGCAGGATCGACAATGTCTACGGGGATCGCAATCTGGTTTGTACTTGCGATCCCATGGAATCGTACGTAGAGGCGGGACATGCCTGACCAGCGAGGAATCGATGTCGATTGGGAGAATTGGACCGCCGAGATGCGGTCCATGCTGGTATTCATCAGGCGGGAAAACGAGGTTTTGCTCATCCGGAAGAAGCGGGGCCTCGGCGCGGGGAAGATCAACGGGCCGGGAGGCAAGGTAGACGATGGCGAGACGGTCGAGGAGGCGGCGGTCCGTGAGACCCAGGAAGAGATCGGGGTCACGCCGGCAAACCTCGAGAACCGGGGCGAACTCTATTTCCAGTTTGCCGACGGCCTCAAAATTCACTGCACGGTCTTCGTCACGGAGACCTTCGAGGGCGAACTGACCGAAACCGAGGAAGCGGCGCCCATGTGGGTCGCGGTGGAGGACATTCCCTATGACGAGATGTGGGAAGATGACCGCTATTGGCTGCCCCAGGTTCTCGAGGGTGAGACCTTCAAGGGCTACTTCACCTTTGACGGGGACAAGATGCTGAGCCAGGACGTGCGTTTTGGTTCGGATTTGGACAGCGGCGAATCCGCGGAGCCGGAGGAGCCGGCGCACCAGCTGGACGAGGCCACGTTTCTCCGCCTACAGCGGATCGTGGAGAGCCTCATCATGGCTTCCGAGTCGCCCCTGACGCTCCGATCCCTGCTCGGGACGTTGAAGAAAGTGGCGGCCGATCAGGCAGCTCTGGCGGCAGAGGCGGCGAAAGAGGGCGAGGCCTTCACGGGACCGGACGTCGCCTGGGTCAACGATTTGGAGGACACGGCCATTCTGGCCGCCATCGATGCGCTGAATGCTTCCTATGAGCGCGAGGAACGTGCCTTCGCCATCGCGGAGCGCGCCTCGGGTTACCGGATCTTCACCCGTCCCGGATACGGTTTGTGGGTCCGGGGACTGTTTCCCGACCAGAAACCGCAGCGTTTGCGGCCCCCGGCTCTGGAGACGCTGGCGATCGTGGCTTACCGCCAGCCACTGACCAAGGCGGACATCGAAGCCGTCCGCGGGGTGAGCGTTGACGGCGTTTTGAAGATGCTGCTGGACCGCAATCTCGTGCAAATTGGAGGTCGCGCTGATGCCCCTGGCCGTCCCTTACTCTACGGGACGACGGATCTGTTTCTCGATCATTTCGGTATCCGGACCGTGGACGAGCTGCCAAATGCGGAGGAGCTTCGCAAAGTGGAGTTGCCCGTGGCCGAAGAGCCCAAGGCTGAGGAAACGTCTGCCGATGAATCTGAAGCTGATTCAGCGGACACGGAGGCGTCCTCTTCCGATGGGGGCGGCGAGGATGGCGAAGAGTCGTCGGACGAAGCGGAAGATGTGAGCGAGGTCGAGGACGTTGAAGGCGAAGAGCCGGCAGCGGAAGAGAACGCCGACGAGGAAGGGGACGAAAGTGAGGACCTGGAGCCGTCGGAGGCGCTCGAGTCCTAACTAACGAACCAACGAACGACTCTTTGTCAGGATTAAGGGGTTCATGGGGGGAAGCCTCACGGCTTCCTCTACGAGCAGTTTGCCAGGGCTTGGACTTCGGATCGGATCTTCTTACCGACCTCGGTTTCCGCCACTTCGAGATCGTGCTCAGTCTGAAGGCCTAGCCAGAAGGCCGCCGTTGTCCCGAAATAACGAGACAGTCGAAGCGCTGTTTCGGCAGTGACCGACCGACGGCCCTTGATGATCTCCGTGAGCCGGGATGCAGGAATGCCAGAGTCACGGGCAACCTGGGCCTGGGTCAGGCCCATGGGCTTGATAAACTCTTCGAGCAAGATTTCTCCAGGAGGGATGAATGGTAGTCTGTTTTTTTGAGCCATGAGTGTGGTTTAACACCTTCATCTTGCAGGGCGGCTTTGGCAAATAAGGACGCACATTCGGCGGACAGGAGTGTCCGCATCACTGTTTCGGTCGTGGCAACGACATGCATTCCATCCGATTTACGGCAACGTCGGGCGGAGGGCCTCTCCCTTGTCGTCGACTGGGTAGACCGCGTCGTGGCTTTCCAGGGAGGCGATGAGGCCGCGCATCATCCGGTTGAGTTCGGCCGGTTTTGACGTTGCGAGATTCGTCGATTCAGAGGGGTCCTGGCCAAGATGATAGAGTTCGTAGTGGCCATCTGAGAACTGGATGTGGCCACCGGTCGTCGGGATTTCCGGCAGGGTGTGGTAGATGACTTTCCAGTCGCCGTCGCGCCAGGTGGTGAAGTAATTGCTTCGGTGGACGCCGTGGGGGTAGTGCATGAGAAACTGCTCCGGGCGCGACGAGTCCGGCTTGCCCGTTAGCAGTTGCTGGAGCCGGGCGCCATCGATGACATGGCCGTCGGGCCCGGTGGTGCCGGTGAGTTCGAGGATGGTGGGAAAGAGATCCTGCACTGCGGCCACCTGACTTTGGATGGCGCCCGTGGGGATGGGGAGGCGTGCTTGCAAGGCGTGGTCAGGTGCCGGTTTGGCCCAGGCAGCGATGAAGGGGACCCGCATGCCCCCTTCATAGTGGGCGCCCTTCTTGCCGCGCAGCGGGGCGGCGCAGGCCACGTCGTGTTGGGCTCCCAGCGGGGCGTCGGAGCCGTTGTCGCCGAGAAAGATGACCAGGGTGTCCTCGGCGATTCCGAGCGACTCGAAGTGGCTCAGCATGTCGCCTAACGACTTGTCCATGCCCTCGATCAAGGTGGCAAAGGCCTGGGCGGCTTTGGGTTTGCCAGAGTCCTTGTAGTGATCGGCGAATCGTGGATCGGACTCGAAGGGGCCGTGGACGGCATAGTGTGAGAAATAGAGGAAAAAGGGATCCCCATCTTTCACGGTTTGACTCACGTGTTTCTTGGTCTCGATGGTGAGGGCCTCACTGAGAAAGGTCTCGGTGCCGTGATATTTCTCCAGGTGGGGGACGGCGTGCGAGGCGCGCCTGGATCCATGGCCGTAGTTTTTCTCACCGTAGTAGCTTCCGGGCGCGCCAAACGAAGCGCCCCCCACATTGATATCAAAGCCGAGATTGAGGGGCTCCGATCCCTCGTGTCCGCGAGGGCCGAAATGGGCTTTGCCCACGTGAATCGTCTTGTAACCCGACTGGCGGAGGAGTCCGGGAAGGGTGACGTCCCCTTTCTTCAGTCCGCGCCAGTTCCAATCGGGGGCGCCGTGTTTCCCCGCGTTGTCTCTCGCCGGATTGATCCAGTTCGTGGTGCGATGCCGCGCGGCGTTCTGGCCCGTCATGAGGGACACGCGGGTCGGTGAACAGACGCTCATGGCGTAGAACTGATTGAAACGGATGCCCCGTGCCGCCAGGCGTTCCATGCCCGGCGTGCGGTAGTAATCGTTCAAGGGATACCGCTTGGGTCGGCCCTGGTCGTCCGTGAGAAAGGGCACCGAGGTGTCCATCAGACCCATGTCATCGACGAGGAAGACCATGATGTTAGGGGTGTCGGCCGCTCGAGATGAGGTGGGATGGAGCAGTGTGAGGCTGGTGGCCAGGACAACGGCGAGGAACCTTAGGTTTGTTTGAAGTCGGGTGATGATCATGCGGGTCATTGGTGTGTTCGATGAGTTAGTTAGCACCTTAGTTTTGAAAAAGATGACCTCCAGTAATGAAGAAGGCAGATGGGGCGGACAGGAGTGTCCGCATCACTTGGCTCCATTTATTTTTTGGAAGTCGGGGAGCGATTGAGCCACGAGATTTCTGATGGAGGGGACGAGTTCACTGTCATGGACGACGGCGTCCTGGAAACTGGCGTAACGGGGTTCCCAGCCCGAGGCGACCAGGCGTTTGTTAGAAACGCGTTTGTCTGTCCAGCCCCGTTTGCGGGCGTAGTCGGGCGGGGCCACCGGAGGAAGGGTTCCCTGAAAATGCTCCGTCAGCCACCGGTAGACCTCGCCCTGCGACTGCGGTGTCGAGTCGGTGAGGTTGAAGATCCCGGTGGCCCGCATGTCGATGAGGTGCATCAGGGCGCGCACGATATCGCTGCGGTGGGCCTGGTTGAGGTAGCGTTGGCCGTCGCCCTCGATCACCGCGGTCCCGGAGAAGTATCTTCGCAGGAGGTAGGAGCGGCCCGGCCCATAGATGCCTGACAAACGTGTGACGAGACCGCCGGAGGCCAGGACCAGGTCTTCAGTCTCCCGGAGGATGCGCCCGGTTTCGAGAGACGGTTCCGCCGGGGAGGTTTCATCGACCCAGCCGCCGTCCGTCTGGGCGTAGACGCTGGTGCTGCTGGTGAAGAGCAGTGGCGTCCGGGGACAGAGACGGTGCAGGTTCTTCAGGCCTTGGAGATAGACCTTCCGATAGGCATCCGCCCCGCCGCCGCGGTCCGAGCTGGCGCAGTGGATGACCTGGGAAAACGTGCTGATTTCCCCGGATGAAAACGCCTTCTCCAGGGTGGCGAACTCGCCGAGATCGGCCTGTCGAACGTCGGCTGGCGAGTTCGAGCGGAGGCGTGCCCGGGACTCGGCGCCCTTGGTGAGTCCGAAGACGTCATGTCCCTGGGCGTGGAGGGCTTGGGCGAGAGGTTCTCCGATGTAGCCCATCCCGGCGATGAGGATCTTCATGGATCGGCGGGTCGGGTTGTCGAGTTGGCGGCAGGATCGTCGCCCTCATTGGGGGCGTAATAGGCCAGGAGTCCCTGGACGACGCCGTCCGTGTATTCATGATAGAGGCTTTGGCGCTCTCGTCCGGCGACGTGGCGTCGACCCTCGTAGAGCCCGGCCTGGATGCGGGCATAACATTCCTCAGAGTTCATCACATAGGGCTCGAAATAGATCACGGGGCAGGCGTAGACGCGATTGGCCAGCAGATTTCTCGCATAAACGTAGGGATTGGTGCTGGGCCGGAGGACGTTGTTGGTCGTATACTGATAGGCCGGAAGCTGGGTTTTCCGGGCCATGTGCACGGCCATGGTCTCCGCGAGCGCGAGTTCCTCCTCGTGCGTGCCCTGGAGCAGGCGCAGGAGCATTTCGAAGCGTTCGTCGTCCCGTCCGAGCTCGGGAATGCTGTAGGCGCCGTTGACCAGGAGGTGAAAATGATTGCGCGGCACAAACCGAGGATCCTTGGGGTCGCCCCAGGCCTCGGCGTTGAAGTGGAGGCAGAGGACGAGATCGGGCCGGTAGCGATCGTTGATCATCGCTGCCCTATGGCGAATTTCGCTCAGGCGGTAGAAGTACTTTTCCTGCTGCCATTGGAGCGTGCGGAAACGGGTCTCGGGAGGCGCGTCCGGCGGGTAGGTGGGGACCGGATCGGACTGGCCGATGCGGGCGAGATCAGCCTGGGCGAGAGAGCGAAAATGGGCGGGGCGTTTTCGGGTCGCGGGGCGGGAAGACGAGCGGACGAGGAAGACGTCGGCGCCGAGCGCTTCGAGCCGGGGCCTGAGCAATTGGGCCACGAGGAGGGTCATGTCGCCCTCGGTCACGGGACGCCCCCCGTCATCACGTTGGTACCAACGTTCCTCCATCTTGGCCCAGCGCCCCCCCAGGTGGCCCGGATCGATGGCGACCCGAAGCCCGTCCAGGGGAAGCGGCTTTACTGGATCGTCCGGGTGCGGTGTGCGCTGCTCCAGAATGGTGTCGCGGGATCGCCACGTGCGGTGGACCGGTCTTTGGGGATCGCCTGGCCGGCGGAAGCGCAGGGTTTGCCAGGAGGCCCCGCTGGTTCGGATTCGGACCTCCTCGTCGCCGAGATCGAAGGTGAGCTTGTAGGCCTCACCGATGGAATAGATCCGGGTCAGGGCGTGGACGAATTCTTCCCGGGTCACGACGCGATCGTAGGCCTCGAGTCGCGACCAGTCCGGCGCCTTACCCAAGGGACTCAAGTTCTCGGCCGCGGGCACGCTTTGGCCGAGTCCAATCCAGGCGAGAAGGAGCCAGAAGAAGGCGCGAGTCCCGTTCATTGGCCGACTCTACGGTTCTCCCTCTCCGGTGCAAGAACGCGAAGCAGATGACGGAAACGGCGGCCGCTGAGGAGATTTCGAAAAAGCGCTTGCGAGTGCTGAGGTTGTGATGAATGGATTGCCTCCTGCAAGCCAACCAGCTCGGGTGGCGGAATTGGTAGACGCGTGCGCTTGAGGGGCGTATGGAGCAATCCGTGGGGGTTCGAGTCCCCCTCCGAGCACTTTTCTTTTCCCTCTCTTTTCTGGGGCATTTGGCTTTACCCCGGCGGCCAACTCCTCTCATGGTGGGCTTCTTTTTTTCTTCTTCACCATGGCATCACTCGGCACTCCCCTGACGAAGACGGCGACCAAGGTGCTTCTCTGCGGCTCCGGCGAGCTGGGCAAAGAGGTCGTCATTGAACTGCAACGCCTCGGAGCGGAAGTCATCGCGGTCGACGCCTATGCCAATGCGCCCGCGATGCAGGTGGCGCACCGATCCCACGTGATTTCGATGCTGGATGGCGCTGCCCTGAGAGCGGTCATTGAGGAGGAGCGGCCGGATCTCGTGGTGCCCGAAGTGGAGGCCATCGCCACGGATGTCCTGGCGGCCTTGGAGACCGAGGAGGTGACCACAGTGATCCCGACGGCGCGGGCGACTCAGTTGACGATGAATCGCGAGGGGATCCGGACCCTGGCCGCCGAGACGCTGGGTTTGCAGACCTCGCCCTATCGTTTTGCCGGCACGGAGGAGGACTACCGGGCGGCGATTGAAGAGATCGGATACCCTTGCTTGATCAAGCCCATCATGAGTTCCTCGGGAAAAGGGCAGAGCACGGTGCGTGGGCCCGAAGACGTGGAGGCCGCGTGGACGTACGCCCAGGAAGGCGGTCGCGCGGGCAAGGGCAAGGTCATCGTCGAGGGTTTTGTCGACTTCGATTACGAAATCACGCTCCTGACGGTGCGGCATGCCGGGGGGACCTCCTTTTGTCAGCCCATTGGGCATCGCCAGGAGGATGGTGACTATCGTGAATCCTGGCAGCCGCAACCCATGAGTGAAGGTGCCCTCCGGGAAGCCGAGCGGGTGGCCCAGGCCATCACGGAGGCACTGGGTGGCCGGGGCCTCTTTGGCGTGGAGCTCTTCATCAAGGGCGACGAGGTCTACTTCAGCGAAGTGTCACCCCGGCCGCACGACACGGGGCTGGTGACCTTGATCTCTCAGGACCTCTCGGAATTTGCGCTCCATGCGCGCGCCATCCTGGGCTTGCCCATCCCCAATATCCATCTCCATGGGCCCTCGGCTTCCAGTGTGGTCCTGGTCGAGGGTGAATCGGATTCCGTGACCTTCCACGATCTGGATCGCGCTCTCAGCGCGGCGGATACCCAGGTGCGTCTCTTCGGCAAACCGATGGTCAAGGGGCGCCGCCGCATGGGGGTGGCCATGGCGCGCGGGGACAGCCTCGATGAGGCGCGTGACAAAGCCGTGGCGGCCTCAGGTGCGGTCAGAGTGGAGCTGTAGCCGCTCGGTCTTTTCGTGCTGCCTAACAGAAACCTGTATGGTTAGCTAGATTAGTTAGATTCCCAAGCCTACTACGGAGCTCATCCCAGAATGTGGGAGGGACTTCAGTCCCTCGGTTATTTGATGCGCCGGAACCTGATCACGCGAATGTGCCCTGCAGGAAGTAACCGTCCATTCAACTCAAGAGGACAGTGGGGTCTCACGCAAAGTCGCAAAGGCCGCAAAGGTCTGATTCAAAAAATAGAAGTAGAGAGCGGGCCAACGAACAACCCTTTAGTTAGCGTCTTGGCGCCTTTGCGTGAGGCCCCTGATCACTGACACTGTTCCTGCATCTCGATGGGCCGGCGTTGTCGTTGTCGTCTGCGCAGGTGAATCCCGATGGCGCCTGCGGCGAGCAAGGATAGAGCGCCACCCGTTGGTTCTGGAATGGGCGTGTAATCCGAATACGAAGAGCCGAAAACATAGGGGCCGGCAGATCCTTGTCCTTCGGCGTCAAAGACGATGCGGTCCAGGGTGATGACTGTCCGATCGCCGGGCCACTCAGACAAGCCCGCACCATTGGCCTTTGCCGTGAGTTCGAGGAAGTATGGCGTGCTGGCTCCATCATTGATGTTGGCATCCGTGAAGGTGCCCGTGATGAATCCGCGTGCTGAAGCGGTACCATGCACACTTTCCACAACACTAACAACACCATTTACGGAAGCAAAGTTTAGAGCCGCTGATGCAACAGCGGAGGCAACCCAGAAGGCGGGGAAAAAACTCGGCACATATAGGAAGATGTAGTGGTATTCTAGTCCTCCAAAAGCGCTGTAACTCAAACTCATATCTGGGATTCCATCTCCCGTGAAGTCGTCGAAGATCGAAAGAGTGGTCTCTGAAATGAAATTGCCCGGCATGAGGATCTGCACAAGACCGCCTTCGGCATTTCCCAAACTCAACACGCCG
>JANQJH010000580.1 GCA_028281705.1 Verrucomicrobiales bacterium
ATCTTCATTGGGCACGTCCCTCGATGGAGGCTCCTGTGAGGCTCTGCGTCAAGGCGCGGAGGCAGGTGCGCAGAGTGGTGTAGCCGTAATAGCGCGCGGCCACTTCATAGTTGTGTTCCACCATGGCCCGGCGGGCCTCGCTGTCTTGCATGAGCTGGCTGACATAGGCCACGGTCTCTTTGGCGACAAAGCCGTCCATGGAGATCACGCGGAACCCCTTGGGCTCGATATCCTCCACGTAGATCGCGTAGCGATTGATGAGCACGGGCTTCTTGAAGTAGAAGGCTTCCAGAAGGGCGTTGCCAAAGCCCTCGTAGGTACTGGGAAAGGTGACGAGGTCCGCGTGGGGATAGACGTCCCAGAGGGTGTAAACTTTCTTTCCGTGAGCATCGATCTGACGCTGCTCGCCCACGCGATCCGCAATGCAGAGCAGCTCGACATTCTCTTCGTGAGCCATCTCTTCTAACAAGGAGCGATACTCGTAGCCTTCGTCTCCGGCATTGTGGGAGATCACGATCTTGTAGCGCGGATCTCGCAGGAGGCCGACGAGTTTGATGGTGTGTTCGATCCCTTTTCGCGGGACGATCCGCGTGGGTTGCAGGACGAGGATGTCGTCTTCGCGGAGACCGATCTGTTCACGGAAGTCGTCAGAATAGTCATCGATCCCGGGTGGCGGTTTTTCGAACTGGAACACGTTGGGCACGAGCATGGATCCGAGTCCCTTGCGGAAAGCCAGGCGATTCTGCGCCCGCTGATTGATGACCGCATGCCTGATATTTCCCAGCGAGGGGGGAAAGGCGAAGTCGAGGTAGTCTCGCACGGCTGAAACGCTGAAGCGCGTGCGTTCCCAGAAGAAATCGTGATGATGGGCGATGGTTGGCATTTGCGTTTCGGCGAGAAACTCGGTGATCGCGATTCCCAAGGGCACATGCATGGGGATGGTCAGCGCGTTCTGGGGGACAAGAATGTCGATATCGAATTTTTCGACAAAGCGATAGAGTGTGGACTTGAGGTAGCGGGCCATTTCCCAGATGCGTTCCGAAACCATTCGGTCGCGATAGTGGCTTTCCCAGATGCGATCGGTGATCCAGACGTTTTCCGGGTCGCCAAAATAGGCTTCGGGAATGCAGAAGCTCACGTCGCGCGGACGATCGCTCCGTCCGCTGTACCAATAGCATTGGAAGCCTTCCTCGGTGAGGACCTCGGCCCACTTGGCGCTCTCTAGCGAAACGCCATCGGTCCCGGCGAACCGAGTCGAAACAAATCCAATCTTCTGAGCCATGATGTGGGGGACGTCTATCTGGAGGAGAGGAATGAGAAAAGGAGAATGTGATTATTTTCGTAGGCGAATCTCGTGCCAAACGACAAAGAAATTCAGATTTACAGCCGGGCGCGTGCCCCTAGAGTGCCGGGACTGATGCCGGAAGAATCCTGTCAGCGTGTTCCTCGCCGCGTTGCCATCGTTCACTACCACCTTCAGCCGGGTGGCGTGACCACGGTGATCGAGCATGCGGTGGAGGCTCTGAGAGCGGCGCGGGAGGTGGAGGTCGTCGTGCTCAGCGGGCGAGAGTATGCAGGCGGAAAACTCGCGCGGGTCGAGGTCGTCCCTCAACTCGATTATGGTGCCGACGGTTGCGAGAGTTCTCCCGATGGCTTGGCCGATGCGCTGGAAGAGGCGGCTCGCCGGGGATTGGGAGGGCATCCGCCGGACGTCTGGCACTGCCACAATCACTCGCTGGGAAAGAACGCACATTTTCCGGACGCCCTGCGGCAGTTGCTTCAGCGGGGAGGCCGGTTTCTCTTGCAGATCCACGATTTTGCCGAGGATGGTCGACCTGGCAATTTCGCGCTGCTTTCTCAGGCGGAAGAGCCGTATCCCCAGCATCCCTGGGTGCATTTTGCCACGATCAATTCGCGGGATCGCGAATTCCTGGTGCGAGCGGGTGTTCCGGAGTCCCGGGTCCATGAGCTGCCCAATTCGGTGTCGGGCCAGATGGCGACGGTCTCCGCCGGCAAAAGTGAACGACCCCTGTTGATTTATCCCACGCGAGGGATCCGGAGGAAGAACATCGGCGAGGGCGTGCTCTTGGCGGCGCTCTGTCGCGAGCGGGCTTTCATTGCCACCACGCGCGGCCCTGACAATCCACAGTGGCGGGCGGTTCACGATGAGTGGCGTTCCTTTGCTGAAGAACGCCAACTTCCGATCGCCTTTGAGGTGGTAGATCACCGAAGTCCGGCGGAGCTCGGACTCTCGGACGGGCCGTCGAGTTCTTTTGAATGCTGGATGAGCACGGCCTGCTGCGTGATCACAACGAGTGTGGCGGAGGGATTTGGACTCGCCTACCTCGAATCGCTCTTGCAGGGGCTGCCTCTGCTGGGTCGCGATTTGCCCGAGATCACGGCCGATTTTAAGGATCGCGGATTCCAGTTTCCGGGTCTCTATCGAGCCATCCGGATCCCGCTAGCCTGGGTCGGTGAGGATCGTCTGTTGGAAGCGCTGGGAGAGGGATTGAGAAAGCAGTATGAGGTCTATGGGAGAGCCTTGCCCCAGGATGGCCCGGAGCGAGCTCTGGCGGCCATGAGAGATGGCCGCGGTCGTGTTGATTTTGGGGCCTTGCCAGAGCACTTTCAGCGGGACGTGATCGATCATGTCGTCGGAAATGAGGGGGTGACACCGGAGATCATCTTTGAAACTGAAGTGGCCTTCGCCGATGCCGACCTGTGGTTGGATAGCTGGTTCGAGCACGGTCTGTCCGTCCCACGGCTGGGCCAACAGCGGGATCTTCTGAACGAGCATTTCTCCGGAGAGGCCTACGCTGGCCGTTTGTGGTCCTGTTACGAAAAACTGATGTGCGAAAAGGAAAATACTAGCAACGATGCCGTTTCGCGGGCAGATCTTGGAAGCGAACTTCTCCATACCTTTCTCTCGCCGGAGAGATTCCATTTTCTCCGCACCTAACAACATGTCTTCTTCTTCTTCTTCATCTTCTGATACGCTGCGCTTGATTCGAGAACACGCTCATCCGCTGACAGTGGAGCCGACGGGAGAAGCGTCCCGATTGACCGAGCTGCCGAAGATTGAGGCGATCCTCTTCGACGTCTACGGGACACTCTTCATCTCGGGATCGGGAGATATCGGGCTGACGGCGGAAGGCGACCGGGATCGAGCCATGACCGAGGCTCTGCAGGGAGAGGGGATCGTGACCACGCCGGCCATGCGTTTGGGTGAGGGCATGAAGGCGATGATTCGGGAAAGCCATGCGCGGTCCAAGGATCGGGGAGTGGCGTTTCCCGAGGTCGAGATCCGCCGGATCTGGGCCGCGCTGTTGGAGAACTCCGGGTTGCGATTGAGTGAAGACGTAATCGAGCGGGTGGCGATTCGTTATGAGAGTTTGGCCAACCCGGTGTGGCCCATGCCGGGGGCTCGGCAAACCTTGCTTGCGCTGAAGGAAGCGGGAAAGGTCATGGGCATCATCTCCAATGCGCAGTTCTACACCCCGCCGCTTTTTGAAGCGCTGTTAGAAGGCTCGCCGGGAGACCTTGGATTTCGAGAGGATCTCTGCCTTTGGTCCTATGAGGAGAGTGAGGCCAAGCCGTCTCCGGGACTCTTTACCAAAATGCGGAAGGTCCTGGCGGCCGAGGGGGTGGCGCCGGAGCGTGTGCTCTACGTGGGGAACGACATGCGGAACGATATCGCGCCGGCGGCGTCGGCGGGTTTGAGGACGGCGTTGTTTGCCGGCGACGCGCGGTCGCTGCGCAGGCGGGAGGAGGATGAACTCGGGGTCGAGCCGGATCTTGTGCTGACCGAATTGGAGCAGCTCATCCCATGCGTGCGCTAGATTAGATTGGAGCATGGCCGAGAGGTAGGCAGCCGGGCCGGCCGCTCTACAACAGCCTATTCGGATATCCTCTCGTCTAGACTTCCGGTCCTGCCCGGGTAGGATGGGAGGTCATGGCATTGCCTCCGCTAACAGAGAAACTGCTCGCAGGAGTGGCGCGGCGCTGGCGCTGGGCCGAGTTGGGGAAGCGCTTTGTCCAATGGTCTTGCTGGCTGGCGGCTCTCTTCTTGCTCGGATTGATGGTGGCGCGGCTTTCGGCGCTGTTGCCCGACGTCTTCACGCCTCCGACCCTCCTTCTCATCCCGGCGCTCGGCGCTGTCCTTGCTTGGTTGACCTATCGCCGGGTTGCCAGAGCGGAAGCCGCTAGGATGGTGGATCGCTTTCAGGGCAATCATGATCTCTTTCTCACCGCGGTCCATTTGGACGCCAGTGCCGGAACCTATCAAGAGCGCATTCGCGAGCGGGCGGAAGCGGTTGCTTCGCAGGGAGAGAGGATGGCGGAGGTGGTTCCCTGGAATTGGCGGGGGTCTTTGGGGCGGCTTTTCATTGTGGCGATTATCCTGTCGATCGCGATTCGATGGCTCCCGCAGTGGGATCCCTTTGGCAAGGATGAGGAGCGTCAGTGGTTGGGGAGGCAGGAAGACCGCCTGGAAGCTCTCGAGCGGGAAACGGAGGCCCAGTTGAAGGCGTTGGCGCCGTCGGA
>JANQJH010000582.1 GCA_028281705.1 Verrucomicrobiales bacterium
CGCCAGGTGGCGGCTCGGTCGCTGGGCCAGCGGCGGGATCAGGCGGCGGTGCCGAAGCTTGTGGCGCTGCTGGAGGACGCCGAGCCTTCGGTGCGGCGAGCGGCGGCCACGGCGCTCGGCCTGATCGGCCAGCCTGCGGCGGTGCCGGCTCTCTTCGAGCTCTTGCAGCCGGACGCCGAACTCTACCTTCAGCATGCGGCCACCTATGCGCTGATCGAGATCGGCGACGCCGCGGCCACGCTTCCCTATCTGGAAAACGAGGCGCGGCCTCATTGGCAGACAACGGCCCTTCGAGTGCTCGACCAGATGGCGGGGAACCATCTGCTCCCCTCGACCGTGGTTCCCTTCTTGAGTTCGCCCCATCGGACCGTGCAGGAGGAAGCACGGCGAATTATTGCCGCGAAACCGGATTGGCAACGTGAGATTCTCATGGTGTTTGAGGGCATGTTAGAAAAGAGTGAACTGACAGATGCCGAAGCCCAACTCTTGGAGGGCATCGTCCTGGCTCTAGCGGAGAGCGAGACCTTTCAGCCGCGCCTGGCGAAAGCCATGACCGATGTCTCCGTTTCTCAAGAGGTGCGAGTGCTGCTTCTGGTATCCTTGGGATTTCTCGATGCCCTGCCGGCGTTGTTCGAGGCACCGCTTCGAGCCTCCCTATCCTCGCCTGGAGGCGGGACGATTCAGGGCGAGGTGCTCGCTCTCTTGCGGCAGTTTGGTTGGAAGGAGGAGGTCACCCTGATCGCGGTGCGCGACTTGGCCAAAGCCGGGCCGGCCGATGACGAACAGATTCGGGTGGCGGCGCTGGAAGTGATGTCCAAGCAGGGGGTGCCGCTCAGCGATGAGGCATTTGCCTTGCTGGAACGGATGGCTGGGGATGCCACTGCTTCGACTTTGACGCGGCGCCAGGCGGCACGGGCACTGGGCCATCTGCGGATTAGCTCCCAGAACTTGGCCCGTGCGCGATCACTGTGTGCCGTCTTGGAAAAGGCTTCGCCTCTACAGATCGATGCGCTGCTCGAGCCATTTGTTGCCCTCGCGGATGCGGAGATCGGGCCTGTGGAAGGAATGAATGGGCTCGGTCTGAGATTGGGAGCCGCCCTGGCCGCGAGTCCGGGAAGGGCCTCGATTCGGCCAGCGACATATTCCTCCCTGCTCGAGTCCTTTCCCGCGGAGTCGACTCCGGGAGCGCACCGTGCCTTGTCCGAGCTTGCGCGGGAGGCGCTGGGCGGGGCGGGTGAACGGGAAGCTCGACTGCGATCCCTGGTGGAGCAAACGGCGGGGAAGGGCAATGGATCGCGGGGGCGGGTCCTCTTCTACGAGAGCCGGACCACTTGTGCTCTGTGTCATCGGGTCGATGGCCGAGGCGGGAGTCTGGGGCCGGATCTTTCCAAGATTGGCCGGATTCGGAGCCGGCGCGATCTTCTGGAGGCGGTGGTTTTCCCGGATGTCACGGTGGTGAATGGCTACGAAAACTATCTCGTGACCACCGAGGACGGGATCATTCACGGCGGATTGGTGCAGCGAGAGACGCCCGAGGCAGTCTATCTCCGGGGAGCTGATCAACGGGTAAACCGAGTACCCCGGAGCCGGATCACGGGCATGGAACGGTCCCCCGTCTCGGCGATGCCCAGTGGGTTGGAGCAGCTCTTCTCCCTGGAGGAGCTGGCAGATCTGGTGGCGTTTCTGGAGAACTGCCGGTGACGTGAACGCGTGAGACTCCTGCCTGCGGATGCCGATATCGGCGCTACCAGGGGAGGCTCTGAGGGTTTCGAAGCCTATCATGGACGCCACCGCATTGAAGGACTGTTTCGGCAGGTTGGGACCGGTTTGGGTCGTTGGTCTGGGGCTCACCGCCGTGGGGGCGGCGGATCCGGGGGTGGATTTCGGCCGCGAGGTGCTTCCGGTGCTGTCGGAGAATTGTTTTGAATGTCATGGGCCCGATGCCGCCGAGCGCAAGGCTGGGCTGCGTCTGGATGAGCGTGAAGGCGCGGTGGCGACGCTGAAATCCGGTGCCCAGGGTATCCTGCCGGGGAACGCCGCCGGGAGTGAGGTCTACCGGCGGGTGACGAGCCAGGATCCCGATTTGCAGATGCCGCCGCCCGAAACGGGCAAGAAGCTGACGGCGGAGGAGATCGCGCGCCTCAAGGAGTGGATTGATGGCGGCGCGCCCTGGGCCGAGCACTGGGCCTTCGAGTCCCCTCGGAGGCCGGCCATTCCGGCCAAAGGCGAGGGATGGCGAGCGGTCAACGCGGTGGACCTGTTCATCCAGGAGGCCCTGCAAGAGAGTGGCTTGACCTTCGAGAGCGAGGCCGAGAGGGAGACCTTGATTCGCCGGGTGACGCTCGATCTCACGGGTCTCCCGCCGACGATCGAGGAAGTGGACGCCTATCTCGCCGAAGAGGACGCGGAGAAGGCCTACGAACGGGTGGTCGATCGGCTCTTGCGCTCCAAGAAATACGGTGAGCACATGGCGCGCATTTGGCTGGATGCGGCGAGGTACGCCGATACGCACGGCTTGCATCTGGATAACGAGCGATCCATCTGGCCCTATCGCGATTGGGTGATCGAGTCGTTCAATCGCAACCAGGCCTTTGACGAGTTCACGGTGGAACAGTTGGCCGGGGATCTCTTGCCGGAAGCGACTTTGGAACAGCGGGTGGCCACGGGATTCAACCGGTGCAATGTGACGACGAGCGAGGGCGGCTCCATCGATGAGGAGTACTACGTTCGCTATGCGGTCGATCGGGTGGAGACGACGGCCACGGTTTGGTTAGGTTTGACCGCGGGCTGCGCGGTCTGTCATGACCACAAGTTCGATCCTCTGACACAAAAAGAATTCTATCAGCTCTTCTCCTATTTTTTCAGTCTGACAGAGAAGGCCATGGATGGGAACGCGCTCTTGCCGCCGCCGAGCGTGCAGGTGCCGAGCGCGGCACAGCGGGCCCAGCAGGTGAGCATCAAGGAAGGCTTGGCGGGTGTTGAGGAGGAGATCGCTTCCATTTTGGCGGGGCTCGACTACGAGGATCCCCGGGTGGGGGAGACCTTGGGTCCTCTGGCCATGGAAGACCACGTTTGGATCGACGACGCCCTGCCGAAGGGAGCGAAGGCCGAGGGCAACGAGGGGAGCGCCTCCTGGAAGTGGGTCAGCAAGTCCGAGGGGTATCCTGTTTCCAGCGGCGAACGCGCGACGGTGCGGACCGCCAAGGGGCTGAGCCAGCACTTCTTTACGAGAGCGAAAGAGCCGCTGACGATCGAGGCCAATGCCGTCTTGTTCGCCCACGTCTATCTCGATCCGAAGAATCCTCCGCGGACGGTGCAGTTGCAGTTCAATGATGGTTCCTGGGAGCATCGCGCCTACTGGGGGGAGGACAAGGGGCACGGCGCAGGGCGGAACAACGCGTCCAATCGGCGGATGGGTGATTTGCCGAAGAAAGGTCAATGGGTGCGCCTGGAAGTCCCCGCGGAATCGGTGGGATTGAAGCCCGGAAGCAAGGTCGCGGGCTGGGCCTTCACGCAGTTCGGCGGCAAGGTTTACTGGGATCGGGCGGGCATGGTCACGGTGGGCTCGCTGGCTGAGGATCAGTTAGCGTCGCTCTCACTCTGGGAACAGTATCGCGGGCAGACGCAGCACCCGGCCCTGCCCAAGGAGATCCAGGCGGTATTGGATACGGAGAGGGAGAAGCGATCGAGGGAGCAGGCGCAGCAGCTCAGAGACTACTATCTGAAGAACATCAACCCGGCGTCGACGAAGCGTCTGAGCGGTCCCATTGACCGGCGTGAGAAGCTCGTGGCTGATCGCGAGGCGCTGGAGAAAGCCATTCCCTCGACGCTGGTGATGGAGGAACGCAAGGAACCGAGGCAAGCGCACATCCTCGAGCGGGGTGAGTATACGGAGAAGCGGGAGAAGGTGGCCTCACAGGTGCCCGAATGGATCTCGCCCGCACTGGCCGAGGCGCCGCCTAATCGGTTAGGTCTGGCCCAGTGGCTGGTGGCGCCGGATCATCCCCTCACGGCACGAGTCACGGTGAACCGGTTCTGGCAACAGTTCTTCGGAACGGGTCTGGTCAAGACCTCCGAGGATTTCGGGGTTCAGGGCGAGCAACCCACGCATCCGGAGTTGTTAGACTGGCTCGCGGTGGATTTCATTGAGTCCGGATGGGACGTGAAGCGTTTCCTTAAGCAACTGGTGATGTCCGCGACCTACCGCCAGTCGTCCCGGGTGACGCCGGCGAAACTGGAGATCGATCCGGAGAATCGCTTGTTGGCCCGGGGGGCTCGGTTTCGTCTGGACGCGGAAACGATCCGCGATCAAGCCCTGGCCGTGAGCGGACTCCTGGTGGAGCGGACCGGCGGGCGTAGCGTAAAGCCCTACCAGCCGGCCGGCCTGTGGGCTCCGGTCGGATTCGGCGGGAGCAATACGGCGATCTTCAAGCAGGATTCGGGTGACAAGCTCTACCGGCGAAGCATGTACACGTTTTGGAAACGCACCTCGCCGCCGCCGTCGTTGGCGACCTTTGATGCCCCCAATCGCGAAACCTGCCAGGTGCGTCGGGCGAGGACGAATACGCCCTTGCAAGCACTGGTTCTGATGAACGACGTGCAGTTTTTTGAATCGGCGAGGAAATTTGCCGAACGCGTGATGCGCGAAGGGGGGACGGAGGTGGAGGAACGCGTGACCTTTGCCCTGCGGTCCTTGCTCGCGAGGAATCCGAGCGAGAGCGAGTTGGATTCGCTGAGTCATTTGTACAGAAATGAGCGAGCCGAGTTTGAAGCCGATCGCAGAGCCGCCCTGCAACTGCTGTCCATCGGAGAGTCCAAGCGCGATGAATCCTTCGAGGTGTCGGAACTGGCTGCCTGGACGATGATCACCCATCTTCTGCTGAATCTCAGTGAAACCGTTACCCGGGGATGAATCGATCGATCGTTCATTTCCCGTAATTGAATTCGATCTACGAACTGCGAATCCTAATCCGATCATGAACCCACTACGTGAAGCGGCTCTTGTAGAAACGCGTCGCCATTTCTTTGGGAGGGCGGCCACTGGCATTGGCACCGTGGCGCTGGCCTCGCTCCTCAATCCGAGACTTTTTGCCGAGGAGGCGAGGCCTCAGGTGCCCTCGCCCGAGGCCGATCTGGCGGCATTCAAGCGGTTTGCTCCCAAGGCCAAGCGCGTGATCTACCTCTTCATGTCGGGCGCGCCTTCACAGCTGGATATGTGGGATTACAAGCCGCAGCTCGATGCGTGGTTTGATCAGGATTTGCCGGACTCCGTGCGCAATGGTCAGCGGATCACGACGATGACCTCGGGGCAGAAACGCTTTCCCATCGCACCCTCGAGATTCAAATTCCGGCGGCATGGCCAGGATGGCGTGTGGGTCAGCGAACTCTTGCCGCACACGGCCAAGATGGTGGACGAGTTGGCCGTGCTCAAAGCGGTGAATACGGAGGCGATCAATCACGATCCGGCGATCACCTACATTCAGACCGGGAGTCAGTTGCCCGGCCGGCCGAGCGCCGGCGCCTGGGTCTCCTACGGCTTGGGGAGCATGAATCAGAACCTGCCGGCCTTTGTCGTCTTGCACTCCACGGTAAACGGTGGCTTTGGCGGCCAGGCGCTCTACGAGCGTCTCTGGGGTGCGGGATTCTTGTCCACCCGCTACCAGGGAGTGAGCTTGCGGTCCCAGGGCGATCCCGTGCTCTATCTCTCCAATCCCAATGGGATGAATGAGGGGATGCGGCGTCGCATGCTCGATGAATTGGCCAAGCTCAATGCGGAGCGATATTCACTGGTGGGCGACCCCGAGATTCAATCGCGAATTGCCCAGTACGAGATGGCCTACCGCATGCAAACCTCCGTTCCCGAACTCACGGATATCTCGGGCGAGCCGGAGTCGGTCTTGAATCTCTACGGGGATGAGGTGAAGACCCCGGGCACTTTTGCGGCGAACTGCCTGCTGGCGCGCCGCCTGGCGGAACGCGGCGTTCGTTTCACGCAAGTGTTCATTCGCCAGTGGGATCAGCACGGAAACTTGCCCAACGATATTCGACGTCAGTGCGGTATTGTTGATCAACCCTGCGCCGCGCTCGTGCACGATCTGAAACAACGGGGGATGTTGGATGATACCCTGGTGATCTGGGGCGGGGAATTCAGACGCACGGTGTATTGTCAGGGCAAGCTCACGCGGGAAAACTACGGACGCGACCACCATCCGCGCTGCTATACCAAATGGATGGCCGGTGGCGGGGTGAAGCCGGGTGTGGTCTATGGAGAGACCGACGATTTCAGTTACAATGTGGTTAAGGATCCCATGCACATCCACGATTTGAATGCCACCATCCTGCATTGCCTGGGCGTCAATCACGAACGCCTGACCTATCGGCACCAGGGGCGCGACTTCCGGCTAACGGATGTTCACGGAAACGTCGTGCACGATATCCTTGCGTGATGCGGGGTAGAAAGGTGGAACCGGCAAACGTCGAGTTATTAGTTAGGGTGTCTTCTGTGGGAGGGCATCGCAGCGGGCGAGGGCGAGCAGGGGATAGCAGGTGCCGCTATAGGTGATGAAATGGTGCTTGTCCGTGTTGAGTGAGCGGGTCCACCATCTCCCGGATTGGCGTTGGTTCGATTTCAGCCACTGAACGGCCCTGTGGATGCGAGGATCCTTCTGGGTTACGCCGGCTTGGCGGAGGACGAGGACGGTGAGGCCGGTCATGTGGCCATCACTTGGTGGCCTCCCGGTGGGATTTCTTTCGGCGCGCAGCTTCTCCGCGCGGTTGCCGCTGCCCCAGGTCTCCGGCGTCGCGAAACTCCGGATACTCCATCCACCGTCGCTTTGTTGATGTTGCCATAACATTTCGATGATCGCCGTTTTCCGCTCGTCGTCGATCAGTTTGGGGATGTGGGTGCCGACCCACAAGAGGAGGAGGCGTCCGTAGTCATGGGGAGGGGTCGTTTCGCCGAGGTAGGCCGTCAGTTTTCCATAGCGCTGTTGCAGGCGAGGGTTGTTCTCCCGAATCTGCTCCAACCAGCCGGGAGCTCGGGCTGCGGCCATGGCGGCCACGGTGGCGCCGTGAAAATGGCTCGACTCCAGGGGAGGCCAGCAAGTGAGGTTGCTGAAGGAGCCGTCCTCCGATTGCAGGTCAAAGAGAAGATCGAGCGCCGTCTCGGTCTCGGGTGAGAGTTCGCCGGTGACGTGACGGTCCCAGGTGGCCAAGCCGGCGGCGACATAGGCGATCTGGGTGGGTGTTAGTCCCTCGCGCAGCTTGTCCCGGTTTTCTTTGGCGACCCATTCGCCAAGCTCACTGACAAAGAAGTCGCGGGCCTCCTCCGGAGGCGGTCCGAGGGTGCTCGTGAGTGCTGGGCGAGTGAGCATGTAGGATCCATTGGTGTGGCAACTCACGCATTGGCGTTTCTTGGTCCAGGCCCTGGATCCATCTTCCACATAACCGAGGGCGGCGAGGAAGGAGAAGGACTCGCGGACAGGTTCAGTGGCCGAGGCGGCGGGAATCTGAATGCCCTCGAAGGCATACTGGGTTTTTCGAGGAGGTTTAGCGGTTGTCTCCTCAGCCAGCAGCGGTGTTGTGGCGGTTCCCATCTTCACGAGAAGCAGCAGGGCGAAATAGATCAAGGTCCGGGGAGCGCGGTACATGGGGCGAGGCTACAGAGACCGGCCGGGAAAAACAAGCCATGCCCGGGCTGAGGGGATGATGGTTCCGCCGGAAATTTCTTGGAAAAGATTGGAGGTGCCGCTTGACCCTCCACCTGCTGGAGGGTCTATCGAGGTAGGCATGTTTACCATTGGCCATTTCTCCAAGGTGACCGGTCTCACGGTCAAGACGTTGCGTTTTTATCATGAAAAGGGACTCTTGCCTCCCGCTGCCATCGACCGGGAGAGCGGCTATCGCTACTACGATCAGGGTTCTCTCGAGAGGGCCCGGGTGATCATTGCCCTGCGGGGTTTCGAGTTCAGCTTGGAGGAGATTGCCGAGATCCTGGCTCGGTCGAGCGACGAAGAAGACATCCTGGATCACCTGGAGAAACAGAAGCTGGTGATCGCCGAGAAGATCTCGCGGCAGAAGGATTTGGCGGCCACGATTGATCGGATTCTCTCGACCGAGCGGGAGGCGCGGACCGCGCGGCTCCGCAGTGATGGTTTCCAGCCGGAGATTAAAAAGATTGATGCGCAGTTGCTGGCCGGGATCCGAGTGTGCGGTGAGTATTCCGAAGCCGGGCGCGTCTTCGGAACGCTGGGACGCCGCCTGGGACGGCACATCGTGGGGAAGGCGCTCTGCCTTTATTATGACGGGGAGTATCGGGAAAGCGACGCCAATTTCGAACCCTGCATGCCGGTGCGGAAGGCCGTGGAGGTGGAGGGAATCACCATGCACGAACTCCCGGGCCAGCATTGTGTGACCTTGATGCACTCCGGGCCTTATGAAGAACTGGGTCGGTCCTACGAGAAGGTCTTCGACTTTGCCCAATCGAACAAGGTGGAGATCGAGCTGCCTACCCGGGAAGTGTATTTCAAAGGGCCTGGCATGATCTTCAAGGGGAACCCGCAGAAGTACCTCACTGAGATCCAACTGCCGATCGGTTGAAGGCACTAGCGGATGTTGCTCCCTCCCCTTGACCGGGCGGATCCCTGTGCGACGATCGTGGTCCCGATGCCTGGTTTCTTGGAGAACATTTCGAACTTCATGCAACAGCTCCGTCCCCGTTGGGTGGGACTCGCCCTGGGGATCTACTGGGGCAGTTTGTTTGTGGCGACGCATATGCCGTTGCCCGAGGATATTTTGGCCGTCCGGGGCTCCGACAAAGTGGCGCATTTTGGGGCCTATGCGGGACTGGGGTTTCTTCTGGGGTGGTGGCTCCTTTTGCGCGTTCGATCTGCCGGTCGCAGGGTTTTGTTCACGGCCTTTCTCATCCTGCTGGGATGGGCAGTGGTGGACGAACTCTTGCAGATCCCGGTGAATCGCTCGGCGGATATTCTCGATTGCCTCGCAGATTGGGCGGGCGCGGCCTGCGGTCTCCTGGTTCTTTGGGTGTGGCAAGGCCGAGTGGCAGAGGAATCCCGCTCCGGAGTTTAGAGCATCAACTTAAACTTCGGAATCAAATGCAGTTGAAGTTCAAGCTGAAGTGCGATTTTGTGTTAGGTGCTGTTGGCGCGCAGAATTTCTAGTTTTTTGCGATCATGTAAGTGCCCGCCCCGATCAGGAGCGTGCCGCCCAACCGTTGGCCGCATCGTTGGGCTCGCGTCGTCCGGAGCCGCTGAACGATTTGCCGGGCGGCGACGGCGTAGGTCACTTTGACCCCACCCACCGTCAGGGTGGTCAGGACAATGATGGCGGCAACATCTCCTGTCTTGAGGTTAGTCATATCAACAAAGAGGGGAAAGAGGCTGGCGTAAAAGACGATGGCTTTGACGTCGCCCAGGGTGATGAGGAGGCCGGAGGCAAAGCTGGTGAGGAGCGTGTACTGGGACGGCGAAGGCGAGGGCGAGAGTGGATGCGGCCGATTGGAGGCTTGCAGGAGACGCCATCCGGTCCAAATGAGATAGGCGCCTCCGGCATACTTGATGATGGCGAAGAAGGCTCCCATGGATTGCGCGAGCACGCTCATGCCGAGAATGGCGAGAGTGACGAAGCAGAGATCCCCGGCCACAATCCCGGCTGCGGCGGCGATCCCGTCAGGCATACCCCGCGTGGCTGATCGGGTGACGACGAGCGCAACGCTGGTGCTGGGCAATGCCGCCAACGTCACCATGATGGCGACCAACCAGAGGCCGTTTGTCCAAGTCATCTCTCGAGGTCGGGGGGAAGAGGCGAATCGCTAGTTAGCGCCATTGAACAACTGTTCAAAGATCACCGTCGACGTGCCGTCAGTGGAATAGGCGGCCAGGTTGATTTGGTGGAGGCGGGCCGTCACCTTGGAAGTGGGCGAGGAATGGCTTCGCAATTGAATCGGTAGATCGTAGCGCTTCGTGGCCACGGCTGAGTTAGCGGTGTAATGCTGGACGGTGAATCCATGCGATTGCAGGAGGTCGATCGCCGCCTGGTATTCGTGGGGCAGTGCGATTTCCAATCCGTCCGCCACGGTGATGAGGCGTGCCGACTCTTGATTTTCCTGGGCGACCTCGCGTGAGGTTTCGCATGATGTGAGGAAAACCACGAGCAACATGGGAAGAAATGGGATGGTCCGGAGCATGAACGATGATGTTGTGGTGCAGATTCTCCCGCGAAGCTCCCGGGAGTCAAACGATTAGAAACCTTCGCAAAAATGGTGATATCGCCGTCTCCGACGCCGGGCGTTTGTTCTTGGCTCGAATATGGGGTTCACGTTATGGTGCCCGGCCTTATGAAAAAGTACCTCGTTGAGTTTATTGGGACATTTTTCCTCGTTTTCACCATTGGGCAGACCGTGATTGAACCGGGGGCTGGAGCGCTGGCGCCACTAGCGATTGGATCAGCACTCATGATCATGATCTTTGCCGGTGGGCATGTATCCGGCGGTCATTACAATCCGGCGGTGACTCTCGCGGTCTTTCTCCGGGGCAAGTGTGATGCCAAGGATGTGGCGCCTTACATGGTGTCTCAGGTGGTTGGTGCTGCCCTGGCGAGTGCGGTTGTCATCTTTCTCAAGGGCGAGGCCATGGACGCGGTCCAAGCGGCGACGCCAGCGGCAGCCGAAGCCCTCACGGCGGAATTCCTTTTTACCTTTGCTCTGGCCTATGTCGTTCTCAACGTGGCCACCGCTTCAGGAACGGAAGGCAATTCATTTTACGGATTGGCTATCGGGTTCACGGTGATGACGGGAGCCTTCGCCGTGGGAGGTATTTCCGGTGGCGCATTCAATCCCGCGGTGGCCGTGGGAATCAGTATTCTCGGTCTCTCGGCCTGGGCGAATATCTGGATCTTTCTCGTGGCCAATTTTGCCGCGGCCGTTGCCGCTGCTCTCGTATTCAAGGTGGTGAATGCCGAAGAGTGATCTTTGGGAGAGCGATGGAGGCCGTAATTCATATTCGGCGCAGCATCACTCTCGCCGATCGATCGCGGCTTACCTTGCTGAGGACGGAGACTTGTGGATCACCTGAATGTCATTTTGCAAATCTTGTCGCGGTGTTCATGATTCCGTTTTGATCTCATTGTGATTAGCTAGGTCGTGTACCCTAAATCTTCGTGTGCATATTGGGTGATGAAAGACGGATAATTGACCCGTGGAGGCCTTGAGGAAGGATTGCGCTAGATGATCAAACCTACGTATCGAGACCTAGACTTCGAATGGAGGTTCTGGTGAGAGCCTAACGTGTTGTATTGTGTGCGGAAACTCTCTGCAAAGTTGACTTGCTTGCGGTTCAGAGGGTTGTTAGAAGCGGATTGGTGGACCAACTAGAATCGCAGATTCTCTGTCGACATTGCCGGGAGCCGTTCAGATTGGGTAACTTGGCGGAGAGGATTTGTGTTCGGTGCCTCATCGCACCGCTGTGGCGCCCTGATTCTTCTGCCGAAGCCGAATTTGTTTCCGAGCTATTCCCTCAACTTGACCGCGTCGAGTATTGCGCTCGGGGAGCTGCAGGGGCGATTTTTCGCGCGCATCATCGCTACCTGGATCGCGATGTGGCGCTGAAGGCAATCTTGAAGAGCGAGGACGGGGTCTCGTCGCGATTCTTGCGGGAGGCTCGTGCGATGGCCAGGCTTGACCATCACAATATTGCGCGAGTGCATGATTTTATCGAGGAGGGTTCCGACGGCTTTTTGGTGATGGAGTTCGTCGATGGCGCCAATTTGGCGTCGCTCTTGTTCAAGGAGGATCGCCTGGCGTTGAGTTCCGTTTTCAGTATCATGACGCAGATCTGTGCGGCATTGGAGCACGCCCACGCGCTGGGAGTGATTCATCGGGACATCAAGCCGTCCAATATTCTCGTTCGGAGTGATGGAGTGGTGAAGCTCATCGATTTTGGCATTGCCAAAATGAGCGGGCGGAAACACGGCCCGGATGAACCTGCGACGGCGACGGGAGATTTTTTGGGCACGCCTCCTTACATGGCGCCGGAGCAGTGTCGCGATGGGTGTCACGTGGATCATCGAGCGGACATTTACGCCCTCGGAGCCATCTTCTACGAGATGCTCACGGGTGAACTCCCGCATGGCCGTTTTCCCTTGCCTTCGCGGTTGAGGCCGGAGGTCCCGCGATGGATTGACCGGGTGGTGGTTACCGCGTTGGCCTCCGATCCCGAAGACCGATTTCAATCGGTTGCCGAACTCCATCAGGCGGTTGAAGAAGGCGGCGGGGATCGTTGGAAACTGATGGCCTGGTGCGTCACTCCCTGTCTTGTGGCCTTGACTCTCTGCCTGGCGTTCGGCGAATCCCTGAAGCGGCGGGATGTTGCGGAGGGAAATGCGTCGCGTTCAGAGAGCGGGGAGCTGCGTGGCGACCATCTGGGAAGGGGTGCGCGTTCTGAATAGGTGAATGTTACGAATGAATTGACGGAGTGATGGCGATCTGCAGGCAGGGAGATGCTCGGTTTCCTGAAACGCGTTGGACACGCATTCGGCGTGTGCGTTCGGGCCCGGTAGAGTCGAAGAAAGCACTGGGAGAACTGTGTGGCGCCTATTGGTATCCGGTCTTCGCCTACATTCGGCGGGTCTCCGGATTGGACGTTGAAGACGCGGAGGACCTGACGCAGGATTTTTTTGCCAAGCTCATCGAAAGGGAAACCTTTCGGCGTGCGTTAGAGGAGAGGGGGCGGCTGCGCAATTTTCTTCTCGCCGCTTTGAAAAGGTTTCTCATCGATGCCCATCGCAAAACGATTGCCGTGAAGCGCGGTCACGACCAGATCGTCGATCTCAATGGAGGCGCCAGGGCCGAGGGGGATGGCTGCCATGAGGGCATGCATCACCTTTCGCCCGATGTTCTCTTTGATCGTCAATGGGCGACGGCGCTCTTCGTCCAGGTCATGGCCGATCTCGAGGTCGAGTGGGAGCGACGCGGGAGGGCCCATTGCTTCCGTGTGCTCGAGCCCTATATCCCTTGGAACTCGGTGGAGAGGCCGCAGAAAGAAGCGGCGGACGAGCTCGGCATACCGATGCAGGCGGTGCGCAAGGAGGTCTACCGTCTGCGCCGTTGTTTCGCTGCGCTACTGCGCGAGACGGTGCGGGCCACGGTGGATTCCGCTGAAGATGTGGAGCGGGAGATTGCGGTCATGCAGACGATTTTTGCGAACCGGTAGGAAACTCACTACTGGCGGTTATGTTAGTCGAGGAGTTGCTTTTGCCAGGCTCCGGAATGCCAGCGGAGAAAAAATGCGAGGCCTTGAGCGAAAATGTAGGTGGAGGAGACGAACCAGACGCCGAGGGAGGCGAACTCGGGGAAGTGGTGGGTGACGAGCCGTCCCCCGAGGAGAAGGATCCCGAGACAGAAGGCGGCATTGACGACGGATGGCCAAAGGGTGTCACCGGCGCCATGGAGGGCGTTGATGAAGGTGACGTTGAAAGCGTCGAACAACTGGAAGACGGAGACAAAGATCATGGCGCGAATGCCGATCTGGACGACGGCCTCGCTGTCCGGGGAAAACAATCGCATGATCGGTTCCCGGTTGAAGTAGAAGATGATGCCCATGCCAACCATGTAGAAGGTGATGATGCGGAGGGCGATCGAGGCATCGTGCTTGGCCTTCTTGATATCCCGTTTCCCCATCGATTCCCCAACGAGGGTGTGGAGTGCGGCGGCAAAGCCGTCGGCGGGCAGGAAAGAAACCTGCATGCAGCGCATCAGGACCGTGGCAGCGGCCTGGTGTTCCTCGCCAAAGGGCTTGATGAGCCACATCAGGAGCACGCCCCAGGAGAGGATATCGATCGCGCCTTGCACGCCGGCGGGAAGGCCGATTCGCCTCAGGAGGGCGCGATGTTCCCGGTGTGCGTGATGTCCTCGCTTGGGCGAATCGTGAGGGTGGAAGATGTGCCTGTAGTGCCACACGAGTAGGGTGCACATGATCAAGGCTTGAATGCATGATGCGGTCACGGTACCCCAGGCGGCGCCGATGAATCCCAATTGGGGAAAGCCGAAGGATCCGAAGATGAGCGTGTAGTTGAGAACGACATTGGAGAGCATCCCCACGATGCTGCCAATCATGGCGATGCCGGTCCGCTGGACGCCAATGAAGTAATTGGCGATGGCGATGGCAATCAGTTGGGGCGGGATCGAGAGAAGGCTGACCTGAAAGTAGTCGATTTCGTAGCGCAGGACGGCGGGGGTGGAGGCAAAGTGGGGAAAGATGGCGGGGGCGGCGGGCCAGAGCGCGACAGAGATGATCCCGATGACGGCGGCGGCCCTGAGGCCCTGGCGGGCGCAGGAAAGGCTGGTGGTGTGTTCGCCACGTCCGTAGGCGTGGGAGACGAGGGTGATGACGCCCGAGAGATAGCCCGCACCGTAACAGATGGCCACTTGCACCAGGAGTCCGGCGGGGCCCACGGCGGCGAGTTCGGCGCTTCCGAGAGCGCCGAGCATCCAGGCGTCGACGAACTGCATGACGACGCTGGCGTATTGGGTGATGATCATCGGAGTCGCGAGGACCAGCATGTGGAGGGCGATGCCGCGCGATTTCGGCGCTCCGTCGTTAGGTGGGGGTGGCTGATTCATCGTCCTGTCGTGGCGCCAAGATCAGTGGGAGGAGACGCTTGGCGGAGCGAAATCAGGCATCCTGGATGCGTCGCAGTCCTGAGAAGCGAGAATGGAGTGCCGGCTTGTAGCGATCAGTAATGATAAAATTGAGTATACGGACATCGCTGAATGATAAAAGCGGAAATAGTCAAAGTTTATAGATTAGTAAAAATCTCTTAAATCAAATTCAGCTTGAAACTAATGCGGCTGGCATAGTAATTCCGGAAAATACGGTGTTTTATGGTAATATTACCGTGCGCCGTGAACCTGGCCCCACAAATCCCCACAAATTAGACCGATGAATCGAAATCGAAAGTTCTTCCATGCCGGCCTCCTCGCGACATCCTTGATGTTCATTGTGCTCTCCTCTTGCCAGCGATCCGAAGAGGCGGACCTGTCTCAGCTGGCGTCCTCGAAGCAGGGCGTGAAAACGATCACCCTCTACTCCTGGGATGAGTATTTCAGTGAGGACCTCTTTGACGAGTTTGAAGAGCGCTATGGGATCGCCATTGACTATCAGAAGTACCTCAATACGGACGAAGTGTTTCAAAACTTGCGTTCCAAGGGGGGAGCCTACGATGTCATCGTTCTCGATGATGCCTCGATGAAGCGGGCCAAGGCGATGCGCCTGCTCCGACCCTTAGAGCATGACAAGATTCCGAATATCAAGAACATCGACCCGGAATTTGTCGAGAAGGCGGTCTACGACCCGGGCTTGCGCTATTCGGTGCCCTACATGTGGGGCACGACCTTGTTGGCTTACCGGACAGATCTTGTGGAGAACATTGAGCATAGCTGGAAGGTCTTATTCGACCCTGCCTATGCGGGAAAGATCTCGCTCTTGGACGAACGGATGGAGTGTTTTGCCACGGCGCTTCGCGTTTTGGGTCACAACATGAACTCTGGAATTGAAAAGGAACTCGAAGATGCGAAGACGAAGCTGGTTGAACTTGTTCGGGATCAGAAGGCGCGACTTGGTTCCGACAACGAGATGAAGCGTCATCTCAAAGATGGTGAGAGTTTGATTGCGATGATGTATAGCGGTGATGCGGCGCTCATCGCCGAGGACAACCCCATCGGATTCTTTATTCCGGAGGAGGGCGCCACGCGGTGGACGGATAGCTTCGCCATCTCGAGAGATAGCCAGGCGGTGGAAGAGGCGCACCTGTTCATCGACTTCATGGCGGACGCCAAGGTGGCGGCGCAGAGTTCCAACGAGTTGTGGTACGCCACGCCGAACCTTGCGGCCTACAATGATTCAGCATTGAACGAGGAACTGAGGAATGACGAGACGATTTATCCCACATCCGACGTGATGAATCGGTGTGAGTTCCTCGTCGACGGCGACAAGAAGCGCATCAGGACGCTGAATTCTGGATGGGATACGGTGCAAAGCTTTCGAACTGACGATACGTCTTCGCCCGGCGATGCCGCCGACGAGATCATTACCTCCCCGGTGGCTGAGTCTCTCGAAGATGATGAGTAAGAGATGAGTTCGATCAGGAATCGAGTTCTGATTGCGTTATTGGTGACGGGGCTGATTCCCCTGCTTGTCATCCTATTCATTACGCAGACACTCACGCGTCGTGCGATTCAAGAATCGCAGTACGACCAGATGAGTGAGTTCACTGAAGAAGTGGGCCGCAATGTGGCCAGCTTCGTAGAGAACGCCTCTCGAGATCTGACGAACCTGACGACGAATCAGATTATTCGAAAACGCTTTGATGAAGTCGCGAGTTGGACGGAGGCAGAGCGCGAAGTCGAGTATGAACGATTCCTGGCGGAAAAGCAGGCTGAATTTGACCGGGTGTTATTGAGCTATTCCGACTTTTTCGATATCACTCTGTATGATTTAGAAGGGTCCTATATCGCGTCGACTTCTTCCCCTGAGATCGATAATCTGGGGTTTCGGATTGACGATTCGGTTGAACACGCCAATGCGGTTGCGGGGAAAGCCAACGTTTCCCGGGCGCGGATACCGGATTCGGGAGAGATCCCGGACGAAGGATCCGCCCCTGACATTGAAATTGTCTTCTCCCTTCCCGTGAGTCAGGGAGGAGACAATTTATTTGTCGTTCACGCCAGTTTGAATTTTGGGAAGATCTGGGGGTCTCTCGATGCGGCGCGGATGGGAGAGACGGGCCATTTTGTCCTATTGGATTCGCTCAATAATGCGCTCTATCATCCCAACCGGTCACGTATTTTCGACCCGGCGAAGTTTGACGGAGAGAACTCGGTTTCCCACTGGCTGTCGAAGCCGATCGGGTTTTATGAGAAGTATGTCTATACCGCGCAACCGCTGAACCCCTATGGGTCCGTCTTTGGTCAATCGATGGAGGTCACGGGGCAAGATGAGGAATGGGTTTTGGTCGGATTCAAGACCATCGAGGAAGCCAATGAGCTGGTGCAGGAGAACATGCGCTACACTTTGTTCGCCGGACTGGGTACTCTGTGTGTCGCCCTGATGATGGGGATTTGGCTATCGAGAAAGCTCTCCGAACCGGTGACGCAACTTTCGCAGGCAACGAGATTGGTCGCCAAGGGCAAGCTGAGTACGCATATTCCGGAGATTGGCCCGCAGGAGATGAAACATCTGGCGAGGGATTTCAATCAGATGGTGAGCGAGCTGAAGGAGCACCGGGAGGGGCTGGAAGGGTTGGTCATGGAGAGGACGAGTAACCTGAGAGAATCTCAGGAGCAGCTCTCGGATCTGACGGCGCAGTTGCGGGCCTCGTACGATTCCACTCAGGAGGCGATTCTGGTGGTGAAAATGGATGGCCGGGTGCTGACGGCCAACCGGCGGTTTTATGAATTGTTCGGTTTCGAGGGTGCGATTGGGCTCAATGTCAAGGATTTGGAGAATCAGGTGCGGGAGTGTTTTCTTGAAGATGAGCGATTTGGGAAACACTGGAGGCAATGTAATGATAGTCTGAGTTTGGTGGAAGAAAATGAGTGGTCGATTGTCAGTCCCCGGGAGATGGTCGTTTCCATTTATAGCGCTCCGGTGAAGAACGCCTCGAACGTGACCTTTGCTCGATTGTGGATGTTTCGTGATCTCACAGAGCAACGGCAACTGGAGAACGGACTACGCCAGGCGCAGAAGATGGAAGCCATCGGCCGACTCGCAGGAGGCGTGGCGCATGACTTCAACAATCTGCTGACGGGAATCATCGGCAATCTTTCTCTGGTGCAGATGGAGAAAGGGATTGAGCACTCTCAAATGGAAAAGCTGGTGGCCTCGGCGAAACACGCGGGGCAACGGGCGGCTGAACTGGTGAAGCAGCTCTTGGGTTTTTCCCGCCAGAGTCATCTCAAGCTGCAGCGCTGCGAGGTGAACGGTATCGTCGAAGAGGTGCGTGATCTCCTGGTGCATTCGATCGATCCCGGGATTCAGATTGTATTGGAGTTGTCCGACGACCTTTGGGATATCTGTGCGGATCCCAATCAGGTGCAACAGGTTTTGATGAACATGGCGGTGAATGCCAAGGACGCCATCGGATCGAACAAGGGACGGGTCCGCGTATCCTCGGTGAATCTGGAGATCGATGAGTTTCACGCCTCACTGGTGAACGATGCCAGTCCGGGTGACTACGTGCGTATCTCGGTGGAGGACACGGGCTCCGGGATGAGTCCAGAGGTGCGGAGCAAGATCTTCGAGCCGTTTTTTACGACCAAGGAGCAAGGCAAGGGAACGGGGCTGGGACTGGCCACTTCCTACGGGATCATCCAGCAGCACGGTGGATGGATATCGTGTGAGTCCGAGGAAGGTGTGGGAACCACCTTTCACATCTATTTGCCGCGCGGGAAGACGAATGAACTAGGTTCTGAGGATTCGAAGAAGGACAAACAGCCAGTCAAAGGCGGCACGGAAACCGTCCTCCTGGTGGACGATGAGCTGGTGGTCCGGATGGTGGGTGAAGGTGTGTTGAAACACCATGGCTACAATGTGATTGTGGCCGAGGACGGCGAGGTCGCTCTGGAAATGATCCGGGAGCGCGGCCATGAGATCGGTGTCATCATGCTGGACCTGACGATGCCCAAGCTCTCGGGGAGAGACACCTTTCGCCGCTTACGTAGCGGCGATTATCCGGCGATCCCGGTGGTGGTATGCAGTGGTTATCTCGTCGATCTGGATGAGTTTGCCGACGAGACTGGGGCCAAGCCGGAGGGCTTTGTGCAGAAGCCCTATGATTCCGAGGAACTGGCGCGAACTCTCAGACGCGTCTTGGATGAGGCCGGAGCGGGTGATCTGTCGAGAATTGTCGCCTGAAAGAACGTGCGGCTGGGCGGAGCCGTTCAAAAATGCGCCGAGATACCCACGTTAAACACGTTGGCCGTGGGGTAGGCCGCTGCGGGAGTGACGCTGTCGTTCCCATCCATGACGTAGCGCTCGTAGCCGACGTCCAAGGAGAGCCAGTCCGTCGGACTGTAGATGAGCTTGAGCCCGTAGGTATGAGCGTCGAAGTTTGATAGTCGATAATCGGAAGAGAAAAATGGTGCCCGGCCCGTGCGGTCGTCGTTCGGTTCGATGTCGGTGTTGTCGAGATTGACGTAATAATAATCGGCCTCCGACTGATGGTAATAACGGTAATAAGGTGAGAGGACGAAGTGATCGCCGATCTTCTGATTCCACTCGAAGGCGAGGGTGTGCGCGCGGAGGCCGGCGTCGTCGAGAAAGAGACGGTAGGAAGTGTTGATGCTGGCGTCCAGCGGCTCGAGGAATTGGAGCAAGCCGAGCCGAAAGACGTAGCGCACACGTTCATCGGGGCGATTTTCAAAGTAGGGGATGTCTTCGACGAATGGGGGGAAACCCGGGATGGTGAAGGTCTCGCGGCGGCTGATGTTCTTGTAGGGGTCTCCGAGGTAGCCCCGGGAGTAGCCGAACGTGAAGTTGGATTGGAGGATGGTCTTGGGCGTGAGCAATTGTGTGAGGCCAATGCCGAGATCGATGGTTTCTTTCTTGAGTCGTTCTCCTCCGAGGGTGGCGGCAAAATTGAGATCGTCATTGTAGGCCACGCCCAGCTGAAGGGTGGTGTTCTGCTGGTTGAAATGGTGTTCGCTCCGCAGCGCCAGTCCGTCGGATTGATAGTCATCTTCTTCGCTGCGTACATACTCAAAGGTGAGTGAGTGGTCCGTGCCGAATCCCTTGGTCAGGGAGAAGATGTAGGCCCAGCGTTGGTCCTCGATCTCAACGAGTTCCAGTTCATCCGGATTGTTGGGATCCATGAGACCGGTGGGGCTGGCGCCGGTCATGATGTTGGTCAGCATTTCTCCGTAGAATGTGAGGTCGTAGGGGAGGCTTGTCTCCAGCTCAAAGGCGTGTGAGGGGATCTCCATCCGGCCGTCCTCCTCGCTGTAGAGCTGGAACTTGTAGGCTGCGCTGTGGTCGCCTTCGGCGGCGGTGACGCGGGCGATGCTCAGGTAACCCGCGAGGAGCAGGGGAAGGAATCGCTGGGGGAGGGAGGAGGCTGGTTTCTTCATCGTGGGGGTAG
>JANQJH010000600.1 GCA_028281705.1 Verrucomicrobiales bacterium
CGCAGGGTGTGTGGGGCCGGCCCCAGGAGCCGGAGCTTCTTGTTCAGTTCGGTGCCCCCGGGTTCGGAGCGAACGGTGAGGGTGATGGTGGCGGGACCACGGTAGTGGGCCTTGGGAATGGTGAGCACGATGGGGTACTTGGTTTCCCCCTGGGCCGGGACACTGACCGGGGCCGCCATGCCGCCGGTGAGGAGACCTTCGGGCGGGTCTGAGATCCCAAAATGAAACCGGGTTTCCACATTGCGCTTGGTCGTGAGGACGACCTCGAATTGATTGCGCACACCGGTTTCGTCGACGTAGAACGTGGATCCGCGCATTCTGGAGACGCTCACATTGACATCGTGGACGCGCGTCAGGGAGAATGTCAGGGCGCAGGCGCCGATGAGCATGAGGACGGTGTAGAGAATGGTGCGCGGCCGAATGTAGCGAGTCTTGCCTCCGGCGAGTCCCTTCATGGAATCGTAGCGCACGAGACCGCGCGGGCGGTTGAGTTTATCCATGATCTCGTCGCAGGCATCGACACAGGCGGCGCAGCCGATGCACTCCATCTGGAGGCCATTGCGGATATCGATACCCGTGGGGCAGACATGGACGCAGCGCAGACAGTTCACGCAGTCCCCTTTGGAGGGGTCCGTGGCTTTGCCCCGCGGCTCGCCGCGGCCCTCGTCGTAACCGATGATCACGGTATCGTCATCGGTTAGGGCCGACTGGATACGGCCGTAGGGGCAGAGGATGATGCAGAACTGTTCCCGAAACCAGGCGAAGCAGAAATAGAGTGCCAGGGTGAGGAAGACGACGGCGCCGAAGGAAGGAAGGTGCTCCAGGGGCGATTCCCGCATGAAAGCGTAGAGCTTTGGTAGAGAGACGAAGTAGGCGAGAAAGATGTGGGCGATGACGGCGGCGCTGAAGAGAAAGAGGCCTTGTTTGAGAGCGGTTTTGGTGATTTTGGAAGAATTCCAGGGCGCCTTCTCCAGCCGTCGCCGGTCGGGAGCGTCGCCGTCGATCAGGCGTTCGATGCGGCGGAAGACATGTTCGAGAAAGACGGTGTAGGGACAGGCCCATCCGCACCAGAGACGGCCAAAGAGGGCCGTGAGGTAGAAGAGAAGAAAGCCCAGACCGCTGATGGCGAAGAAGGCGAGCCAGAGGTCTCCGGCGAGGAAGGTGAGGCCGAAGAGGTGAAAACGCCGGCTATCGAGGTCGAAGAAGACGGCGGGGTAGCCGTTGACGGGAATCCATGGCAGAACGACATAGATGAGAAGTAGGAGCAGGCCCACCCAGCGCCGGCTTCTGCTAAAGACGCCCCGCACGTCCGCCGGGTGGAGAACGTAATGCGAGCCATCGCGGTTGATCGTGGTGACCGAATCGAGATTGGGGCGCTTTTCCTTGGGTGGCGGCATCTATGAGGTGATGATAGTCTAGCCTTCGGGAGGCGAATGATGGCTGAGAATGTAGGCCACGACTTGGGCGACTTTCTTGGGGCCGAGGGTTGGTTCCCAGGCGACCATGCCCTTGGAAACATCCGGTGAACCGCTCTTGACGATGCCGAAGATCTCCATGGGGCGCCCTCCGTATTTCCACTCGGCGTCATTGAGCGGTTCACCCGGGAGCTTGACTCCGCTGAGGGTGGCGGAGAGGTCGGCGCCGTGGCAGGCGACACAGGTGATGTCGTAGGTGGCCTTTCCCTCGCTGACGATCTTGGCGTTCTGGCTCATGTCCCACAGCACCTGGTCATTCAGTGAGGTCATCAGTTTCTCGAGTTCGGTGGCCTTCTTGGTCTCGATGCTGGCGACGGCGTTCTGCACGCGTTCCTTGTCGTCGGCAAAGAGATCGAGCTGGTAGTAGAGGAACCAGTAGATGACGAAGAGGACAATGAAGATGTACCAGGAGGCGAGCCACCAATTGGGGAGTTTTTGATCGTACTCTTGGATGCCGTCGTAGATGTGATCTCGAAGTACGGGGCCGTCCTCGGTGTTTTTGCGATCTGGTCTCGTGTCAGACATGGCGGGGTCAATGATCGGGAGTGGAACTTGTTTTTGAGTCTTCCAGGGGAAGTTCTGAGAGTTGATGCGCGCGTTCGCGGCGCATGAAGAGCGCCCGGATACTGAAGATGAGGAATCCGGCAAAAGTGATGGCGAAGGCAATGATGGGAATCAAGGCCTGCCATTCGTCATAAGAGAGTCTCTTGAACATGATGGTAGCGCGTGATGAAGGTTGCTCAGGAATTTGTTAGGAACTGGGGGCGACGTCGTTGGCCGGATTGGCTGTGGGATCCTCGACGATCCGGTCGCGTCGCCGGTCGGGCACGTCGAACGGTGAAGTCGACGGCGCGGGGTCTTCTGGGAGGAGATCCTTGGCGGCGCCGAGTTTCTGCAGGTAGGCGATGAGTGCGATGATCTGCTTGTCCTTCAGGCGGGTGATGGAGGTGGCCCGGGCTCCGGAGGGATCGAGGCCGAGACCTTCGTCTACCAGACCGGTGGCGATCTGTGTCGCCTGTTCCAGGGCGCCCTGGAGGATCTCGTCCTTGGTCATGGGCGGGTAGGGCACGCCCAGACGGCGCTGGACGAAGATCTTGCGGGGCAGGGCCTTGGTGTCGGTCTTCTTGGTAAAGAGCCAGGGATAGGCCGGCATGTTGGAGTTCGGTTCCAGGTCCCGCGGATTCAGCATGTGCTGATAGTGCCAGACGTTGTTGCGGCGGCCGCCCTCGCGGGCCAGGTCGGGGCCCGTTCGCTTGGAGCCCCACTGGAAGGGATGGTCGAAGATGGATTCGCCAATGCGTGAGTAGTCGCCATAGCGCAGGACATCGGGAACCATGGTGCGGATCATCTGGGAATGACAGTTGTAGCAACCCTCGCTGATGTAGATGTCCCGGCCCGCGAGTTCGAGCGGGGTGTAGAGCTCTTGCAGGCGGTCTTCCACATTGTCGGCGCGATTGACGGTGACGGCGGGAATGATCTGCACGGCGCCGCCGATGGCCACGGCGATGAAAGTGAGAATGGTGAAGGGCATCCAGTTTTCCAGCAAGCGTTCGTACCAACGGGCCCAACCGAGTCCGCTGCGCTTGAATTTCTGCACGGCAAGCAGACCGCAGATGCCGAGGCAGA
>JANQJH010000018.1 GCA_028281705.1 Verrucomicrobiales bacterium
GTGCATCCGGGCATGCCCGGCGTGCAGGCGCTCTACAATGCGGGAAGGCTCGCCTTTGTCTCTAATGTCGGCACTCTCGTCGAGCCGACGAGCCTTGCAGCCTATCAGAGCCAGTCGGCGAAGCTTCCGCTTGGCCTCTATTCCCATGCCGATCAGATCATGCACTGGCAGACAAGTGTTCCCGATCAACGAACGCCTCATGGCTGGGGTGGCCGGTTGGCCGACCTCTTACACACGTCCAATTCAAACTCGAAGATATCGATGAATATCTCGCTCTCGGGGACGAATGTCTTTCAATCGGGCAAACAGTCGGTCGGTTATGAGATTTCATCGGGTGGTAATGGTAGCATCACCCTTTCTGACTACGGTTCGAACCCCACACTCGCCGCCCTGGGAAAGACGGCGGTGAACAGTTTGATGGATCTCCAGTACCAGAATCTCTTTCAACAGACCTTTGCCGCGACCAATCGGTCGGCCATCGATGCCAGCGAGGGATTTGCCGCCGCCATTGGAAGCGCCAGCCTTCAGAGTGCGCTCTCTCCGAGTGAGTTCTCTCAGAGCTTGCAGATGATCGCCCGGACGATCGCCGCCCGAAACACGCTGGGCATGAAACGTCAGACCTTCTTTGTCTTCTTTGGCGGCTGGGATCACCATGGCGAACTCCTCAATACGCATGCGTCGATGTTGCCCGTGGTGAGTCAGGGCTTGCAAGAGTTTGACGCCGCGCTGACCGAGTTGGGCGTCTCGGATCAGGTTACGACCTTCACGGCCTCGGATTTCGGACGGACACTGAGTTCCAATGGCCGGGGATCGGATCACGCCTGGGGAGGGAATCATCTTGTGATGGGCGGAGCCGTGAAGGGCGCTCAGGTTTATGGCGACTATCCCGATCTCAGTCCAGGGAATGGCCTCGATACCGGCCGCGGACGTCTCATACCCACGATTTCCACCGACGAATACTTTGCGGAATTGGCGCTCTGGTTCGGGGTGTCGCCAGGCGATTTGAGCGCGGTTCTTCCCAATCTGAACCGGTTTTTCTCCGTGGGATCAGGAATGCCGGTCGGCTTCCTGGGGTAATCTAACTAAACGTGGGACAGGCGTCTCGCCTGCCTCGAGAGATGAGTATGTTAGTATCGGGCTGTCCGGACGTCTCACCAGAGTCCATTCTTCACGGCGATCGAAAAATAGGGCTCTGGACCACGAGATGAATCAATCGCCGAAGACCTCCCTGATTCTTTGATAGCGTGCTCACGATGCGTTCGATCTCCGGGCGATCCAGCGCTTCCATGCGCCGTCCGGTGGCATAGGTCAATAGGCGGCCCGTAAGCATTCGAGCAAACAGCTTCTGGCGTTTGAGCAAGAGGCTCTTGAACTCCGCAATATCTTGAAAGCCATCGCCGTTGGGGAACTCGCTAGAAGCGTCAATGAGAGGACCGCGTTTCTTGCCCATGGGATAGTGGGTTCGCCAGGCGCCGACGGGATCAAAATTTTCCAGGGCGAATCCGGGCGGATCGATCTTGCGGTGGCATTCATAACAGGCGGGCGAATCCCGGTGTTTGGCCAACTGATCTCTGATACTCTTGGCGCCACGAACGTCGGGATCGATCGGTGGGACGTCGTCGGGCGGGGGAGCTGGTGGTGTGCCCAGGATATTCTCCAAGAGCCACACCCCACGGGTGACGGGTGAGGTTTCAATGCCATTGGCCGTGACCGTGAGCACGCTCCCCATGCCCAACAAGCCGCCGCGCCGCCGGTCGGTGAGTGCGACCTTCTGGAATCGATGGGCGTTATCGGGTGCAAAGGTCGCGGGCAACTGGTAGTGCTTTGCCAGGGGCTTGTTGAGAAAGGTGTAGTCCGCATCGAGAAATTCCGTGATCGGTCTGTCCTCCGTGATCATGTGGCGCATGAAGTGCTGCGTCTCGCGTTTCATGACGTTCTGCAAGTCCTTGGCGTAGTAGTCGCCAAAGGTCGACCGATCCGGCGGCATGTCTCCCAGGGCGCGGAGGTTGAGCCAGCTATCGAGGAAACCACTGACAAAGGCCTCAGATCGCGGGCTCGCCAAGAGACGCTCCACTTCGGCGGAAAGGATGTTCAACTTGGCGAGGGAACCATCATCTGCCCGTTGGCGCAGCGCGGCATCCGGGGTCGTGGCCCAAAGAAAATAGGACAACCTCGAGGCCAGATCGTGAGGCGAGAGGGACGAGGCTTTTTCCGCGCCCGCCTTTTTCTCAATGCCGGATTCGCTCAAGTAGAGAAAGGCGGGGGAACACAGCGCCGCCTTGAGGCCGTCCTTGAGGGCATCAAAGGGACCGTTCCCTTGCTGGAGACGGGTTTCGACAACCGCCATGAGACGGTCGATCTCGCTCGCAGTGGCCGGTCGCCGGTAGGCGCGGTCGGCGAAGCGATGAAGGATCGCGCGGGTGTTCACGCTGTGAAAAGTGTCCGCCCCGAGGATGAGCCGCTGGCTCTCCGTCGGCCAGGTCTGGTGGATGGGGCCGCGAATCTTGACCTCGTGGATGCGAATGTGAGGCATTTTGCCATGCTTGAGAACGATGCGCCGGGCCTGAAAGATTCCCGTGTTCTTGCGTTCCTTCTCCGGCCAATGCTCCTTGTAACGCCTCACAATGGCGCCGAAGGCTTTGCGGCAATTGGCCATGCCGTTCGGAAAGATAAAGCGCGGAGTTTGGCCCTGCTCCAAGCGCACGGTCATGGTGTGCCATTGGGGCTCGCCGTCGTTCACGGTGACCTCGGCGAGCTGCGGTTCGATCGGTTGCGGGTGATGCAGGGTGCCGACGCGCAGATCACCGGGAACGATTCCCAGGCGATAGCGTTGATCGGGATCGATCTTGAAGATGTCCGGATCGTAGGGGTGTTGCCGGTTCACTGAATGCGCCAGTACTCTGACCTCGTAGGTTCCATCGACCGGCACGCCGTGTTTGAAATCGCTGATGGCCGAGTATCCGCCCTCATGGTTTAGCGTATTGGGCACTTCATAGACGCAGAGATAGCGATTTTGATAGACTGACTTGTGGGCGTACTTGAGTTCCGCTCCAGGGACGAAGTTGCCCTCAAAATGCCAGGACTGTTCTTCGGGCTGTTCCAGAGTTCCGAGGGCTTTCTCGACCACGAGGTCGGCCGCATCAAGGTACTGGTCGAGCAAGTGGCCGGAAGTCACGAGGGTGTCCCCCACATTATCCATGTGTTCCACCATTTGATCGCGGGGAAACTTTGACGTGGGATCAAAGGCCGTCATGTCGAGGGCAAAGAGATCACTGACCGTGTGGCGATACTCGCGCCGGTTCAGCCGCCGCAGCACGGTCTGGCCGCCGGTGCTCGCCAGCCGTGCACGGGCCTCGGAGGCGGCCTCAGTGAGAGCTGCGATGACGGCGGCTTTCTCCTCGGTGCTGGGCTGGTCCGCCTTCTTCGGCGGCATGTCGCCTAGAGTGAGTTGGTCGATGATGTCCTGCACATCGAGGACGCCGTGTTGATCCTCCAGGGGAAAGCGCAGCCCATCGAATCGCCGGTCTCCCTTCTGTTTCTCGGGGCCGTGGCAACGAACACAGAAAGACTGAATGAACTCCGCCGGCGCTGCGGCCCAGACGGCGGGCATGAGGACTACCGTGAGCCATCCAAAAAAGACAATGGATCTCACTAGCACCACAGTCAGTTAAACGAAGGTCCCACTGCTCGTGCCAAAGCGATCCGTCTTCACGCCAAACCGTTGCAAGAGCGTGAGGTAGAGATTGCACAAGGGGACACGATTGAGGCCCTTGGCCGGCAAGGCTTTGTAACTGCCGTGTTCAAAGCCGCCGCCTGCGAGAATGACAGGCAGGTTCGAATTGGTGTGCGCATTGGCATTGGCCATGCCGCTGCCAAAGAGCACCATGGTGCTGTCTAACAAGTTGCCCTCCTCTTCCTCGATCGATTTGAGTTTGGTCAGGAAGCGGGCGAAATGCTTCATCTGGTATTCTTCCAGTCGCAGCAGCGAATCAATGTTCTCCTGGACTTTGCCGTGGTGCGAGAGCGCGTGGTAACCCTTCTTGATATCGAAGTAGCGTGATTCGAAATCACCGCCGATCTCCAAGGTGGCGATCTTGGTTGCATCCGTTTGCAAGGCCAGGGCGATGAGATCGTAGAGGAGGGGCAGGTCATCGACCATGTTTCGATTCCGCGGTTCCTCAAAAGGCGCTTTCGGCTTGGGGACCTCGAGCCACTGCTCGCCCAGCTGCAATTGTTTCTCCACATCGCGGACCGAGGTGAGATACTCGTCCAGCTTGACGCGGTCGCCGTGATTGAGCTTCTTTTCTAGCGAAGTTGCATCTGCGTGAATGGCATCGAGGATGGAGCCCTTGAGACGAAACCGGTCGCGAGCCTTGGCAAGATTGTCAGATGGTTCGTCGACAAACAGTTTGCGGAACAACTCGCGGGGCCCCGAGATTGGCGGGACCCGCGTGCCGCTTCGCGTCCAACACATTTGACAACCTCCGTGGATGCCGCTTTCAGAACCGATCGTGAGCGAGGGGAATCGGGTGGTGCCGCCCACGGTCTCGGCGGCGCGTTGATCCAGACTGATATTGCCTTCCGGCATGCCCTTGGCGTCCATCGTGAGGACGCCACTGAGAAAGGAATGCACCGCGAAGTGGCCACCCTTCACGCCGTGGTCCAGGCCCGAGTAGATGGTGAAATCCTGGCGGTGCGTCGCCATGGGCTGGAGCAGGCGCGGCATTTCGTACTGCTTGCCGGGCGCCTTGGGGAAGAACTCGGGCTGGTAGAATCCCAGCAGATTGCCGATGGCGACCAATCGCCGCGGTCGCGCCGGCGCGGTGACGGCCTGAACGGCGCTGTTCGCCGCGATCACGCTCGAAGAGAGGGAATCCAGCAAAGGCAGTGCCAGGGTGCTACCCGCCGCTTTGAGGAAGAGGCGGCGCTGGAGAGGAGGCGAGGAACGGTCGGCCATGACTCAGAGACTAAACCGTGCGGGGCGCCTGGAGTTGCACTTGCGGGAGGGGGCGGGAGTTGAGTGGTTTCGGGGTGAACCGCAGATGACGCCGATTGGCGCCGATTTTTTTTGATTGTTGGGATGGGAGTGACTTAGCGGGGAGTTCTTGTGCGCGACAGGGACGGCGTTTTGTTGTTTGCTTGGGTGCATCGTCATGAAATCGTCTGTCTTTTACCTTCGTTTGATCATCGCCACCTTCACGGCCTGGCTCCTGACCTCCTCCTCCATCACCGTTGCGGCCGAGCAGGAGGGGCCATTGAAGCCGTTTCTCGGTGACCCTAGGATGGAGCTGAAGCAAGTGTTTGAGGGCGGGCGGTTTCCCAATGTGGTCGTTACCAAGGATGGAACGGTGTTGGCCTGTTTTGGCTCGGAAGGCGTGAGCGTTCGCCGGAGTGAGGACGGTGGAAAGACTTGGGGAGAGGCCATCACCATCGCCAATCCCGGGTTTCAAGGTGGGGGCATGACGGTGGATGAGAACTCGGGCGATGTCCTGGCTTTCGTCGAGGAACGCCATCCCCCGGCTCCCTTGACGGTTTATCGAAGCAAGGACGACGGGAAGACGTGGCAGGAGGCTAAGGTAAACATTCGTCCGGATAGCCTGGGGAACCTACCATCCATGCACATGAATGAGCGCGGCATCACCCTGCGACATGGTGAGCATCAGGGGCGTCTCATTCGGGCCTCGCGGTATTACGGCAAGAAGAACAGTCGCGAGGAGTGGCCCAACCACTATACGAACGCGATTTACAGTGATGACGGAGGGATGAACTGGCAGACGAGCGAGCCGTTTCCCGAAAAAGGGACAGGAGAAGCGACGATTGTTGAACTGTCCGATGGACGGCTCTACTACAACTCCCGCGTCCACTGGCAGGAGCGACCCAAGAACACGCGACGGCGGCGGGCCTTGAGTGACGATGGCGGCCAGACCTGGACGGATTGGCAGATTGTCGACATCCTGCCCGACGGACCGCAGGATACCAATTACGGCTGCATGGGCGGTCTCGTCCGCTTGCCGGTGAAAGGTCGGGACATCCTCCTCTACAGCAACTGCGAAAGCCCCAGCGGGCGGCATCACGGAACGGTTTGGGCCAGTTTTGATGGCGGCGAGACCTGGCCCATCAAACGGTTGGTCTACGAGGGTAACTTTGCCTACTCCTCCATGACCGCAGGGCGGCCGGGATCCCCGAGCGAGGGATCCGTCTTCCTCCACTTCGAAGGAGGACCTTCAGGGGGCGGGACGATGGCCCGCTTCAACTTGGCCTGGCTCCTTGAGGGAGAGGCGACGGGGGACGGGGCTGTCGAACCGGGATTGAAGAAGGAATAGCCCCGAAGCGCGAGCACGCGTCGATGACGAAAGGCCGTTTTGCAATTGAGACTCAGTCGCAATAGATCATTGACGGATCCCGTTTACCGCCGTTTTGTGGGCGCTCAGTCGCCATTTTTTAGATTCTCTCCAGCAGTTTGATGTCCTTCAACGTTGTCGACCTCTTTGCCAAAGGCGGTGCCTTCATGTGGCCGTTGCTCGTCCTGTCCCTCGTTTCCTGTGCCATCATCGTGGAGCGGATCGTCTTCTTCACCAAGCATCGGTACCGGGTCGGCCGGAGTCTGGACGAGCTGCGGGAGGCCAACGGCCATCCCCAGGTGTTGGAGTCGGATGCCAATCCCTTGCTCGGCGTGGGGCGGTTGTTCATCATGGCCTCTGCTGAAGGAGAGGAGCACTGTCGCAACGTGACCGAACGGGAATCGTCTCGCTGGATCAATCGGCATGAACGGGGGCTGCGGATTCTCAGTGTCATCGGAAGCATTTCTCCGTTGGTCGGTCTGCTCGGTACCGTTTGGGGCATGGTCAAGGCCTTCGCCCAGATTTCTGCTTTGGGAGACAAGGTGACACCGGCGGATTTTGCCGGTGGGATCTGGACGGGCTTGCTCACCACGGTGGCGGGCTTGCTCGTGGCCATTCCGGCGGTGACGATGTGCCGGCTCTTTGAAGGCCGGATTGACAAGTTGGTCCACGATTTCAATGAGGTGGCTTCCCATCTTCACGAGTGGTTCTTTTCGAGGAAGGTGGAACCATGACATTGATCTCACGGCCTCGGCGGATCGACAGCTCGATTGATCTCACACCATTGATCGATGTGGTGTTCCAACTTCTCATTTTTCTCATGGTGAGCAGCCAATTCACCAAGCCCGAGTCCGTGGTCGATTTGCCCCAGGTTCCGGGGGATGCCCCATCGGTGAGTCAGGAAGTGAGTAAGATCGCCTTGGTGATTCTGGCAGACGGCGGCGTGTTGTTGGACGGGACCCCGATCGAAATTGCGGCCCTTGGCGCCGAGATTCGGCGTTTGGTAGACGAGGCCGGTCTCAAGAGGGCGGAGATTCGTGGTGATCAATTGGCGCACTACGGGGTCTTTGTCGAAGTGATGGAGATTGCCCGGACCAATGGCGTGGAGTCTTTGGGGATCGTCAAGAAACGTCGGGAGGAGGGCGATGGATCCTAAGCGTCGCGACCCTGAGGTGGTGCTTGGATGGCTCATGGGCATCGGGGTCACCGTGGCGGTGCATGTCCTTGTCTTTTCATTGGCCTTTGGCCGGGAATCGTTGCCAACGATCCTGGAGCCTGAGGTGGTGATCGAAATTGATCTGACCCAGGAGCCGGAACCTGAGCCGGAGCCGGAGCCGGAGCCGGAGCCGGAGCCGGAACCCGAGCCGGAGCCGGAGCCGGAACCCGAGCCAGGGCCGGAACCGGAACCTGAGCCGGAACCGGAACCTGAGCCGGAACCCGAGCCCAAGGTTGTTCCGAAGCCGACGCCGAAACCGAAGGTGATTCCCAAGCCCAGGCCAAAGCCCAAGCCGAAACCCAGGGTGGTCACGAGTAGTCGTAGCGTGCCGCGTCCCACGCCGAAACCCCAGGCGACGAAGCGGCGTCCGGTGGTGGCCACGCCGGTGCCGACCCGCAATCCCAAGCCGTCCTATCCCTCAGCGCAACGACGCCGAGGGATTGAGGGTACGGTGTATTTGAGAGTGCGCGTCGAACCCAATGGGCGTCCTGGGGCGGTGTCGGTCTCCAGGAGTTCGGGAGATGCTGCGCTGGACCGATCCGCGGTGCGCGGCGTCAAGCGTTGGCGATTTCGAGCGGCGACGGATTCCATGGGCAATCCCATCGCCAAAGTGGTCGTCGTGCCGATTACGTTCGAGCTGCGCTGAATGGCGTTGATTTGGGTTGAGTTGGATGGGACGAAGGACGGGGCTTGCCCGCGGTGGCCGGAGAGGTGACGATGGGCGGTCATGAGGTGGAGACATGGACTGCTTTTCCTAACGGGATGCCTTTTTCTCTCGGCGTCGTTTGCATTCGCGGCCGCGGAGGAGGAGAGGGAGAATAACGCGCAGAAAGAAGCCGTGGCGGCGCTGCAAGACCTTGGTGTCCACGTCTTCTCCAAGAACGAAAAGGTGGTCGAGGTCAACGCCAACCGGAAGGACGCGTTCACCGGGGAGGCGTGGCGCTGGCTGGCCTCTCTTCCCGATTTGACCGACTTCTCGGCTGAGCAGACGGGCTTTGACGATACCGGCATGAAACACCTTCGGGGCTTGGTGAAGCTCGAGTGGCTCAACCTCTATCAGACGAAGATCACGGATGCCGGACTGGCGCATTTGCGAAACTTGAAAAGCCTTCAGTTTCTACCGATCGGTGAAAGCAAGGTGACCGATGCCGGGCTTCGGCATCTGGTGAAGCTCGATTCCCTGCGCTACCTCGGTCTCCGGGGAAATGCCATCACCGATGCGGGACTCAAGACCATCGGCGAGATGCCGTTTCTCACGGAACTACACTTGGGCGCCACTCGAGTGACGGATGACGGAATAAATGAACTCAAACCGCTCACCAAACTGACAAAACTCTGGGTTTTCGAGACGGCGATCACGGATGAATCGCTCGGCGTGCTGACGGGGCTATCGAAGTTGCGGGAGCTTTACGTTTATCGCACCAAGATCACGGAGAAGGGCATCGCGGAGTTGAAGCGAGCGTTGCCAAAATGTGAGATTCACAGCCTGGATCCTGAGAGGAACTGAATCTTGCACGTTCCGGGAATCGTGAAGTTTCCCCCAAGGGAACGCTCACGCGCCCTGGGATATGATCGAACTTCAGTCCTCGGGCGCACTCTCGGACGAAGACGGTTTCTTCTCTTCCGCCTCCTCACGTTTCGTTTCCGCTGCTAGGCGTGAGCGGCTTTGGTAGAACACGCTAGCAGTTTCGCCCATGTAGTGGGTCTGGTTGTAATCCACCGCGGCCAATTTGTAATGGGCCAGCGCCTCTTCAGGATGTCCCAGAGCTTCCTCATGGAGGGCGAGATAGAGGTGGGCGTAGCAGAGATGGTTGCGCTTGTTGCCCGGCTTGGTGCGCGCGGCTTCGAGGACGGCTTCCTCGGATCCCTCGCCGGCGTAGAGTTGGTGGATCTCAGCCATGGGCACTCGTTGGTCTCCTTCGATGGGAATCAGGGCCTTGCGGGCGGCCTCCACACCTTCGAAACGAGCGACGCAGATGAAATGCCAGGCGGCGTTTTCCACATCGTGGGAGTTGACCTTCTGATGCGCTTCAAATTGCGCCCGACCTTCCTTGAACAGACCGGCGCCATACTGGGAGAGTCCTCGCTGCCAGTGTGAGGGCATTTGACGGGGCTCTTTCTCCAAGAAGACATCAAAGTCCTCGACCGATCCCGCGAAATCGCCCGCCATGAACTTGGCCACGCCCCGCCGATGCCAGAGAACGCTTTCGTCGGGATGGCGCTTGATCAGCGTATCATAGGCCGCCACGGCCTGGGCAAACTGACGCTTGGACTCGTGGCTTTGCGCCTCCCGCTGAAGGGTGGCGTCGTCCTTGGGTTCTGCTTTCTCTTCGCCGTCCGCCGCCTGCCCGGGCATGGCGGTGGGAAGAAGGCAGAGACACAGACCGAGGAAGAAGACGAGCCGGGTGAGCCCGGCCCGTCGTCCAAACAACTGAATTCGGGCGCCGATCATGGAGGCGATGGCTGGCTGGCGATGTTCGGTTAGGAGGCTTTCACCTTGTCGCGCACACGCTCGAGCAGCTTCTTCGTGGCCATGATGCCCTCGAGTTCGCCTAACTTGCCGCCTTCGTATTCGATGCCGACATAGCCGTGGTAACCGGCTTTGAGGACGATGTCCATCATCTTGAAATAGTCCGTGTGGGTTTCGTTGCCTTCGTCATCAAAATCATGACTCTTGGCGCTGACGGCCTTGGCATAGGACATGAGTTCGGTGACGCCCTTGTAGCGGTCATAGGTCTTGCCGCCGCCGAGGCGGAAGTTTCCGAAATCTGGCAAGGTGCCGCAGTTAGGCATGTCTACTCGCTTCATCACGGCGGCGAGCCATGAACCGTCGGAAGAGAGTCCGCCGTGGTTTTCCACCACCACATTCATTCCAAACGGTTTGGCCAGTTCAGAAAGCGCGGCAAGACCATCGGCGGCCAGTTTCTCCTGTTCCTCACGCGAGCCCGATGAGGAGGCGTTGACCCGGATGGAATGGCAGCCCAGGGCCTGAGCGCCGTTCAGCCAGACAGCATGATTGAGGACCGTACGATGCCTCTTTTTGGGGTCCGGATTGCCGAGTTGTCCCAGGCCGTCGCACATGATGAGGAGGCTCTTGACGCCGAGATCCTCACAGCGCTTCTTCAAGGTGCCGAAGTATTTGTCGTCCAGCTTGCCGTCGGTGAAGAGCTGGTTGACGTACTCGACGGCATCGATCCCGCATTGCTCTTTGGAGATCTTGGGAAAATCCATGTTCTTCAGCTCGCCCTTGCGGATCATCTTGTGGAGGGACCACTCGGCGAGGGAGATCTTGAAGGGCGTCTTGCCGCCGTGATGATCGGCGAACATCGTTTGGGGAAGCGCTGAGGCGACGCCGGCGGCGACGGTGGATTTGAGAAAGGAACGGCGATCGGATGGCATGTTCATGCAGGCAGCCTATCCGTGCGACTGGCGGTGACAATCAGAAAAGAGACGCGAGCCGGGAGATGAGGCGAGGGCCTTCAGTCTTCATAGAGAACGCCCTCGCTGAAGAGAACAGCGTGGCCACCGACGCGCACTTCCGTGACCTCGCCGTCGGCCTTCTTCGCCCTGGCCTGGATCACGCTGGGGCGCCCCATTTCGATGCCCTGGCCGATCGTCCACGAGAACTCGCCCGAGTGCTGATCGGCATCGTGGTGCGCCAAGAGACCTGCGAGGGCGGCGTTGGCGCTCCCGGTGGCGGGATCTTCTGGCACACCATCGAATGGGGCAAACATGCGGGCCCGGATATCGAAGCCGTCCTTGTCTTCGGCATCATCGTGGGTTCGGACATAGACATGGATATCGGGAGTCACTCCCAGATCCGCGATGGCCCTGAAGGCCTCGAAATTCATCACGACCCGTTCGAGCGCCGACCGATCCCGGAGTTCGGTGATGAGAAACGGGAGTCCCACGGAGGCGACCACCGGCGGGTGGGTTTCGACCACGACTTCTTCCGGATCGAGCGACAGCGCTGAAGCCACCAGGTCCGGCGAGACGGTCTTGCCCATCGAAAGTTTCTCCGGCGCCTGGAGTTCGCAATAGAAGCCTCCGCCACTCTCCGGTTGTGCTTCGATCCGGATGGGAACGCGGCCGGCCTTTTCTTCGAAATCGATATCCAAGGAGCCGGCAGAGATCTCCAGGCGTCCGGTCGCTGCCAGAACGAATGCGGTGCCAATATTGGGATGCCCGGCAAAGGGAACTTCGATCGATGGCGTGAAAATGCGGACGTGCCGCGTGAATCCACGCTCGGAAGGTCGAACGAAGGTCGTCTCCGAGAAATTGAACTCGCGCGCGATGCGTTGCATTTGATCCCCGGTGAGCCCGGTGGCCTCGGGAATGACCGCGAGCTGGTTGCCTCCGAACTTCGAAGTCGTGAAGACATCGCAGATGTAATAGCGATAGGACATGGCTCAGGAGTTGAGACGTTGATAGGTCAGCCGCAGTCCGCCGTCCACCTCTTGATGATCGATGAGGCGGAGGCGGTGGCTTTGTGAGAGTGATTTGGGTGGAGTTTCCGAGCCCACGAGGCAGGGTGTCAGGGTGAGGATGAGTCGATCGAACGGCAGGCCGGCCAGTTCGCTGAGGGATGAGACCTCCTCTTCCGAGCAATCCAAGAGGACACCGTCGAGCGAGATCCTTGCCGTGATGGTGATGGCCGCGGCTTCAGGTTTTGAAGATGAAGAATCGCCGGCAGGCATAATTGATCAAGACAGAGGAAACGATAGAGGCCAACTTGGCGACGAAGGTTGGGGTGCCGTGTTGGGTGATGGTGTAGTGAATGACAAAGTAACCCAAGGCAAAACTGACGGCCGAGACGGCGACAAACAACCCGAATTCGACGACTTTGCTGTGCCTGCCGGGAACAAAGACGAAACGGGCGTTGATAATATAAGTGTAGACCGTGGTGATAAAGAATGCCGCGGTGTAATTCAGCGTCGAACGATGGGCGCGGACTTCATTGCCCAATTCCTGGTCGACGGAGGGGTAGATCCAGAGCGAGAGAACGCTGAAGATGATCAGATCCAGAATCGTAGCTGAGACCCCGACGATTCCGTATCGGATGAACTGGGCCAAGGGACGGGTGTCCCGGCCTAGATGACGCCGCCAGCCGATCATCGCATGGATCTACCGGCCTTCAGATGCCGTAGCGTTCCATCCACTTGGGAAACTGCTCCTCGATCTGGCTGCGCCGGCGGCGAGGACTGAGTTCCCAGACAACGTACTTGTCGTCGCCCACCAAGGGTACCAGGGGATCGTAGTTGATCGTGCCCGTCATGGGAACGCGGTGGTCGCGGGCCGGCCAGTGGACATCGTGCAAGTGACAGCCGATGAGGTAGGGCGACATGAGATCGAGCCATTCTTCGTGGTCGAGGAGGGAGAGATTGTGTTTCAGCTGCACGTGGCCGAAGTCATGCCAGTAGCCCACCCAGGGGTTATCAGCGTACTCCTCCATGAGATCGATCATTTCGCGTTCACTGGGAACGTCCTCATAACGACTGCGGCTTTCCACCGCGACGGGGACCCGAAACTTCTCCGCGTGCACGGCGATTTCCGCCAGGGCTTCCCGGGCTCGCCGGACATAGAGAGGCGCGATCTTCTCCCGCGCCTTGACGGTTTTCAGTTTGAGTTCGACGAACTCGGGCGAGTTCAGTTTCCCTTTCTTGACCAGGTCCGTGAGTTGCGGGGTCATCTTGTTCATGGGAACGCTGCCCATGTGGAGCACGACGTAAGAGGCTTTGAAATCCGCCGCGTACTCGATGGTGCGCAGGGTCAAATCCAGCGCGCGTTTCCGGTCATAGCTGCGATGCGAGGTGAACTCATAGCAGTCCGGCGCATCGATCATGACCTCGACCGGCGAGGGGCAGAAATTGTGCAGGCCGGAGACCTTGAACTTTCCCGCCTCGTAGGCCCGCTTGATTCCGGGAAGGAGAGCCACGCTGAGACCATGGGAGATTTCGATGGTATCGAAACCGAGTTCGAGGATTTCATCGATCATCTCCTCACCGTCGTGATGGCGGGAACTATTCCAGCAGGTCGAAAACGAGATCATCGGACTGATTGATTGGCAAAGGG
>JANQJH010000030.1 GCA_028281705.1 Verrucomicrobiales bacterium
CCATTGCCACAAACATAGAGATTCCACCCGGCTTCCGTGGCGATGACACCGACATCCTTGCCCTGCGCCTCGGCACACTCACGCGTGCAACCGGACACCGCCATCTTCAGCTTGTGTGGCGAACGCAGCCCCTTGTATCGATTCTCGATCTCCACCGCCAACCCCACCGAATCGTGAAGGCCGTATCGGCACCACGTACTCCCGACGCAGCTCTTCACCGTTCGCAGCGCCTTGCCGTAGGCATGGCCGGACTCAAACCCGGCGGCGATGAGTTCCTCCCAAATATCCGGCAGCTGTTCCTGCCGGGCACCGAAGAGATCAATCCGCTGGCCACCGGTGATCTTGGTGTAGAGATTCCACTTCTTGGCCACCGTCCCGATGGCAACCAGCATATCGGGCGTGATCTCTCCGCCAGGCACACGCGGCACAATCGAATACGTCCCGTTCTTCTGCATGTTGGCCAGAAACCGGTCATTGGTGTCCTGCAGACTCACATGATCATCCTCGAGAATGTAGTCATTCCAGCACGCCGCCAAAATGCTAGCCACCGCCGGTTTGCAAATTTCACACCCCGCGCCACGACCGTGTTTTTCTAACAACGCCGCAAACGATCTGATCTTCTCCACCCGCACCAATCCATAGAGTTCCTGACGCGTGAAGGCAAAGTGCTCACACAGATCGGTGTTCACATCCACCCCGCGCTTGGCCAATTCGCAGTCGAGCAACTGCTTGCACATCGTGGCGCAGCCGCCGCAACCCGTGGAGGCCTTGGTCATCGACTTGAGTTCGCCAATCGTCGTCGCGCCCTCTTCGACGCAGGCCACGATGGCTCCCTTGGTCACATTGTGACAGGAACAGATCGCCGCGCCATCGGGCAAAGCATCCACTCCCAGCCCGGCGGGCGCGCCGTCGCTCGAGGGAAGGATCAGGCTCCCGAGATCCTCCGGTAGCGGCATCTCGTTGAGCACCATCTGGAGCAGCGTGCCGTATTCCTCCGCCTCGCCCACGAGGATGGCGCCAATGAGTTTGCTCCCATCCGGCGAGATCACGATCTTCTTGTAGATGCCCTTGAGTTCGTCGCGGAAGGAAAAACTCCGACTGTCTTTGGTCCGGCCGTGACTATCGCCTATCGAGGCCACGTCAACCCCGAGCAACTTGAGTTTGGTGCTCATGTCAGCGCCCTCAAACAGGCGTTGCCCGGCTCCGGTGATCGCATCCGCGGCCACCCCCGCCATCGAATAACCCGGGGCCACCAATCCAAAGATCCTCCCCTCCCACAGGGCACACTCCCCAATGGCAAAAATGTTCTCGTCCGAGGTGCGGCATTCCTCGTCGATCACGACGCCTCCGCGCTCGCCGATCTCCAGGCCGCAGGCCCGCGCAATCTCGTCGCGAGGACGAATGCCCACCGAGAAAACGATCATGTCCGCCTCCAGCGAGGAGCCATCGGCGAATTCCAGCCGGTAGCGCGACGAGTCACCACCGGCGATGCGTTGCGTGTTCTTGCCCGTGTGCACCTTGACGCCAAGGGCCTCCACCTTGCTCCGGAGGGTCTCGCCCCCATCCTCATCGAGCTGCACCCCCATCAGCGTCGGGGCGAATTCAACCACATGGGCATCGAGTCCAAGATTCTTCAGAGCGTTGGCGCATTCCAACCCCAGAAGACCGCCGCCGAGAACCACACCGCTCTTGCTCTCTCCCGCGGATGCCTTGATCGCCTCCAAATCGTCAAAGGTCCGATAAACATGGATGTGCTCCTGCTCCCGCCCCTCGATCGGAGGCACGAAGGGATAACTGCCCGTAGCCAAGACCAGCTTGTCATAGGAAAGCTCACGCCCCTGAGCCGACCGCACGGTCTTGGCCCCGCGATCGATGCTCTCGACCCGGTCTCCGATAAAGATCTCCACGCCATTCTCATCGTAGTATCCCTGAGGAACCAGACTCAGGTCACTCCGGGTCTTCCCGGCAAAATACGAACTCAGCCCCACGCGATCGTAGGCCACTTCGGATTCCTCACAAAACGTCGTGATCTGAAAGTTTCCACCCCCCTCGCTCTGCACCATTTCTTCGACAAACCGATGGCCAACCATGCCGTTCCCGACGATTACGAGCCTTTGATAGTTCTTATTTACCATATTGGGAAATGCAATCAGATGTTAGGAGTTCCTCGAACGCTGATCGGCTGCGGCGCGAGCTGAAGTGCTGAAAGGACTCGCCCGATCCCCGCTCTTCCAAATACGCTTGGAGAATTCGAAGGATCGCCGGTTTGATCTGAGACAGGCTCAGAGGCACCGGGGATACCTTGCGCCCCAGGGAACGCTGACGCCCAAACCCGCCTCCAAGGAAAACGTGATAGGCTTCGCCTACCTCCGCGCTACGAGCGGCGAGCAATCCGATGTCACCGACATCATGTTGCGCACAGGAGAAGGCGCATCCCGTGAAATGGATGTTGATTGGCAGATCGAGACGAAGCCTCTCATCGAGATAGTCCGCCAGCTCCACCGCATGGGCCTTGGTGTCCGAAAGCGAGTACTCGCAATAAGTGTTCCCCGTGCAGGCGATGATGCCGCTGCGAAGGTTGGATTGCCGCCAATGCAACCCGGCTTCAACCAGCCGATCCTTGACTGACTCGAGATGCGCCGTCGGAATACCGGGCAAAATGACATTCTGCCAGACCGTCAACCGCAGAGCGCCGCAGCCAAACGTCTCCGCGAGATCAACCAGCAGGCGCATTTGCAACACGCTGATCTGCCCCACGGGAATGGCCACGCCGATGTAATGGAGGTCCGGTTGTTTCTGCGGAAAGACACCCGCTTGCGGATGGGCGGAGCACACCGCCAACGCCCCTTCCGTTCGGTTGTCTGAAAGTCTGACGGGCTTGGGTATCACGTCCGAGAGCTCCCCTTCGATCTCTTCGAGGAGGCCTTCCATGGTCCACTCCTGCAAAAGGCACTTCAACCGCGCCCGCAGACGGACCTCACGATTGCGCAGCCGGTTGTGCACCCGAACAACGGCGAGCAGCGTCTCCACCAAGTCTTCGGGACGCACGACGACCCCGAGATCGTGCTCTTCTCCGGCGCCGCCAAGCGCGATGCGAAAACGAACCTCACCGTCAACGACGACCGCCCGCGCTCCCAAATCGTTGGAGTCCTCCATCACCGAAGCCCGCCCGCCACTATCAATGGCCACATTGAACTTGCCCGGGATGTCCTGGTAAGCTGAATCTGAAGTCAATCGGCGAGCCAGTTCCTGACAAAAGGGAACCGTATCGATCAGCTCAAGGGGATCGATGCCCGAGATGGGGTTCGCCGTGATGTTGCGCGGGTTGTCCGCCCCGGGGCCCTCCGGGTGAAGTCCGGTGGCCCGAAGCCGTTGGAGAACGGTCTCCGTATTCTCTGGCCGGATGACGCGGATCTGAAAATTGCCCCGCGTGGTGATCTGCACGTAACCCGTGGTCAGCTCATCCACGATCGACGCGATATCCCGCAGCTGCTTCGCCTGGAGTTCACCGGCGGGCACTCGAATCCGCGCCATGGCACCATCACCGCTTGGAGTCGGGAAAAAGAGTCCCCGCTCGTCGATCGCGGATGGCACGCCTTCGTCGGATTCAGGCAGATCTTCCACGTCCGCGAAGGCCACGCCTGGGGAGCCTTCACGTTCGAGAGCAATCAATGACGCAGCCTTCACTGCGCCCCATCGACGCAAGACCGAGACCAAACCTCCGCAGGATCACATTCTTGAAGACAAAATGATTCATCGCCACGATTAATCCGTTTCATACCTTGGAGTTCAAAAAGTTCAGAATTCAATCCCACGAGGAATTGTAATACACCCTTTTTCAGGAGCTTGGATCACAGTGAAAGCGGCCGTCCCGATGGCGCCGACCAGCCCCACAGCGCCCGTTCTCCGGGACTCGAACCGGAGCAGTGAGGGGATCCTGCGGCGTTTGAGGATCCAGTGACGGCGGGAGTGACCGAAGCTGATGGCGTAGGGTCCACGCCGGGGATCTATTGCTCATGTGAACAGCAAACAATCCTGGGCGTGCGCATTATTCGGTGAAGCCGCCAGCAACACGCTTCGCCCTCCGGCAGTGACCTAATGCCGCCTATGTGGATTGCCTTAGAATAAATCGACCCAATAGCGGCACGGCAAATGCATATCTGCCATGCCGATTCTTGAAGACCAGGCCATTATTTGTAAGGGTGACAAGCATCTGGTTAGTGTGGCTTGGCCCAAATGGTTTCTCCAGCAACTTCTTGGAAAGAGCGACTATCTCTTGGACAGAAAACTCCTCGTCACTATTCTGGAGATGAGCGATGACGCCCAAGAGTTCTCTCTGCCTGTCAGTAGCCTTGGCCCATCTTCCCGCGAAAAAGTCACTATCGAGTTTCCGAGTGATTTCTTCTACAGGAACTGATGTGTTTCCAACCAAGAATGAGTCGTAAACTTCCCGGCAAATAAACTGGATAAAATAGGGATATCCGCCCGATATGCCAACAATGCGACTTACCGAATCATTGTTGATCCTAACAGGGCAGTTTGCACCTTCGATTGGCCTAGTAATCGCAGCGCGACTGTCTTCGTCTCTTAGTCGATCGAGAAACAAAACTCGAAACATTCTTTCAGCAAAGGTCCTCGCCTCTACTAGCTTGGGAAATAGTGTCGGCAATCCCACCAGAAGCAGCATAAAGGGTATTCCCTTTTTCTGTAAGGACTGAAATACATCCAACAATAGTGACGTAGGGAATTCATTGGAATCCGCATGATCCGATAAATTCTGGGCTTCATCATACGCAAATATCACACCGTTGAGTCGCGTCTCTTTTTCCATCGCCACCCAGACAATCTCGAGAACATGTTTCAATTTGTCAGCTACCAACCCTGGCGTTTCTGCGAACAAGGACATCAGAGTAGCATAATTGAGCGTCAACTCTGTTGTCTCGGAAGTTGGATTAAACCCAATGCCTCGTTGAATCTCTTCTCCGACCTTTATCGATGACGTTGCAACAGACAAATCTGTCAACAGGCGTATAGCAATTCGCTCTTCAGATAAACTCGATGACTCAGACAGATCTGTGCCAACCCATGACCAGCTATCGGCAAGGGCCAACGGCTTAAAGGTATCCACTAGAACGGTCTTCCCGACCCCTCGCAATCCAGTTAGAACAAGATTCTCTAAAATAACATCTTGTTTCAGGAGCCTTTGAAATTCCCTCGTTTCTTGCTGTCTTCCAGCTAGATATGGGGGTTGATGGCCAGCCCCTGGCCTGAAGGGATTCCGGAATCCTATTTCGGTCATCATAATAAGAAGTTACACGCCAATGTAAATTTAGCAACATGTATAAATTTAGGCCGATTTGGACCTCACTCCGCCACGATGAACTGAATTCATGCATCACGCTCCCTACGGAGCCGTCAGCTCAACGTGCCAACGCACGTGGGACGGAGCGGAAGCTGCATCCAGCACGAACGCAGTTCGGTAGGTCGCCCTCCGCAGTCCCATGCCGTCGGGCTGCGAATCCATCTCCACCAGGTCCTCCGGCGAAACCGTCTGCCAGGTCGCCAAGTCACTCGAGAATTCCGCCTGATAGCGCAAACCGCTCGCCGACCTCTCCGTCAAGGCGAGCACGAGATAGTCCCCGGGATCTCCGTTCACCACGAAGGCACGCCGCTGAACAGCGATCACCGGAATGGACGCCCCGTCTTTGGGATCCGTGCCCAGGGCGAATTCCAACAGGTTGCTAGCCCCATCCCCATCGGGGTCTGAATCCATCCCGGAGATGGACGCGTCCGCCACCTCCGCCCCAGCGAACTGCGCGATCGTCCACGCCTCATAACCATCGGCAGATGGCGGATCCGCGCCGGCCGCACGCCCCGGCGTCCCATCCTGGTCCGCACTGGCAACCCAATTCGCAGGATCGTTAGGATCACTTCCGGCCTCCAGCGTGCTCAAGACCAACGAGCGCCCTTCCTCCGCCGAAGGCCAGGGAGCCTCATCGCTGTAGGCCAGCCGAATCACCGTCTTAAACTTGCCATCAATGATCTCGAGAAGCTCGCCGCCGTTGCTCAGCTTCCTCCCATACTCACCCAGGATGGGCAGGCCCTCTCCGTAGCGATGAACAAAGGCCGCGCGATCGTTGACGATCACGCCGTAGGCCTGCGGGCCCAGCGTGGTGATCTCTCCCTCGCCGAAGTCGTAATTGATCCCATCCGTGAACCGCAGTTCTGCTAGATCAATGGTGACTTCACCCGGGTTGTAGAACTCCAGGAATTCGAAATCCGACGCGGAGAAACCGGCCGCCTCCTCCGCGTCGTTGGGCCCTTCGGGATCGGCCAAGAACTCAGAAATGAGGATATTGCCAGTGCCCGCCGCCTCCATCCCGACGCGAAAGTGAGATTCCTGCAGGGCGCCCCAGGTGCTACTGAAGACCGTCTTGATCTGGACCCGGGCCTTGATGGTGGTGGCCGTCTCCAACACGATGCCGGCATCGCCCTCGAGATCGTAGACCACGGCGCTGGGACTGAGTTCGCCTCCCGGAAGCCTGGGATCGGAACCGTCTGTCGTGTAGTAAATGGAGCTTCTCTTCTCCACCGTTCCCACCGAGATCTTCACCGGCGTGCCCGCCTCGACCGTGCCGCCCGCCGGCGTCAGGATCGGCACCTCCGTCTGACCCCAGAGCCCGCGCGGCTCCCAGTAATCGCCCGTGGTAAAAAGGACTTCCTCGCGCCCGTCGATCCACTCATCGATCTCCGACGTATCCATCGTCTCCCCGGAGAAGGCTAACAACGGAGTCATCTCATGGGCCAACTCGTCGCGCCGCCGCCTCAAGTTCTCCTGCGTCAGCGCCCCGCCGGGACTGAAAAAATGCTTCTGCAATCGATCGGCGAAGAGTAGCTTCCACTCGGGACTCTTGATCAGGCCGCTCCAGACGGTGGCGAGATCGTCGCTGGGAGAAGTCCGTCCGTTCTCCAGTTCACTCGTGATCGAGTCATGTGTCAGTGAGTGACTGCTCTGGACGCCGAAGATGCCTTCCGCATCCCACATGTAAGCTCGCCACCTCCCGTTCTCCGAGAGTTCGCGGGCAATCACAAGATTGTTATGCGGCCAGTCCAGGGTCGCGCCGTAGAGATTGACGATGAAGTAATCCGCAAAATTGACAGGATCCAGTTCTTCCACGAGGGCTTCGTAGTTTTCCAGAATCCTGAGATCCTTGGCCAACAATTCCTCGAGGTGATCCCACTCGGGTATGTCCTTCAGCTTGTCGGCAAAAGGAGAGCCATCCGCCCAGACGTCGATGTGTTTCACCGCCCAGGGTTGCTTGCTGCCATGGACATCCTGCAAGAGGCCTTCGCGCAGGCGTGCCACGGGATTGTAATAGCCCTTGTAGGAACCGTTGACAAAGAGCGCGCACTGCATTCCCACGGCGCCAAATTGACCCGTGTCGGTATAAACACGGCGCGCCATCTCGTCCGTGATCCAGGGATTGGTGATGTCGTTCTTGCCCGCTCGCAGGCGAAACTGCCGGAACTGCCGCACGGGATAATTTTCCACAATGGGAAAGTCCACCGTCTCATCGCCGTAATCCCGGCGATAAAAGAGGTTGAACGAGGGCTTCTCCGCCGGCCGGCTTTCCCAGGGACTCGCCTCGGTCTTGCCCAGGAAAAAATTTCCCCGGGAGAAAGCACTCGCCGAAAGGCGAAGCCCTCCATTGAGTTGAATGTTTGTCTCACTGTCAGGGTAAATGAACTCCGTGGAGATCTGCCTCTCAAAAGCACGCCCATGCATGGCCGGCATGTAGTACTCGGAGACCGCCCTGGGAATGTTGCGTCCCTCGATCGACATGATGCCGTGGGGCTTGAAAAAGGCCCTGCCCGCATCGGCAACCAGACTGAGTGACGGGATCGTCTTGAAGACCTCGTCGACGCCAACCAAATAGGTCTGCGTCCCCTCCGGCGAAGCCATCATCCCATCCTTGAAGGCCCGCGCGCGGACCGGCGTACCCGTCCGGTCATCGATCGCCGCGATGGTAAGCGGTCCCTCATAGAGAGTCCCATTATCCTCGGTCGGCTCACTTCCGTCCAACGTGAAACGGATCACCGCGTCCCCCGTATTACTCGTGATGGCCAGCGTCACCGTATCGTCATAGACGCCGCCTGCGGGTTCGAATCTGAGCCTCTTCACCGCACCGGAAAACTCCACCCCGCCATTGGCCGCTCCAGGAGTGGGCACTTCAAAATAGACGTAGACGCCTTCTCCGAGCGCGCTCAGCCCATAGGACTGAAACGGATACTGTTTGGGAAAGCCGCCGTCTTCGAAGATGCTGACAAATTCTCCATTGGCGTCGCTCAAACCGAGAAACTCACCCTCGGCCGAAAGACCGAAATTGGCGTGGAGGAAATCTCCCGGGACTTCCGTGTTTCCGTCCGCCAGCACCAAAAGGTATCCCCCTGACGGAATCGTCGTGCCTTCAGGAAAGGTCCAGAGGACGGGCTCCTCTTCATCGTCGGTCAAATGCCAGCCTGAGAGATTCACCTCCTCCGGGCCGTTGTTATGCAGTTCCACCCAATCGGAAAACTCTCCCTCCACGTCCGGATGCGCCGCCTGGGCCCAATCCACCACTCCTCCCGATGGCTCCGCGTGCCCCACGCGGTAGCGCCAATCCTCATCCCCAAGCTCGATCGGCGCGGAAGTGCCACCCTCCTCCGTAGCGAGAGCAAACGAAGAAACCTCGAACTTGAGACTTTCGTCCACCGAGGTATCCCGCTCGTTGATCTGTGAGGGCACCGTGTTTTGTACCTGCACGGCGAAGACGTTCTCCCCGGGCCGCAGCACTTCGCTGGCGAGGACGCTCGAATGGTATTCGAGCATCTTGTCAGACTCAGCACTGGAGAAGGTCGACTGCACATGATAGACGAAGCCATGCAACCGGCCCAAGTTCGCCCGGGCGATCTCGTGCCCGTTCACGTAGGCCACAAAGCCGCTATCGGCCTGCGCCGAGAGGCTGAAAGGTTCCGCTTTGGCCGCCGCCTCCTCCGATACCGTGAAGATCTTTCGCAGGTAGACGGACGGCGTTCGTCCTAACATCGCCTCACCGAGATCGGTGGCGATGCCCTCCGCCCCGAATCCAAACGGCGCGGAGCCCGTATCCCAATCAGCATCGTCGAACTCCAGCTCGCACCAAGTCGCGCCCCAGCCCAAACGGGGACGGCCGTCGGGATGCGATCTCAGCAATCGATCGCTACTGGCGGCACCGATCTCGTTGATGACGACCTCCGCCCCGGCCCCTTGTAAGAGACCGAGGCAGAGGAAAGAGATGCCACCGCTGACCTGCAGAAAAGACCTACCGAGCCGGGAGAACAGGGCTCCCGTTGTTAGGCAAGTGCCCACGATAGGAAGCCTCGAAAGACCGAGGCTATCCGTCGGCAGGACCTTTCTCACGATCAGTCAATTCTCACATCATCAATGTACCAGCCGGCGCCCACCTCATCATCGCCGTCGGTGAGGAAGGCGAATTCGACGATGACCTTGCCACCGCGCGCGGCGGCCGGGAAGCGAACGCTATAGGGCAACCAGGTTTCCGATTGGCCAGAGAAGATCTCCTCAATGGCGGCGAGAAGATTCCCCTCCTCGTCGAGGAAACGCAGCTGACCGCCTTCAACTTCGAAGGTCGAATCGATGAAGTAGTTGAAGCTCAGTTTGGGCGAGTTGTCGCTGCTCACGTCCACCACGGGAGACCGCAGGAAGGCGAACGTGCCCGGAGTGTAGTTGTCATCGAGATTGACTCCCCAGGCGTTGGCCCCGCTGGCAGCCGTCGTGATCCCTTCCGCTGCCGGTGTTCCCAGCTCCCAGTTGTCACCCGAATCCGAGATCGCGGTCCAGCCCTCTTCGCCGGCCTCGAAATCCGTCGAGAGCAGTGCCGGAGCCGGCACTTGGCGCACACGATAGTAGAGGGCGCCCGACGCCACGTCCTCCGGAATATCCATGTCCGTATAGGAAGTTCTCTCCCCGGCGGCGCCGCCTTCGGGATACTCCGTGATCAGTGTCTCCCAGGCGTTGAGGTCGGACGAGGTTTCGACCGCATAGTAGCGGCCCTCCTTCGATTGCCAGGTGAGCGCGACGTCATTATCCGTCCGGTCAATCTCCGTGATGAGGAACTCTTCCGGTGCGCTGCGGTAGGTCGCGAAGCCACCGTTGGCCACGTCGTTGAGCAGGACTTTCGTACCATCCTCTTGCACGACGAAGAGCTCGATCGTGGCGCCGCCGCCACCGTTGAACCAGATGACACGAATCGGATAGATCCCGGCTTCCTGAACCTCGAACCTGAAGAAGGAATCGAAGGACCCGCGCGCGCGGCCAAACTCCCCTAACGTTTCGGCCTGATCGCCCAGACCGCCTTCCATGCGGAATCCATCATCGCTATTCACTCCCAGCGTCAATCGACCGGCGGGGAATTCGACAAAGGTGATGATCTCACCATCGGCGCCATCCTGGGAATCGTTGATTCCGGGAACACCCGGCATCTGATCGTCATCCCCGAAGCTGGGCGTGCCCGCGGGCGAGCCCTCCACCGGAAGGGCGTTCAAGTTGATCACCGTCGGGATCTCAAACTCGATGAGCTCCGCCGGGCCGGGCTGGCCCGGTCCAATCGCCGGACCGATGATCCCGTCATCAGCATTGTTGTCACTGATCGCTTCACCGGTCACGGGATCCACCAGTTCGCCAGCTAGCGCCAGTTCTGTTTCGGTGAGGGAGTTGTGGGTGTAGAGTTCGTTCTGGAAGATTCGCCAGATGAATCCCGGTTTGGTTTTGTCCACCCGCGGGACCTGCATCTCCGGTGTCAGCTGGGCAAATCTCGGGGCAATGAAATCGCCGACCAAATCGATCACCGTGTTTCCTGAGGTATCGCTAACTTTCAGCGACCAGCTGTGCTCGGACCCGCCGGCCGGCACTTCGGGAAAGACGTGTCTGAAGTCGGTCGCACCCAGACTAGCCGGAATCACCTCCAGGGAAACCGGTTCCCCATCAATCAAGAGTTCGGCACTCTCGGGATCGATCTCGCAACCTCCGGCACTATTTCCCCGGAAAGAGAAAATGTCAGGCGTCGCCGGAAGAGGCGGGGCCACCGCCGAGGCGAAACACGGTTCCTGCGGGGGCGCATAGCCATCCAGGGTAACCAAGGCGGTTTCCTGCGGGGTCTTGCCATGGACAATGGAGTGCGCGCCGAGGCCACCCCAGCCCTTCTGGCCTGGCGTTTGCTCATCGCCATCGTTGATCGCCATACCCAACCCGAACTGAACGCCACTCGTGAGTTCCTCCAGTTCCATGGAGGCCTTCGGCAGTTTGATCTCGTAAATGGTGCGCATCGTCTCCGCATTGCGTTTGACCACGGCTTCCGTCTCGCCCGGGCCCGCCTCGTGCATCACAATGACCTCGCCCAAATCGCCCTCGACACCGCCGAGCGCATAGTTGTAGAGCGCGATTTGCGTGTCTGTCTTGTCATTGGCGATCATCAATTGTACGGAATCGCCATTCCACGCGCTGTTGGCCGCGTTTTCGTGATACTCATCCGTGACCGTGAAGCCGAAGTAGACGTTGTCATCATCATAGGCAATCTGCACCGCCGAGGTCTGATCATCCGGTCCCGTCCAGGTACCGCCCTGCCACTCCTCGTGCAGGGTCATCTCCGCGCCACTCCGGCTACCCACACCTTTCTCCAGGGTGAACCTGGGATCGGAGAGCACCGGCACGCCACGCCATTCCGCCTCGCCGAGTTCGCCGTCCAAGACGATCTCGCCCGGGGCTCGTATGGCGGAGTGAAACTCCTTGCCAGGTTCCATGTCGTTCGCTCTCGCGAGGGTCACTCGCGCCGTTTCTTCCGGTGACTTCCCGTGGACAATCGAGTGGGCACCAAGCCCGCTCCAGCCTTTCTGCCCCGGCGTGTCCTTGTCCCCGTCGTTGATCGCCATACCCAACCCAAATTGCGTCCCGGCTCCCAGGGTCTCGAGTTCCATCGAGGCTTTGGGTAGCTTGATTTCATAAATGGTCTGCTTGTTCTCACCGTCGCGCACAATCACGGCCTCGGTGCCACCGGGCCCCGCCTCGTGCATCACGATGATCTCGCCCAGGTCTTCCTCGACACCACCCAGCGCGTAGTTGTAGAGCGCGATCTGGGTGTCGCGGGCGTCGTTGGCGATCATGAGCTGCACGGAATCGCCGTTCCAGGCGCTGTTGGCCGCGTTCTCGTGGTACTCATCCGTGACAATGAAGCCAAAATAGACGTTTTCCTCATCGTAGACCACCTGCACCGCCGAGGTCTGATCGTCCGGGCCGGTCCACGTGCCGCCCTGCCATTCTTCAAAGAAAATGAACTCCCCTTCCACGTCGGGATCGGATCCCGAGCCTTTGGGAAAGGAAAATGAGGGGTCTGCCAGGAGGGTGGATCCACTCCACTCCGAGAGATCGCCGTCGAGGACGATCGGATTCACGGCCTTGATCGCCGTGTAGTATTCTTTGCCGGGTTCGATGTCGTTCGCCTGAGCGCCGAGCGGCACGAGGCAGCATGCGGCCACAGAGAGCAGCCGAAAGAGGGTTCGTTTGGTGGTCATAGGATTTCGTTGGTTGGTACTTTCATGCGTGCACGCACTCACGTCCACGAGCGGCATCACCGGTGGTCTGAGAGGAGTGACAGAGGGGTTAAGACCCCATATTGGCGTTTCGCCTACTGCTTCGTCAAGCCTGGTAATCCGTTGTCCTTCAAGGCGCTGATCGCCGCAGCGTGTTTCGGATCGATCCTCAACGCCTGGTGCAAGGCCACTGTGGCCGCCTCTTTCTCATCCTGGGCGAGCAATGACAGACCCAGCTTGGTATAGGTCCGGGCAGACCGGCCTCCCAGAGCGATGGCCTTGCGGAAGGAGGCCGCCGCTTCCGCATGGCGATTCTGACGGGCCTGCAGCACGCCAAAACCGTAGTGGACATGGGGCATCCGCGGAGCCAGGGCGTACGCCTGACGGTAGGACGCATCGGCCTCCGCCCACCGCTCCTTCTCCACGTAAGCCGAGGCCAAACTGAGATGCGCTTCCATGCGCTTGGGGTTGAGTTCGACCGCCTTCATGAGGTGGCGAAGGGCCTCGTCGTGCCGATTCATCGATGCCAGGAGAGATCCCAAATTGAGATGGGCCTCGGCATAGCCCGGATTTCGGGCGATCACCTGGTTGAGCCGTCGGAGCGCACTTTCATGATCACCCCGCGCCCGATCGATCATCGAGAGATTGATGAGCGCCGTGGCGTGATTGGGATCGATGCTCAACGCCTTCTCGAACAGAACGCGGGCATCCTCCGAGCGCTGCTGCATCAGGAGCAGGGCGCCCAGCCCCGTGAGTGCCTGCCCATATTCGGGATTCAAGCGGAGGGCGGCCCGGTAGAACTCTTCCGCCTCCTTCCTCTTCCCCTGCTGCGCCGCCGATTTGGCCTGATTGTAATACTCCTGAGCCGTCCGTCCTCCCTTGGCCGGCCGGTTGATCTGGTAGAGCCGCTGCAGCTCCTCGGGAAATCCACTCGTCCCGTAAAGAGCCGCATAATCGCCCAAATAAGCCGCCGGATCGACCTGGCGTGGATCGGCCAGCCATCGCCCCGCCCGAGGCGATAGCCGCTTGAGCTGTACCTCCGCCGGTGCCTCCAGCAAGGTCAAGTCGCCGGACAACTGCTCCCACGAGACCGGCCCGAGGTAGACCGCAGCCACATTTCCCCGGGCATCGACGAGGAAACTCGACGGGATGTTCAGGGGCGCTCGCCGCGAGGAGAGATATTCAATCAAGACTTCGATTTTGCCCAAGCCCTCCTGCCGGGCCGTTCCCCAGGGCATGCCGTAGCCCACACGAGCGAGCACCTCTTTGGGGTCGCCGCCCGAAGCGAGCCCTCCATCCACGGCGAGGCCATCCACACTGAGCGCCAGGATGGTGGCTCCGTGAGAGCCCAACGCCTCCTCCTCACGGCCGAACTCGCCCAGTTCGGCAAGACAGGGAGCGCACCACGTGGCCCACAGATTGATGAGAACGGGCTTGCCCAGGAAATCCGTCGTCGACCAAGACGCACCCGCCGCATCCTCATAAGTCAGCTTGGGAAAGGGCACACGATTCGCTACCCAAAAACCGCTCGTTTCTCCCTCGGCCGGCGCCCCCGGTTCGGGGGCTTCAGGCGGTTGCGGGAGACTCTGGCGTCTTGCCACCATCGCGACAGGCTCCCCCAGCCCCTCGCCTTGCACGATGGTGTAGCGATGCCCAGGATCGATTCCGGAAAATGCTTCCGTCGCCCCACCGGGCCACGCGATCCTCAGATTGAGACTGCCGCTAGAAGCCGCACCCGTTCCAAAATGGGTCCACGCGCTCGACTGAGCCAAGAAGCCGCTGCCGGCCCGCACCGTCCTCATCTGCTTGCTCTCGGGATCGGAACTCGGCCAAAGCGTCAGGCGAGCACCCACCGCGTCGCGATTCGTCGTCGTCCCGTTGCCGATCAGGCGGAACGCCACCGAGCCGTCGGTCGACGGCTGGTTGTTTCTCAGAAGGCGCACCTGGGGTGCCGTGCGGTTGGTCACCCAGAGATCCTGGTCGCC
>JANQJH010000033.1 GCA_028281705.1 Verrucomicrobiales bacterium
CGAGGGACTGAAGTCCCTCCCACATTCCAAGAAAGTGGCAGGGACTTTAGTCCCTTCGTTATTTCCGGGATGAGAGCCGCAGGGTTGGGGTGCTAACTAACTGAGGCGGTAATCAATCATCGCGCCGCTTCTTCCTCCCCTTCCACGGCGCTTCGTGACGTTTCCGCCCCCGCTTCTCGCGAAAATCACGTTGACCAAATCCGCCCGAACGGCCGCTCCCACCACCGCGACCCTTGGACTGAAACGGACGTCTACCGCCGCCACCACCGCTACCCGAGGCTCGGTCCCCCCGCCGGTGAAAGCCCTCGCCCGACGGCTGCTCGTCTTCCTTGAATCGAACATCCTTTCCTCGGACCTTGACGTCGCGCAGGTTCTTCAGGGCCTGCGGCAAAAGATCTCGAGGGACTTCCATGATGGCGTGCTTGGGAAACACATTGATCCTGCCCACCGAACCCTGAGGAAATCCGCCGGCATTGTAGAGCACTCCCGCCAAGTCACCGGGAGACACATTCATCGTGCTCCCGATATTGACAAAGAGCCGAGCCATCTCGCCCGAACCCTCGCGCACCAGCGGCGGACGTTCCTTGGAATCCCGGCGATCGTGATCCGTTGAACCCGGCTTTTCAGAGCGCGCCGCCTCCTTCTGGCGTTTCGCTTTGGGGGGAAGATCCTCGGGAATGGTTTCGGCCGAGCGCGATTCCGTATCCGCCAGAAGATGCAAGGCTGCCGCCGTGACCTCCGTGGGAGCGAATCCCTGATCCAAAAGCCGATCGATCACTCGCGTCTTCTTGGCAAAGGCACCTTCGACTAACAAGCCCCTCAGGCGGTCGTAAAACCGATCCGACCGGTGTTCCTCCAGTTGATCCAATGTCGGTACCCGAAAGCGAACCACCTTCTGCTTCGTATGCCGTTGAATCGTCTGCAGCTTGTAGACATCACGCCCGGCCACGAGCGAGATCGCCTTGCCCGAGCGCCCGGCACGCCCGGTGCGCCCGATGCGATGCACGTAATCTTCCGCATCAAACGGAAGGTCGTAATTGATGACCAAGGCGACATCATCCACGTCGAGTCCGCGCGCGGCCACATCGGTGGCCACCAGGACCGAGACCGTGCCGTTGCGAAAGGCATTCATCACGCGCGTCCTCACATTCTGGCTAATATCGCCATGCAAGCGGTCCGCACTGAAACCCCGCGCCACGAGATCTTCGGTCACATCGTCGACCGTGCGTTTGGTGTTGCAAAAGACGATGGAGAGCGGGGATTCATGAGTGTCGAGCAAGCGGGAAAGCACCTCCGGCTTCGAGCGGAAGCGCACTTCATAGTACACTTGCTCGATGTCCGGGGTCGTCATCGTTTCATGCGCCACCGTGACCGTGAAGGCCTCTTTGGTGTAGCGTTCGCTCATCTCGCGGATCGCCTTCGGCATCGTCGCGGAGAAAAGCACCGTCTGCCGCTCCTCCGGCATCTCATCGAGGATGGCCTCGATGTCTTCACGAAATCCCATGTCGAGCATCTCGTCCGCCTCATCCAGAACGACGGTATTCGCTGTGCCCAGCTTCAGGGTTTTCCGCCGCAGATGGTCCAGGACCCGCCCCGGAGTGCCGATCACGACCTGGGAACCCCGGCGCAACCCCTGCACCTGCCGTTCAAACGACGCCCCGCCATAGACCGGGAGCACCTGGATACCCGGTTTGAAGGCCGCGAGCTTGTGGAGTTCTCCCGCCACCTGGACGGCCAACTCACGCGTGGGACACAGGATCAAGGCTTGAACCGCCCGGTCCTCGGGATCGAGGCGCTCCACCAAGGGAATTCCGAAGGCCGCCGTTTTCCCGGATCCCGTGGGAGATTGGCCCAGGAGATCACGCCCTTCCAAAAGCGGTGGCAAGGCCGCCGATTGAACGGGCGATGCCAGCTCAAAGCCGAGCGAATCAATCGCCCGCCCCATCTCGGGCGACAATGGGAAATCAGTGAAGGGACGTTTCTCCATGACAAATACGTTAGACCTGCCGGCAAGGTGCCGGGCCGGTGAGAGTCGAGGAGAAACTAGAAAAGGCAACCGATCTTTGCCGTTCTCTTCCGCACGGCGGCGCCGACCGCGATCAGCGGGACTCTCTGCCCACGGTCACGCCGGGCCAGTCGTCGCTACGGAACGGCGTCAGCGGGAGGCCATCGAAGCTGCGCACATTGCACACCGGATTGTCCGCCCAGGCGTAGCGGACCGCCACGGGAGAGGAAACGGAATCGCTCCACACCTTGATCTGATTTCGCGCACTTCCGCGACGACCGAGAATCTCCGCCTTGGCACGGTGAAAGACCTTGTCCTTGCCGGCCACGGTGAACCCCAGGGGCTCATTCACATCGAGCGTATCGAGCCCGCTCCCCACGTGGTCGAAGGTGACCACGAGATGCCCATCCTCCGCTTTCACCGACTGATACCGCGGGCTGCGGTAGGCGAGATCGGTATGGCCGTAGTCGCGAGCCAGGGCCCAGCGGGAGAGACGTTTGGCCACGTCCTGCTTGTTCGTTGGGTGAATGTCGTTGGCTTCACCGAGATCGATGATGACGGCTTCACCGGCGTGGGGAAGCTTGTCCATGGTCATGGTCTGGGCCTCACGCAACTCCGCCCAATCGCTCTCCGCCGGCTCGGCCTTCTCCGTGCGGAAGTCCGCCAGTTGCACCCAGTAGAAGGGAAAATCTCCCTCGCCCCATTCCTCACGCCAGTTCTTGATCATGACGGGGAACAAATCGCGATATTGATAGGCTCTGCTCGCGTTGGACTCACCTTGATACCAAATGGCTCCGCGAATCCCGTAGCCAATCGTCGGGTGCAAGACCCCGTTGTAGAGATTGGCCGGACGCTGATTACCCGTCATGCTGCCCATGTTCAAACGCGGCTTGCGCGGGACCGGCTTCCCGTCCTTCTCCGCAGCCGCCGCCTTGACCTCCCATTCTTCCAGCCGCTTCTCGTGATCCCGCTTGGCCTCGCCGGAACGGAAATAAGCCTCCACACCCTCCCAATGATCCATCAAGCCCTCAAAACGCTGGTCGCTCTCCAGGACATCCCGATTCACCCAGGCCTCACAGGCCGAACCGCCCCAGGCGTTGTCCACCAGCCCGATGGGCACATTGAGAGTCTGATGCAGCTGCCGGCCAAAGAAATAACCCACGGCGGAAAAATCCGCCACGGTCTGCGGCGTGCAGACTTTCCATTCCCCATTGAAATCGCGCTGCGGCGATTCCGCACTCACCTGGGGAACGCTGATCAACCGGATATTGGGATAGTTAGCCGTCTTGATCTCCAACTGGGGATCATTGGACCGAGTCACCGGCCAGGCCATGTTCGACTGGCCCGAACAAATCCAGACCTCGCCGATCATGACATTGTCAAAAGAGAGTTTGTTCTTTCCCGCGATGGAAAGCCGGTGGGGGCCGCCGGCCGCCATCGGCTTCAGCTTCAGCTCCCACTTCCCCTCGGCGTCGACCACCGTCTGGGCGGACTGACCGGCCAGGGTCACGGTGACGCTCTCGCCAGCCTCGCCCCAGCCCCATACCTTGTTCTCCTGTTTCTGCTGCAAGACCATGTTCTCCCCAAAGATGGAGGGCACGCCAATCTCGGCCCGGGCAGAGGTGGCACAGGAAATCCATAAAGCGACAGTGGGCAAGACAGCACGAGCGGACATCGACATCATGCCGCCTTTTTAGGCGGTGGCTCATTCTCAGGTCAAGCATGGGAAACCCCGCCGCGCGCTGAGGGATTCCGCTGCCCGGGCAAAGAAATCTCGACAAGCGGCGGAGACGTTTTAGCTGTATGCATGAAGCAAGCCACGGCCGTCCGCATCTTTCTCCTCGGGCTTCCCCTTGGACTCATCGCCACCAGCGCGGCCTCGTTGCTCTGGCACTTCAATCAGCCGAAGAAGCCGTCGACGCCGCAGATTTTTTCCGTTCTCGCCGAGGAAATCAAAGCCGAGGACCTCATGGGTTTCGTGAAGAACCTCTCGGAAATCATCGGCCCGCGTCACATCTCCGAACCGGCCGCCCTGGCAAGGACCTCCAACTACATCGAGTCCACCCTGAATGAACGCAACATCGGCTATCACGTGGCCTTTCAGGATTACGAAGTCGAGGGCCAAGCGGCACGCAA
>JANQJH010000218.1 GCA_028281705.1 Verrucomicrobiales bacterium
CGAGGCGGGGGCGGTGTAGTGAAGACTTTTGGTCAAAATTGGCCGATCTACCGGGGACGGCCCACTCATTTCATTCCCCAATCGTGAAAGTCGGGCTAAGGCTCGCCATCCTCTCCGAGTAGCTTGTCGATCTCGTTCACGTGCTCCCAGGGAAGCCGGCGCCGCTGATACTTTCGCCAGAGAACGTCGCGCAGCTGCCGCAAATCGCCCTCCGCGATGGGGTCGTGGTAAGCCCAGCCCTGGTCGCTCGCCAGCTTCGAAGACAGACGCCAGCGCCCGGCCACACGGCTGGCGCGGATGGTGCGTTCTTCCCCGTCGACCGTCCTTTCCTTCCAAGTGTGCTCGTTCCTTTTCGGCATGGTAATCGTGGGCATTAAAAGCTTGATTCTCGCTCCAATCCACTCCTTCTATTAGGCCATCTCTCCAGAGAAATCTGGGGTTTCATGAATCAACTATTGAGCATCAAGTAATGAGTAAAGTTGTCCCAACAATCAGTTCCGGAGTCGCTGGCCCCCTCGGCGTCCTTCACCTGCCGCGCCTCTGGCAGAAAGCGTCTCTCGGCGCGGTTAACAAACTTCACGACGATTATCCCGCCTGCGGCCAGGGATACGATCAGATGGTCCTCGACGGCCTCGGGATCGATCGCGAGGAGTTTCTTAACTACGTCAAGGATTCCAAGCCCACCTATCCCCAAGCGGAAGCCTGGATCTTGGAGAAGAAGGGCGGCTCTCTCGATGCCGCTGCGGTGAAGACGCTCAACGAGAGCATCGCTGGCTACATCCACGACGACGCCACGAGAAAAGAAATCCTCGACGCCGCCGGTATCGTTGATGAAGGCAAAATCAAGGACGCGGTGAACCTCAACAATCTGGACGACTGGCAGATCTTCCACGCGGAAGAAATCGCCTAGGCTCGCCTAGAATAGATTACGTTTTTTAAAGCCCGAGTCGCTCCGGTGACTCGGGCTTTTCCGTGTCTGGGTCCAGTGGTAGTCTCCGTCTCATGACCATGACCGTGCCCAGCCACCTCCGTCGCTGCTTCCTCATCGCCCTTTGCCTCTCCAGCCTCCAGTGTATGGCCCCGTCCCGGCCGGAACCTCCCCAACGATCACCCCAATCCCCTCCGGCGAGCCGCATCCAGGTCGCACCGGGTGATGCCCAACGCATCGGGCAGAAAATCTGGCAGAACGAGGCCGGCGGCAAGATCTCCGGCCTGACTTCATGGAACAAAGGCGAGCAATTCGCCTCCCTTGGCATCGGTCATTTCATCTGGTACCCGGCTGGGATCCGGCACACCTACCAGGAGAGCTTCCCGCCGCTCCTTCGCTACCTCCAGTCCCGTGGTGTCCAACTTCCGCCAGGCATTTCCCCAAGCGCACCCTGCCCTTGGCCCGACCGCGCGGCCTTCAACAGAGCCACCCAGAGCCAAACCATGCGTGATCTCAGACAGATGCTCAGCCGTACCGTGGGGCTGCAGACGGAATTTATCATCCAACGCATGCAAACAGCGCTACCCAAGATTCTACAAACCGCTCAACCTTCTGAACGCCAACAAATTAGCAATCGATTTCACGCTGTCGCCGGAACGCCCAACGGCGTCTATGCGCTCATTGATTACGTGAATTTCAAGGGCGAAGGCGTCAACCCCAAGGAGCGCTACCAGGGTCGTGGATGGGGATTGCTCCAAGTTCTCCAGGGAATGCGTGGTCGCCCCACAGGCCAAGCTGCCGCCCGTGAGTTCGCCGCCTCCGCCAAACGCACCCTCGATCGCCGCATCGCCCTGGCCCCAAAAGACGAAACTCGATGGCGAACCGGCTGGTTTCGCCGCTGCGACACTTACGCGCAACCTTGGTGAAGTAACCTCCCGTGTTGGTGGGACCCACCGATCAAGTTGGGCGTAAAACCGTGGGACAGGCGTCTCGCCTGTCAAACCCAGCCGTCAACAGAATTGAAAAGATACCATGATTCCTATGCGGTTCTTAAGACACACTCAAAAAAGAAACTGTCAGCGAGATACGTCATGTTTTTACTCGATCGCCAGAATAACCCAACCCACGTGACGCCTTAAGATCTGCGTGGAACTTGCCAAAGATGGGTTGCACGAGGCAGCCAAATAGCGTCGTTTACCGCACCAAAGATCATGGGGACTTCTCAACTGTCACTTTTCGAAAACGAACCCCCATCCGAAAAGCCAGGGCCACCTTCCAAGGCTCCCGTGAAGTCCAAAGCGTCCCCCGCTTCTCTCGGTCGATCTCCCGTCTTCTGGATCGAAGAGATTCGGCTCTTGCGCACGCTCTCCCCCAAACCTCGTCAGGAGATTCGACGCATCCAGCTCCGCCGCGGCATGAACATCATCTGGGCCCCACCGTTGGACGGCGACGATCCCGATGTCCGCTTCAGTGGGCACGCCGCCGGCAAAACGAGTTTCTGCCGTCTCATCCGTTACCTCCTCGGTGAAGCCAAATGTGGCAGCAGCTTTCTCTATGAGCGGCTGCATGCGCGATTCCCCAGAGGCTGGGTCGTCGCCCGGATCTGGGTCGATGGCAAGCCCTGGATCGTCGCACGGCCACTGACCGGGCGCCGCCGTTCTCTCTGCAACCCATCGGCGGACATTGATGCCTGGCTGAAAGACGATCCGCGAAAATCGGGATCGGAAGACTTCGAGGTCTTTCGCGTGACCCTCCACCAGGCGACGCTCGAGCACCTGCCGGTGAAGAGTTTCGGTGAATCCGGCCAATCCATCCGCTTTCTCCATCTCCTCGCCTGGCTGGCCCGGGACCAAGAGTGCCGGCTCGACGGGCTGCTCTCCTGGCGTCACAAGGACAGTCAAAGCGCCAATCCTCCCATCAGCAGCAGCGACCGGCGCTTTCTCGTTCGTGCCGTCGTGGGGATCATCGATCAGGAAATCCGGCGCGAAATGGAACACCGCGTTTCTCTGGAAGAGGATCTCAGAAAGCTCCCCGCCGAAGTCGGTTTTCGGCAGCGGACCGTGGAAGAGGCCGTTGAGGAACTGAGTCCTTTCCTCGATGAGACGCACCCTAATCTCGCCGATCCCCTTTTTGCCGCTGGGATCGAAACCGAACTGACTCGAGCCGAGGAACGCGACCTCAAATCGCTACGCCCGCCTGGGGCGCTCACAATCGACGAGCAACGGCTCGCCCTCGACCAGGCGCTTCAAGAACTCGGCGCCTCCGAACACGCCGTGCGGACCTGGGAGAATGACCCCTGTGGCGTGGACGCCTCGCTCGCCCACAAATACTGCCCCTTTCACGTCGACACTCCCGACGCTCTGCCCCGTCAGGGAGGGCTGACGAGGAAGAATCGCCTCCCCGAGTATGAACGCCAGTCGGCCGTGGCCAGGGAACGCGTCCAGAGCTTGCAGGAGAACTATGAGGAGGCTCTCCGTGAAGACGAAGGACAACGGCGCGACCGGGAGGAGATCCGCAATCACTATCGCGTCATTCGCGAGCACCTCCAGCGCGCCATCGCCGCACAGACCACGCTCGACGCTCTCCTGGAGATGCGCACCCAGCTCAAGGCGGAGATCACTGCCTCGCAAGAACGCCAGGAGTCTCTCCAGCGCCGCTGGGACCGCGAGGCCTCGCGATTCGCCGATCTCTACCGGCGCACCATGCAGCGCTTGTTAGGCCAGGGCACGGATGCCGAATGCCGTTTCACCCGCGAGACAATCAAGCTCCGGGCCTCCTGCAACGGAGACCTCAACAGCGCCGCCATCAATACCCTGATCACCCTTGGCTTCGATCTCACCGCACTCCTGGCCTCCGTCGAGGGCTATGGCTACCATCCGCGTTTTCTCATCCACGACAGCCCCCGGGAAGCCGACATGGACGCCCATCTCTACCGGCGCCTTTTCACCCACATCCAGGCCTTAGAGCCAGAGGAAGGCGAGGCCGATTTCCAGTACATCATCACCAGCACCGAGGCGCCGCCCGCACCCCTTTGCCGGGAGCCCTGGTTACGCCTGCGGCTCGATGCCTCCAAAGGCGAAGAACGCCTCTTTTGCATGGATCTCTGATTTGATCAGGGCGGGGACTTCAACCCCTGAGTTCGCTTGTTGATTAAGCGGCTAAAGTCCCTCCCACTTTCCCGGCAAACACCTTCGAGATTCGTCACAAAATGAATGTGGCAGGAACCTCAGTCCCTAAGCCCGCTTGTTGATTAAGGGATTAAAGTCCCTCCCACTTTCCCAGCAAACACCTTCAAGATTCGTCACAAGATGAATGTGGCAGGGACTTCAGTCCCTGAGCCCGCTTGTTGATTAAGGAACTAAAGTCCCTCCCACTTTCCCAGCAAACACACTCACCCTCGAGATCACGCTCAATAGATTGTGTCAGTACTTCAGCCCCTGAGAGCGTGACTGCTTCGACGACGAGATGGGCCCAACACCCACTTCACTCCCCGGGAGCTTTGGGAGCCTGCGGCCAGGGCGTCTTTCCCGGAGCCCACTCCTGCGGCTGTCCCGCCCGCACCTTGTCGACGTGCTGTTTGAGCCATTCCGGGGGATTCTTGTTCTCA
>JANQJH010000251.1 GCA_028281705.1 Verrucomicrobiales bacterium
TTTCCGGGCAACTTTCTTGCGAGTCGCTTTCTTGATCGACTTGCGTTTGCTCTTCTCAAGTCGCAGGCGGGCCTCAAGATTGAGCTCTTCGAGTAAGGCGAGAGCCCGTTGGAAATCGGTGATCGCCTGACGGACACTGGGTTCGAGATTTTTCGGGATGTAGACCATTGAGGTCTTACCATCGCGAGTCTGGCCAAGATATTGCGAGCGGTGTTTGAAATCATCGTTGGAGGCACAGCGGCACCGTGAATTGCCGCATCTACGAGCCATCTCGATGAGAGAGCCGTGAAGAAAGCTGTCGGCGTTATTAAGAAGAAGATGAAGGCGGCTGCGCAAGTCACGTTCACGAGCAGAGAGGGAGGAGCGGCTGGGCATGGCAAACGCACTGATACCTTATAATATATCAGCTATCAAGCATAAAAAGAATTTAGAGAAGAATGCGAAAATGCTCTTGGTGCAAATACCCGGCAAAAACGGCTGGAAGCAGCCCCCAACCCACGTTTCAAGGAAACCTCAACAAGGCCTTACGGAATCGCTGATCACCTCCAGCACCGGCTTCCCACAATGTGGGCACGGCGGCAAACCTGTGCCTCCCTCACCTATGGTCGGTTTCGAATCCTCCTCGCGATCTTCTTCAACCCCACCCTCTCGCACGCCCTCCAAGAGTTCCTCACAGCGCTCGATCTTCTCCTTTCGATTCCGGTTACTCAGGATGCCGTAGTGCCGGATCTTGGTGAAGCCCTTGGGCAGCACGTCCATACTCAGACGCCTCAAGAAGATTTCTACGTCCAAGGTCATGATGCGCTTCCTGCCAGGATTCTATCAAACTGGCCACACGAGAGAGCCTACTTGAGAATCCCTGCCCGCCTCGCCCGATGAACAAGGGAGAAATGACTGAGAGACACGGATCCGCTGCCTGTGGCGTGAATCCCACAGAAAGCCGTTATTTACTAGATTGCCACTATTCGGCTCACAAAAGAACTTTATATTGAGCCAAATAGGCGCTACAATCGGCTCATGCGTTACAATTGGGAGCAGCGAGATTGGCCTAAATTCGACTTCGACCTTACCGAAGTCGAGCCCGCGCTCTTGGCCTTTGCCGAACAATTTGGCCGGGCTAGGAGTCTGTCGGACTTTACGAGCCGACGACTGTTGCTAGAAGTAGGCTATGAGCACCCGCTTCGTCAATATTGACCGCGAAACTCCGATGCTTCTGCCGCCCGACCTTCGCGACTGGGTTCCAGAAGACGATCTGGTTCACTTCGTCCTTGAAGCGGTGCGACGCCTGCCGCTTGAGGGCTTTCAAATTAATCACCGTGGCAGTGGCGACCGGCAGTTCCCGCCGCACATGATGCTTTCTCTGCTCATCTACTGCTACGCCAACGGGATTTTTTCCTCTCGCAAGATTGAACGCGCCACCTATCGCGATGTGGCCGTGCGCTTTCTCGCCGGCAACACTCACCCCGATCACGATACCATCTGCAAGTTTCGTCGAGAGAACCCCGAGGCCTTCAGCAGCGCTTTTGTCAGCGTGCTCGAACTCGCCAAAGAGCTCAAGCTCCTCAAACTTGGCGACGTCGCCTTCGACGGCACTCACATCAAAGCCAACGCCTCCATCGATCAGAACGTTACCTACGAACGCGCCATGGAAATCCGTAAACAACTTGAGCTCGATGTCGCTGAACTGTTGGAAAAGGCCGAAACCGCAGACAAGAACGATGAGGACAGCCAAAAGCTTCCCAAAGAGATCGCGCGTCGTGGAAAGCTGATTTCCAAGATGGACCGTGCCATCGAAGAGTTGAGAAAACGCGCAAGTGAGCGCGACGCCAAGGCCCAGGCTGAATACGAGGAGAAACTCGAAAAACGTCAGCGCAAAGAAGAGCAGACGGGCAAGAAACCGCCTGGAAGAGCGCCTAAACCGCCCAAGACAGGTCCCGAGAACAGCGAGGTGCAAGCCAATCTGACGGATCCGGACGCCCGCATCATGCGCAAGAACAAGCGTTCTGGATTCACCCAAAGTTACAACGCACAAGCCGCCGTCGATGCCGATGGCAGTCAACTCATCGTTGGAGAACATGTGAGTCAAAGTGCCAGTGACAGCACGGAACTTGAAAACGGGATAAATAGTATCCCTAAAGAAATCGGCAGACCTGAAGCAGGACTCTTTGACGCAGGCTTTGTCGACGCTGATGCAATCGAGCGAGTGGAAGAGTGCGGGATTGAACTCTTCGTGAGCGTGCACCGGGAAGATGCTCACAGCGAGCGCAATTACGACTACCGTCCCAAGCAGCAAAGTGCTCGGCCAACCAAACCGGTTAAAGATCCGCGGCTATTGGAGATGCGAGAGAAGCTGCGAACTGAAGAAGGCAAAGCACGCTACGCGAAGCGCAACCATACGGTGGAGACAGCCTTTGGGATCATCAAAGAAGTGATGGGATTCCGAGGATTCTTGCTACGCGGCATGGAGAAAGTGAAAGGCGAGTGGACCCTCGTCTGCCTGAGCTACAATCTGAAACGCTTGCACCGGCTGAAATTCTCCTGAAAGACACGAAAGCGGAAGAAATGCCGACGAAGAGATCGAATATGAGACCGGCCTGAGCACAGATCGCGCATTGACCCAGAAAATCGCTGGCCAAGACCGCCGAGAAAGAGAAAGCCTCGCCAGAATCAATCCATCCTGGCAGAACTTGTGATCCCAAACCAATTTTGCCGAGTTTACAAAGCCCGACAGACTCCTAGCGGCCTTGTCGAAGGAATGCCGGACGGACTTGAATCCGAAGCCACCCTCGATCTCATGATTGCCGAGGCCATCAAAACGTCCGAGATAGAGGGCGAATTGCTCGTTCGGCGCGATGTTGTTTCTTCTATCAGGAATCACCTCGGGCTCAACAGCCCCGCCGAACCCGTTGGAAGCCGCGCTGCAGACGGCGCAGCAGCCCTCATGGTCGCAGTTCGCAGAACTTACGCAGAGCCTCTCACTGAAACCACGTTATGCGACTGGCACGCCCTGCTCTTGCAAAGTGCCAGGGGAATCATGATCGGAGACTGGCGCACAGGAGACGATCCCATGCAGGTAGTATCCGGGCGAATCGACCGTCCCACGGTCCATTTCGAAGCCCCGCCTGCAGATCGAGTCCCCGGCGAAATGGCTCGTTTCGTCGACTGGTTCAATGAATCAGCTCGAGATGGCGCTAAGCCGATCACGCATGCCCCCGTCCGTTCGGCAATCAGCCATCTCTATTTCGAGAGCATCCATCCGTTCGAAGACGGGAACGGGCGCATCGGGCGGGCTGTTTCCGAGAAGGCCCTTTCGCAAGGCCTCGGTCAGCCTGTGCTGCTCAGCCTATCTCAAACGATCGAGGCCAACAGGAACGCCTACTACGACGCACTGCAGACCGCACAACGCGGCAATGAAATCACGCCCTGGATCACCTATTTCGTTGATACTGTACTCCAAGCGCAACACGAAGCCGTCGAGCAAATCGCCTTCCTCGTTAGAAAAGCAAAGTTCTTCCAGCGACACCGTACTTCCCTGAACCCACGCCAAGCCAAAGTCATTCGGCGCATGTTCGACGCTGGCCCCAATGGCTTTCAAGGCGGAATGAACGCAAGCAAATACGTGTCCCTCACCCAAGTATCCAAGGCTACCGCAACCCGGGACCTTCAGGCACTTCTAAGAATGGGAGCACTTGAGGCAATCGGTGGCGGCCGAAGCACCCGTTATCAACTGAACTTCTGAATCGTCATCGCCGAAGTCCACCAGATGCTCATTATGTATGTAGATCGCTGAACGCAAACGCACGTGTGTTATCACCCCGCCGACAGCTACCTCTCATAGATTAAAAGACATACTATCAACGCCTGCGGCCAGATCAGCAAACTTGCCCTGTATTCAGTGTGGCGAGACATGGCAGAATTCCCAGAGTCTGCAATCAGGCTCTTTTGAATACCTGCCGATCACAGCCGCCGGTCATCAGAAACGGCGCCGGAGAGCTTTCTGCTTCCAAAGGCGACAGAAATCTAGGATAGAAGTGAGGTCGACTGCGTGAGCGAACGCCAGAATGCGATATCAAGAGTACCAACCACCAAGCGAACTGGCATCCTGGATCAAGTTGTTCTGGGTCTTTGAAAGTCGTTCGAACGATTCAGTCCCGGAAACCATCGTTGCCGACGGCTTTCCGGAACTCATCATTCATTTTCGTTCACCCTTTGCCGAAGTCGACCGCGCCGGAGAGTTCCTCAAGCAGCCTGCGGCCGTCGCCTGTGGGCAATTGACCAGGCCGCTGGTGTTGCACAGTTCGCTCGACGCCGGAATGATCGGTATTCGATTTCAACCGAGTGGGATGGCGCCGATCCTTTCAACGTCCATGCAATCGCTCACGGATGCACGAGTTCCGGCCGAAGAGCTATTCGTTGATATCGATCAGTTAGTCGAGGAAATCGTGGAATCATCGAACGATGCGCAGCGCATCGCGGCCTGCCACCGATTTCTCTTTCGTTCGATCGATCTTGATCGCGAGAATTTCTGCGTCCGGCGCGCACTGGAAAGCATCAGGCAGACGCGCGGCAGTATCTCTGTGGAATCTCTGGCGACGCTCATGGGCAGGAGCCGACGAAGCCTGGAGTTGGCATTTCAAAGAGAGGTTGGCACCTCGCCCAAGATGTACTGCCGCATTACCCGTTTTCGACACCTATTTGATGCCATGTCAATGAAGAGCCAGTCCGTGAGCTGGGTGGAACTCGCATTGGACTCGGGCTTTTTTGATCAATCGCATTTGATTCGCGATTTTCGCCAATTCGCCGGCGCCTCTCCAACTGCTTTTTTGACTGACCAAGCGTCATTCGCGCATTCAGTGAATCAAGTCTAGCGGTTTCCTTGTGCAAACTGCCGATTGTGAAAATGGCGGCCGTGAATGCATTGCCGAGTCACTCAGCTGAGTTCGATCCCTAGGTCAGCTGCCATGCGCACCGTTTTCTGTTTCGCATTTTTCCAATACGTGCGCCCCGGTGGATGTCAGAGTTGCCGAAACATTCATATTCCTATGTCCAAGCAAATCACCACTAAGTCGATTCATCCGCACCCGGGTTTGAAGCAAAAACGTGCGCACTTCGCGATCTCCTTACGCACTTCGCTGGCGACAGCGCTCGCACTCCTCGCAACCATCGGCGCGCCAAGGGCGCAGGACGACGAGTTACGAGCCTTGAACGGGGAGTGGCTCTACGTCGAGGACCGCACCGAGGGTCGCGCCGACGAGAAGCAGGGTCCCCCCATGAGCGCGAAGTTCGTGCTGCGCGTCGAGAAT
>JANQJH010000257.1 GCA_028281705.1 Verrucomicrobiales bacterium
TCACCGCCAGTTCCCAGTGGCTCTTCTTGTAAGGCGGTCCCTTTCGTCCCCAGCGAGCCGACTCCGCAACCACCGCGGGGGCAAGTTCCTCGATCCGCACGGCCAATCGCGCCTTCGAAGCCTCAACCGACAACGGACCGCCATTTCGGAGCACGCCATGCGCCCGCTTGGCAAATCGATCGCGGTAGGCATCGACAGCGGTCAACTGCTGGTGAATCCACTGCGGATTGCTGAAACCGAGCTCTGATCCTGCCACATAAGGACCCGTTCGATCGATCTCCACGCCCTCCATCGACTTCTCCGAGTCGTGATGGAAGAAACGAAAACCCTCGAGGCCTCGCCGATCTCCAATGGAAAACCAGTTTCTCGTCACCCGATTGCGGCTCCACTCGGGAATGGGTCCATCGAGGTTCCCCACGTAAAAGTTGAGGATCATGTAATCGATCAGGTTGTCCACATCCAACAGCCGCGGGTAGTCGGGATGATCAGCCCCATCCGGCCGGCAACCCTGAATCCTCTGATAGAGCGTCTGCCTTTCGGAGGCATCTCCGCTTGAGGCGATGGCATTCGCCAGGCTCCACAATTGAGTCCACATCTCGAGATCGCCGTCGGTGGCCTCGATCCGATTGCCTCCGGAAAACCCGGCGGCCTTGACGACATCGTAGTCCGAAGGCGATCCCCCAAAATAGGCGGCGGCGTACGAAGCCTCGGAATGCTCCTGCGTTTGATAGAGCCCCCAATAGAGGCCGTTGAGAAATAAGTGACAGTAGTGGCTGCGCGTGTAGGGCTGCCCCAAATCCCGCTGGCAATCCCTAACAAAGACATCTCGAAGGAAGGTGTAGTGCTCGTTGTGCTTGAACGACCAGGCATTGTTCTGCGCGGTCCTCAGACAGAGATCGTCATAGGCGTCCACGCCATCATCTTGAAAGAAACGGTAGCGCAGTTTGGAGGGACCGTAATCACGCCGGAAGTAGAGCCTGAAGGCATGCTTGGGATTCTCACCCCGTCGGCTACCGCCACCGCGAATGCGAACACCGGCGTTGATGTGAAACCCGGGTTCCCGCCCTCGAGGGTCCATCCACTCCACGGAAACCGGCCGTTCCCAGGCCCGCCCCCGTTTTCCGGCATTGTGATAGATGCCAGTATCCTCGTGGAACCAATCATCGAGATCGGCCACTAGCGAAATGACCGGGAGCGCTTGCATGGCTCTCAAGAGTTCCTCGTCTGTGCTCTCGATCTCCTCCGGCGAAAGCATCCCATAGACGTAGTCCTGTTCCCGACGTGAGGGCGCATCTCTCGCAGGCGGCCATCCTTCAGGTGGCGTTGGGCCCTGGTGAATCACGTCCCGGGGAAAAATGAAGCTGTGCGTGATCACCTCACTCGGCCTGAGCACACCCTCGGGATCGAAAGCGGCCGCCCGGATGATACTCGTGCCCTCGATCGAGATCGGCCGCGTGAAGGACGTGCCCGTCTCCACGCTCGGACTCGAACCGTCTCGCGTCACTCGGATGACCGCGCCCGGCGTCGACGAACGAAGGGTCAAGGCGAACGATTCCTCGTAGTATCCGCGATGGGCCGAAAACTGCGGCGCGGCCACAGCACCTAGAATGACACCACGATTAACCTTCCCAGGCGTCGCCGTGTCCAGGGCTTTGAGGTCGGCCGTCTCCAGAGATAGCTCTTCTCGCGGAAGCAATCCCAACGTTTTCCCCCCACGCACCTCAGGAAACGGGGGCTTCAGGGCGTGGATCACCTTCTTGCCATCACGGGCCACCAGGGCCAGATATTCTCCATCGGCATCCAGTTTGAAATTCGTATGCAATTTTTCTCGCCGATCTTTTCCCGAAGCATAGACCACGAGATACTCGTGAGCTGCAAGGCTCACGTCGGGAAACTGCCATTTTGCCAACTCTGATGGATCGTCAGTGAGATAACACCCCTCAAGAGAAACCGCCCGTTCACTCGCGTTGAAGATCTCGATCCAGTCGGGACGGTCGCCATCTTCATCTTCGAGGACGTGGCCCGTCTTTGACGAGGCGAACTCCGTCAGGAAGACCGCATTCTCCTGACCGGTCGAGGAACCTGAGCAGGCCAGCAGGAGAGTCCATCCGATCCATCTCAACATCGTGGGAACCAAGCGCAGCTTGGATGGCAGCTCAAGCTCTTTGCGGCCATCCGCCTCTCCAGGAGAACGTGTGGGCTCCTCAGGGCTGGGACAGAGCGCGCAACTTCACCTTCTCGCCCGCGTCAAACCGATCCGTGTCCTCGAGCCACAATGCCGCTGCCTCGGGCGCGACTTCAAACCAGGTATCGATCACGCGGCCAGTCTGGGACAGACGCATCGCATGGTCCCCGATGGACGTGGCCCAGAGCGCGGCCGCTTCCGGATCGCTCCGTTCCAAATGCATTGCCAACGCTGCCGCCGCATGATCCCGCGATGGCGAAACCGGCAAGGAT
>JANQJH010000318.1 GCA_028281705.1 Verrucomicrobiales bacterium
GACTTGCACTCCAACGCGAATCGCAATCTTGGTCGGGCCTACCGTAGGAGTCGGGATTGGTCAAAGGCGATTGATCACTTTCAGGCTGCCGTTCGATCAGAGCCTCGCAATCTCGCGTTGCAGCTTGAGTTCGCACAGCTGCTCTACGAAAGTGCTGACATGCCGAGAGCCGTGGCTGTTTTAGAAGGCCTCTTGAAGCTCGATCGCAGCCATCTGAAAGGGGTGAGACTGCTTGCCTGGATACGTAGCACTTCTTCTGACGCCCAAGCTCGCGATGGTGAGAGCGCTGTGGAGTTGGCTGAGTATCTCGGGGGGCTCACGGGGCCAGGCGATGTTTTGAGCCAGGACATCCTCGGTGCCGCGTATGCAGAGGCAGGTCGATTTACAGAGGCAACCAGAGCAGCCCAACGCGCCATTGCCTTGGGCGAATCTGTAGGCGTGCCTGCCCCCCGTATGGAACGTCTGCTCGAGCGTCTGAGGCGTTATCAATCTAGGAAGCCTTGGCGCGAGAGTTGGGATTTGCAGCGTTGAGGATTTTGGCGAACCCGTTTGGGTGCGCAAGATGAACCCGATTTGGCGCATTCGGTTCCGTGGCGAGCATTGATCCATCCTAGGCCAAATCATAGTCTTCGGGGACCCCTCAATTCCTGTCTCACGCCATGAAAATCCTATCAAATCTCCTTTTCCTATTACATCTCTGCACAGTTACGGTGGTTCTTGGAGGAGCCTACGACGAAGCCGTTCTTCAGGATGAGCCTGTCGCCTATTGGCGATTCGAAGAAGAAGCTGGTGCTACTACTGCTTCAGACAGCGGTAGTTCAGGCACGAACGGAGCTTACACGAATATCGAGCTTCGCAAGGAAAGCGTGAGTCCAGTACTGAGCTTTGCGGCAGAATTTGTCGCTCCCGCGGACGGTGAACTTTCATTTATTGACTTCGGGGAGCCTGGTATCGGTGCACTGAGCCAGCTTACGAATATTGACGACGGGGGCGGACCAGAGTCGGATCCCAACGACACCAAGAAGACTTCCTTGGAATTCTGGATGAGCACTTCCCAGACGACCACCGAATCGAATAACTGGACGGCGCCTCTGCTCTTCGGCGTTGAGAGTGGTGGGGACGGCGACATTCACTGGGGATACCTCCGGCCATCAGGTCAGCTTGGCGGAGTGGCAGTGAACGATGCCAATCATCGACATCACGAGACCGAGCAACCAATTAACAACGGAGGCTGGAACCATTTCGTCATCACCTACGATTGGGAATCTGGTGTGTCACAGCTCTTCTTGAATGGGAGTTTGGAATCGAGCTTTGAAGGGGGGGACAATCGATTTCAAGATTCAGATGCGCTTATCCAATACCTCGGCTGGAATCCAGTCGGAGGTGTGGACGAGAATCGGCAGTTTGTTGGTCTCTTGGACGAAGTTGCGATTTACGACAAGATTTTATCAGCTGAGCGAGTAAGCGCCCACTTTGACGCCGCCTTTGAGGATTCTGATGGCGACGGCCTGCCTGATTCCTTTGAGAACGAGAATTTTGGCGGCCTTGATAGTAGTGCGGATGATGACAATGATGACGACGGTCTTACGAACCTGGCAGAGTTTCGACTCAATCTCAATCCCACTGATCCCGATGTCGACGATGATGGAGCGCTTGATGGACTTGAGATTGCTCAAGCGACAGACCCGCGTATTCCGGATACAGATAACGATGGGGTTTTGGATGGCGAAGAAACGGGCACTGAAATTTGGGTCAGCGAGGCGGATCGTGGCACCAACCCGCTCAAGCGCGATTCGGATGGAGATGGGCTCCTCGATGGCGCTGAGACCAACACTGGAATCTTTGTGAGTGCCAACGACACGGGCACCAATCCTAACATGATCGATACTGATGGCGATGGTTCATCCGACCGCGAAGAGATCCGCCGAGGGAATGATCCGTTGGATCCTGATGATATGCCTGAAGCAATTGTGGGTGATTCGCCTTACGATTCGGCCGTTTTGGACGACCAGCCCATCGCCTACTGGAGGTTTGAGAACACAGAACAGGCATTTGATTCTGGATCGTCGGGCACAGATGGAGTTTTTACCGGTATCACTTTCGAAGATAGTGCGTTTGAGAATCTGGGGCAGGCAGCGGTCTACTCTGAACCTGATCTTCCCGATAATCCAGGTTCGTCTAACATTGACTTTGGTGAGTTTAACATTGGAGCCTTGTCTCAGCTCTCAAATATCGATGATCCGCAAGACGAAACCTTTGATGCCAACAAGAAGACTTCATTGGAATTCTGGATGAAGACATCATCAGAAGGCAACAACGAGGACAACTGGCGGACGCAAACGATCTTCGGAGAAGAGAGTCCTGGCGATGGTGATATTCATTGGGGTTACCTGAGGCCTTCTGGTCAGCTTGGAGCGGTTGCGGTAAATGATGCAAATCACCGCCATCACGAAACCGCAGATCCGATCAATGATGACGTCTGGCGGCACTACGTAGTGACATACGATTGGGAGACTAGCATTTCGCAACTCTATGTGAATGGAGAGCTTGAATCGCAATTTGAGGGAGGCGGCAATCGCTTCCAAGATTTCGACGGTGGCGCGATTCGCTACTTGGGGTGGAACTCGAGAGTCGATGGCGGTGCCGGAGAGAGCTCGCCGCATCTTCTCAGCCAGTTCGTCGGTTCGCTAGACGAAGTTGCGATCTATGATCGGATCCTTACGGATGATCAGATTTCTGCTCACTTCGCCGCAGCTACCGAACCAGCGGGTGACCCGTCACTCGCCTTGCCGCGAGAGAATCTCTTTGGGCTGCTGCCGGCCGCACCTCAAGTTCAGGTCCGTAGCTTTCCCATCCGCAATGGTGGCAAAACTCAAACGCTAAACATCTCAAGCACCACCATTAGTGGACCGGATGCTGATCATTTTTCCGTGACGATGGATCCTCCAGCGACCTTAGAGCCAGGAGCTACTGGAATGGTAGAATTACAATTCGATTCAAAAGGAGAATCTGGTGGATTTGTGGCGAGCATCGATATTGCTTCGAATGCCGAGAACCAGCCGGTGCGATCCTTGGCCGTTTCTGCGCGTATCAATCCTGCTAGCGGAGTAACATCCTACTACCGATTAGATGAAATCGAGGGAGAGATTGAGGCCCTCGATTCCGGTGGCTTAAACCGCAACGGTAACTACGTCGAGAGCGTGATCCTGGAGCAGGATACGGTAGCTGCCGGAACTGCGGTAGATACCTCGAGCGGTTTCATCGAGTTGGATGGAAGAGATCTACAGGCGTTTGGTGCTCAGTTCGCCATCTCTCTCTGGGTCAGGCCGAATGCTTCAACCTTGGGCGCTCTGTTTTCTCGTGGTGGAGAAGATCAGAGCGACTTCGTGCTCGCCTCGGGCGGTGGTGGTCTGCTCTGGTTTGTCGGAGGTCTTGATGAAGGAGAGAATCAGCTGATTGCGACAGACCCCGTGCTCACGGAGAATCAAAATCACCATGTTGTTCTCGTACAGGCTGGCGGCGAAACCATTCTCTATGTTGACGCTGTGGAAGTTGGTCGCGCAGAATCTGCTCCGCCTGCCCCTTCACAAAGCGATTTTCTCATAGGTGCTCTAAACAATGGAGGTTCAGTTGGTGTTAATTTCCCTGGGCTGATCGACGATGTTCAACTGTTTGAGCGAGCGCTTTCTGTGGAAGACATTGCGGCTATTAATGCAAGCCCTGGCGTTCTGTTTACGGGAATTTCTGAGGGCCCAGTTGACAGCGACTCGGATGGACTAACCGATGCTGAAGAAGCCGAATTGGGTACCGATCCCTTTCTTGCTGACTCGGATGGCGATGGTCTCACGGATGGAAGCGAGGTGAATGACAGTAACACGAACCCCCTTGCATCCGATAGTGATGGTGATGGGTTTAATGATCGCGTTGAGATCATGAATGATTTCGATCCGAATGACGCAGACGATGGGCCAGCTTCTTATGAAGAAGCCGTTCTTGTTGACGGTGCGGTTGCCTATTGGCGATTCGAAGAGGAGAACGGAGCATCTACTGCCGTGGATGCTACCGGCGGCGGTACGGACGGCGCCTACAATGGTATCACCTTGGGAATTCCGGGGCCCAGTGAAGCTCTTGGTAATGCTGCCCAGTGGTCCGAACCCGATTTGCCAGACAATCCGGGAACCTCTAACATTGACTTTGGAGAACCTGGTGCCGGAGCTCTAGCGGAGCTTACAAACACAGATGATGTCGAGGATCCGAATCCTAGCAAACAGACCTCGCTTGAATTCTGGATGAAAACCACACAGACTAGTGGAAGCGGAAATAACTGGCGCTCACCTGTCGTATTCGGTGAGGAGAGCGGAGGCGATGGCGATGTCCAATGGGGTTGGGTGACCGATGCCGGAGAAATCGGGTTTGCGATCAATGATGCCGGAGGCGGTATCTACCGCGGCCCGGTCATCAACGATGATCGCTGGCATCACGTCGTGCAGACCTTTGACTATGCCTCGGGCGAATTCACCATGCATGTCGACGGTACCCAAGCATTCACTGCTGTTGCCGGAGATAATCGCTTCCATGATTCTGACGCGCTCATTCGTTACATGGGGTGGAACTCAACTGTAGACGAAGGAGCTGGTGAGCAATCACCACATCTGTTGGGTCAGTACGTGGGATTGTTGGATGAAGTGGCGATTTATCCGTTGATCCTGACGGAGTCTCAGGCGAGAACGCACTTCGAAATGGGTCGCGGCGAAGTGCCAGCGGATCAAGACTTGGACGGCGATGGCTTGACTGACGATCAAGAGGTCGCTCTCGGAACGTCGCCGACTGATCCCGATAGCGACAATGACGGTTTCAGTGATGGAGAGGAGTCCGAGGCGAATACGGATCCACTCGATGCAACGGCACGCCCGGATGCTCCGACCAATGCGATCGTTCTACTAGACGCCAGTGGGCTTCCCGAAGGCACTGTTGAAGTTTGGGCCAACACTGGAACGCTCGGAGGCGAGTTCACAGCCCAAGGTGATCCCACTGTAGAGATCCTTGATGGGGCCAAGGGTGTGACACTCGATGGTGAAGGTGATTGGCTCATCGGACCGGAATCCCCGTTGCGCATTGTGGGTTCTGGAGCACGCACCATCGAAGCCTGGGTTTACAACCCGGAAATCGCCGATGAAGAAACTGTAGTTTCTTGGGGCCGACGTGGAGGGCCCGAAGGATCTAACGTGGCATTTAACCATGGGGCTCACGAAACATTCGGAGCGGTTGGCCACTGGGGTGCACCAGACATTGGTTGGGGAGAAGAACCAGATGGACCGGAGGAAGCCGGAAAGTGGACACACATTGCCTATACACAGGATGGTAGCACTACGCGTGTTTATACAAATGGGTCGCTCACCAATATTGAAGAGAACATTGTCCTCAACACACATTCTGGGCAAGGGGTCGTAGTTGGAGCGCAGTGGGAGGGAGATGGCTCGACCGTCAACGAAGCGCTTTCTGGATCTCTTAGCATTGGCTTTGTTAGAATCTATGATGGTGCTCTTTCCGATGACGAGATCGCAGCGGTCTTTGCGGAAAATCAAGAAGTATTCCTGCCGCGAGATTCTATCGGAGGATTTGTGATCTCTGCGATCGCCCGCTCTGAAGATAATGGTATAGACATCGCCGTGATGACAGAAGCAGGAGTGGAATATTCGCTCCAGTATTCTGAAGATTTGATCACCTGGGTGGATGTCACATCAATCATCGGTGATGGATCACTTGCGTTGCTATCAGATGACGATGCGTCGAGAGTCAATCGAGGCAGCGGCTATTATCGTGTGGCAAGACCGTAGGTCCAGCGATTGAGTTGCTGATGGCTTTTTCTCGACGTCCTTTCGAGGCCGAGGCAAATCACTTGGACGACCTGCGTTTCTTCTTGATGCTGAATATATGGTAAGAGGATTATGGGTATTCCCCTTACTATATGATAGAGAGCTGGGGTTAGGGGTTTCCCAGCTCTCTATCTTCATGAATCGTTATTGAGCGTTTCGGTTACGATCCAATTGATCGGTCACATCTTCTTTGTAATCTCGGAGAAGGACAGTCGCGTTCGATTGATGTTATGCATGTTGTGGAAGCACCAAGCTGACTGATTCGCAGTCCGCCACGCGAGGGATCCAGGAGAGGGGGGTATTAACGCTTTTGTGAGAAAAATGCCTCCAAGAAAGCCCCCCCATCCCGGGATGACGGTACGGTAAGCGTTCAGTGAACTCATTTAGGCGATTTTGAGGAAAGGTGGATAGAGTGACCGGAATTTGACAGGGACACCCGACCATCGAGCGCAGGCGCGGAGAATGTGCTCTCATCGTGTGCCTGAAGGAGATGGCTCAGATTCTTGTCTTGGTGCGGCCTGCCTTTTTCTGTGGCCGAGTCTGCGAGATCTTGGTCCACGGGCCAACGATGGAAAACGAAGGAACTCAGTGCGGGAGAGCTGACCCCCGGAGACTTCCCTGGGCGCCCATTCTGCGGGATCGCTTGGGGACTGCCGAGGAGGCTTGCATTCGTCTCTCGGGGCGGCTACCAAGAGCCATCCGAAATCTCTTATTAATTACATGGCCTACAACCTGAAGAATCCCTACATCGCGAAGTTAACCCGGGCGGAGATGCTGACGAAACCGGGGTCGGGCAAGGACACCCGTCACTACGAGATCGATCTCAAGGGCTCAGGCATGGAATTTCTCCCGGGAGACTCCCTGGCGGTCAAGGCGACCAACTGTCCGGAGCTGGTGGAAGACTTGCTGCAAGCGCTCAAGCTGGACGGCGATACCGTCGTGACGAGTCCCACCAAGGAGGAAAAGACGCTGCGGGAGACGCTGTTTCGGGACTGCGCCATCACGGCGCCGGACAAGAAATTCCTCAAATTGCTGGCGGAGAAGGCCGGGAACGGGGCTGCTGAATGGGCGGGCTTGTTGGAGCCGGAGAAGAAGGCGGATCTGGCGGACTACCTGTGGGGCCGCGAGATCATCGATTTCCTCCTGGCACATCCGGAGGCGTCGTTTGAGGCCCAGGAGTTCGTCAGCACTCTGAAGAAATTGACGGTGCGCCTCTACTCGATCGCCTCGAGCCTCAAGGCCTATCCCGAGCAAGTGCATCTCACGGTGGCCACGGTGACCTATGAGAGTTTCGGGCGAAAGCGGAAGGGGGTGTGCTCGACCTTTCTCGCGGACCGGATTGACGAAACGACGCCGATCCCGACCTTCATCACGCCGGGGAAAGGCTTCCGCTTGCCGGATCCGGAAGATGAGACGCCGATCATCATGATCGGTCCGGGAACGGGGATTGCCCCGTTTCGCGCCTTCCTGCAGGAACGGCGGGCGACCCAGGCCAAGGGGAAAGCCTGGTTGTTTTTCGGGGACCAGCGTCGGGACTACGATTATCTCTACGATACCGAGTGGGGGGACTATCTAAAGGACGGCATTCTCCATCGACTGGACCTGGCATTTTCCCGTGATCAGGATTACAAGATCTATGTGCAGCACCGAATGAAGGAGGCAGCTGCCGAGTTCTGGAGCTGGCTGGAGGACGGAGCCATCGTGTATGTGTGTGGTGATGCGAGCCGCATGGCGAAGGATGTCGACCGGGCGCTGCACGAGATCGTGATGGAGGAGGGCGGCCGATCGGAAGAGGAGGCTGCGGCCTATGTGGAACAGCTGCGCAAGGACAAGCGCTACCGGCGGGACGTCTATTGATCTGGTGGTAGGAAGAATTGAGAAGGAGAGAGCCCGAGATGAGACGTGTGGCCTTGTTTGGCGGATCGTTTGATCCGGTCCATCGGGGACACGCCTTCATTGCGGAACGCGCGCAGTCCCGTTGCGAACTCGACGAGGTGGTTTTCATGCCGTGTTGGCAGTCGCCGCACAAGCTGGGGCGGGCGTTGACGGGTGGGGATGACAGGTTGACGATGCTGCGTTTGGCCACCCGTGATCTTCCCTGGGCCTCGGTGTCGTCGTGGGAATTGGGCCGGCCGGCGTCGTCGTACTCCTGGCAAACGGCCGAACGGTGGCGCAGGGAGGTCTTGGCTGAGGGGGACGCACTCTATTGGATTCTGGGATTGGATCAGTGGATGGCCCTCTCGCGTTGGGCCCGGGCCGATTATCTGGCTGAATTGGTGACCTTCGTCGTCTTTCCCCGGGATGGAGGGTGTCCCGAGGCGCAGGACGGATTTTCGGCCGTGTTTTTGCCGGATGCGATGGCGATTTCGGCCAGCGAAATTCGAACGCGTTGCAGAGAGGGAAGGTCTATTGAAGACGAGGTCGGCCCGGAAGTGGCCGCCTATGTCGAGGAAAAGCGCCTCTACCGCGAGGCATGATCTTTGACAACCGGCCAGGCGCCTCTAGTATGAGATCTGTAGAATTTTCATAGACGAGTCATGAAGAATAAGGAGTTTTTAGCGAAAATGGTCGCCCTGAGTGCGGCTTTGGTGCCGGTCAGTGCCTGGAGTCAGAATGAGGCGGGATTGGTGCCCCGGCGCCTTGAGATTGGAGAATCGAAGGGTGACGAAGGCGTGAAGCTTACCTCCAAAGGGCAAGTCTTGCCGGGTGATCTCGGGACTGCCATCCCCGAGGATCTCACTCCCGAGGACACGGTTGCTCTCGAACGGCAGAGGATTTTGGATTCCCTCCCGGACTCGGTGAAAAAGCTGGATCAGGCGAAACAGTTTGAAATTGGAAGGCTCCTGACCGAAGCGTCGATGTTCATTCAGGGGATCCGGTTGCAGGAGGGATTGGATCGTCTCATTCGGATCGAGGCCATCTCTCCGGATCTCTACCAGACCTACAATCTGCGCGGGGCGATTTACACGAAATTGAGATCTTTCGACAAGGCGCGGGCGGCCTTCAAGAAATCGCTGAAATTGCAGCCCAACGTGATCGAGTCGAGCTTTAATCTGGCGGAGTTGGATTTCGTGGAGAAGAAGTTTCCCGAGGCCGAGGCGGCCTTTCGCAAGCTCGGTGTCGATTTCGAGAATCATTTCGCAAGGAACCCTGAGACGGGTAAGCTCGTGGAGTACAAGCTGTTCATCAGTGTGCTTCTGCAGTCGGAGGCTCCGGGGGATAGCAAGGAGAAGGAAGCCTTGGCGATCCTTGAGACCTTCGACTATCTGGATGATTACCCGGTCTATTACTACGGTCAGGCGGCCCTGGCGTTTCACCGAGATCAGAAGGAAGAGGCCGAGGAGTGGATGACTTCTGCGGCGAAGATCTACAGCAAGCCGATTCAGACGATCTACGTGGATGCCCTGGTTGAAATGGGATGGGTGGACGCTCTGTAGTTCGTGGCGTTCCGTTGGAGGAGAAAGTGGCAGGGACTTCAGTGCCTGAGTTCGCTTGTGTGATGGAGGGACTAAAGTCCCGCCCACTTTCCTGGCAAAGTCAGTCGAGAATACGTCACGATAAGAAAGTGGCAGGACTTCAGTGCCTGAGTTCGCTTGTGTGATGGAGGGACTAAAGTCCCACCCACTTTCCTGGCAAAGTCAGTCGAGAATACGTCACGATAAGAAAGTGGCAGGGACTTCAGTCCCTGGAAATCTGAATGCCAACATTTCTTACGGCTTCCTCTACGCGAGGATAACGGGTCACGGGCCCTCGGTTCCGAGGCCGGGTGAATCGGGATCGGGATAGGCGAAGGTGGACGACAGCTCGTTGTCGCCGGTATTGATATCCGTGATCGGTTGGGGAAGGGCGATGGTGGTGGTGTAGTTCACATTGCCTTCCACTTGAGCTCGGCGAGTGTCGACGGCGAGTTCGCGGGAAAGGATATCGCCGGGGCTCATGGGGCCGAGGCTGAAATGCTGTTGGCCGACGGGGGAATCGATGGTGAGGATGCTTCCGCTGATGACCTCGTTCCCGCGATTCTCGACCACCACTTGAAGGATCTCGCGCCCGTTGCCTTGGAGGTCGCCGGCGTAGTAATGGCTGGCGATGCCGACATCGTAGATACCGCTGCTGCTGGCATTGACGACGCGTCCGACATTGAGGACGCCGTTGCCGTAGGTGGGGTCGGCGCCGGGAGCTCCGGCTTCATTGGCTTGCTCGACTAACAAGTCGTAGGCTTGCTGTCCCGTGATGTTCTGATCCCAAGACATGATGGCCGCGATGGATCCGGAGACGAATGGAGCGCTGGCGGAAGTTCCGGTGAATTGAATGACCTGTTCGTCCGGCCAGGCGGCGGGCACAGCGTAACCGGGGGCGGAGATATCGAGTTGGTCGGACGTATTGGAGAAGTCGAGATGCTGGCCCAGGGCATCGATGCTGCCGACGGAGATGACGCCTTCGTAAGCTGCGGGAAAGGTGAGGTCCGTCGTGCCGTTATTGCCCGCGGCGGCGACGATGGTGGCACCGGACTCGAGAGCGGAGTTGATGGCGTCTTGGACGACGCTGCTGTCTCCCGCGGAACCGAGGCTGATATTGATCACGTCGGCTCCGGCTTCGGCGGCGGCGAGGATCCCCTCGGCGAGGGTGAAGCTATCACTATTGCCATCGGCATCGGCCACGCGAAAACTCAAGACGTTGGCGCCGGGGGCGACACCGGGAGCCGCTTGGTGGGTGCCCGCGGCGACGGAAGCCACGGCGGTTCCGTGACCGTTGATCTCCGTGAAGGATCCATCGGGGGAGACCAAATCCTGGACGTTCCCCACCTGAGCGTCTTCGAAGGTTGGGTGTTCCACGACGCCGGTGTCAATGATGGCGATCTTGATGCCTTCGCCCCAGTTGGCATTGTCAGTGATGCCTAACCAGTCCAGGGCACCGCTGCCAAATGGCACGGCCGAGTCCTGAATGCCGGGGCCCTGGGGATCTGGAGGTGCGGGAAGCTGAACGAGGTAGTTAGCCGAAGTCTCGGCGTTGTCGGGGATGTCGTTGAGGTCACCGATCTCGTCGTAGCCCACGCGAACGGCGCGCAATGAGGGAATGCTGCCGAGGACATCGAGGCGTCCGCTATCCCGGAGGAAAGCGTTGAAGGCGTCGTCGGAATCGAAGCGAAGGATGGCTTCATAGGCGATGGCGCCCGGCCTGATGAGGCTTCCGATGACGTGCCGCAGACGTCCACTCCCAGGTGTCCCGTCTTCGATGTTGAGGTCGGGAGGCTTGGTCCAGCCGACGCTGGTTTGCACGGCCTCGGGCCGTTGTCCGAAGTTGCGCAGGGCGTTGACGAACTTCCCCCGCTGAAACCACAGAAGGGCAGCAAAGACCAGGAAGACCAGGACTGCCATGGAATACCAAAGGCGATTCATAGGGAAACGACGGGTAAAGGGGGTTGAAGTTCCTGATAGGTTAGCGTGGTTACGAGGCGATTTCTTCTACTTTTATTCCATGGCTGCGCCCTTGATCCTACTGACCAACGATGACGGCATCGACGCCGAGGGACTTCGAGCATTGGAGGCGGTGATGCCCCCCGCTGCCGAGGTCCACGTCGTCGCGCCGCTGAGGCCCATGTCGCAGTGCGGACACCGTATCACGACGGATGCGCCCTTGCCAGTCGCCACGCGAGATTCTCGGCATCACGCGGTGGACGGGACGCCGGCCGATTGTGTGCGGCTGGCCCTGACCCATCTGCTTCCGCGTCGGCCGGATTGGGTATTTTCCGGCATCAATCACGGGGGCAATCTGGGAGCGGACATCTACGTCTCGGGCACGGTGGCTGCCGTGCGGGAGGCGGCCTATCTCGGCGTGCGCGGCATCGCCTTTTCCCACTACAAGAGGAAGGCGCTGGTTTTCGATTGGGACTGGGCGGCGTCCTGCGCGCAAATCGTCCTGGAAGAGTTGATGGCGCTCGGACTGGAGGAGGGCGAGCATTGGAATGTGAATCTTCCGCATCTGGAACTCACTGAGGCCGAGGTGCTTCCGGACCGTCTGCGCTGCCCGCCGAGCCGGCGATCTCTTCCCGTGAGTTTCAAAGCGCTGGAGAGCGGCGACGGCGAAGGACGTCACTATGTTTACGACGGTGTCTATGCGGACCGGGAGCGTGAGGCCGGCTCAGATATCGACGTCTGTTTTGGGGGGCGCATCGCGATTTCCAAGCTGTGTCTCTGAGCGGAGGCAGCTCGGCGCGTCTGCGCTTCGATCGGGGCAATCCAGGCTTTACGAATGCCTCGCCCCGTGGTTAGGCCCATGGTGATGACTGAGCGGATCGAACGCGTGACCTTTGAGGCGCTGGGCCCGATGTCTCTCGACGAGATCATCGATGTGCGGGCGCCCGAAGAATACGCCATCGATCACATCACGGGTGCACTCAACTTGCCGGTGCTGCAGGATGAGGAGCGTGTCCGGGTGGGGACGTTGCATCGGCAATTGGGGCCGTTTGACGCCCGCAAGACCGGTGCGGGCTTGGTCTCAGCCAATATTAGCCGTCATTTCGAGACGCATTTTCACGCCAAAGAAAAGTCCTATCGGCCAGTGATCTATTGCTGGCGCGGCGGGCAGCGCTCAAGGAGTCTGGCCACCGTTCTCGGCGAGGTGGGCTGGCGTCCCGTGGTCTTGGAGGGCGGCTACAAGGCTTATCGGCGTCACGTGATCGAGACCATCGGGACGGCGCCGAGCTTTCGGTGGGTCGTCCTCAACGGGCTCACGGGGGCGGGGAAAACCTTGGTTCTGCGGGCCATCGCGGCTCGAGGCGGGCAAGTCCTCGATCTGGAGGGCCTGGCCAACCACAAGGGATCTCTCTTTGGCGGTGATTTGGAGAATCCACAGCCCTCGCAGAAGCGATTCGAGTCCAGGATTCGTGACGTGATGGTGACGTTCGAACGGGAGCGGGTGGTGTTCGTCGAGGCGGAGAGCCCCAAGATCGGGCATGTGAACATTCCGGCACCGCTGTGGCATACGATGCGGGACGCCCCCGTGACCGAGATCGACGCTTCGGTCGAGGCCAGAGCGGCTTATTTGTGTGGCGACTACGCTTCCTGGATTGGAGATCCGGAGAGGATTCTCGAGACCCTGCAGCGCCTGGCACCCTTCCATGGGGCCGCCCGCATTGAGCAGTGGACGGCTCTCTGCCGGGAGCAGCGCTGGCGCCCACTCATCGAGTCGCTCTTGACCGAACACTATGATAAGCGCTACGGGGCGGCTGGCAGCGGGCACTATCACGCTCCCCAGCGGACTTATGCTCTAGAGAGTCATGACGATGCCGTCATCGGAGCCTGCGCCGAATGGCTCCTAGCCTCATCGGAAGACATTCGCCAGTGAAGGTGGCGCTCCCTTGTGTTTCATCGGAGACACGCTTGCGGACCACGGGAGGCACGCGTAGGGAAAGCGCCAGTGAATCTGAATCTATTTGATCGAATCGATTGGCGCGGACTCTTCGTATTCAGCGTCTTCTTGGGGCTCAATGTCTTCCCACTGGCGAGCGAGGCCCAGGAGCATTCCGTGCGAGGGATTTATTATGTGACAGAGATCGGCGGCGGCGGCATCGATCGAGTGGACGCGGATGGTTCCAATCGAACCTCGATCACGAGTTTTGTTTCTCAAGCTGTGATCGGGATGGCGGTCGATTCGCCCCGGGATCGATTCTACTGGCTCTATCAACACGGAGGTTTTTGGTCGGCGGATTTGGCTGGTCACTCCAGGCAGTTGCTGGTTGATCGCGGATCGCCCCTTGGCAAGTCGCTGGAAGTGCAAGGATTTGCCCTCGATCCGCAATCCGGCGCGCTCTATTACGTGGTGGTCGAACGCGATCGAGCGGTGGGTCGGTCAGCAACGAAGGTAAGATTGATGCGACGAGATTTCGAGTCGGGACTGGAAGTGGTCCTGGTCGAGGGACTACCTCTCGACCCCGAATGGCCCGATACGATGGAGTTCGATGAGGTGGACCGGTATCTGTATGTCCAGGGATGGCGATTCAAAGTAGATGATCTCGTTCCAGGAACTCCGTTTGCCTCTGTAACCAAGGAGGAAGCGGATTCGAGGTGGGTCAGGGGTAGCGATCCCATTTCCGGATGGCTCTATTCCGTATCGGGGGATCTCGAGGGAGTTCGGCGGTTAGAACGCCGTCATCGCTCTTCCATGGCGGTTGAGACGTCGCCGTTGGTCTTTTCGGGAACGGGGATTGAATCCGTGCAGCCCGTGAAAGGAACGGATACGGTTTACTTCCTCAATCTTGATTTCAGGCTTGTGGTGATTCCCACGTTGGAAATCTACCGGACCAATTTTCTAACGGGAGAGCATGAACTGATCGTCCCTCGGGTGGATACTTATTTTCCGCTCTTCGCGTTGGATTTGGTGGAATCCGATTCCATCGATATCGAGCCGCCGGTGGTGACGGTTCTCACTCCTGAGAGTGGAGACACGAACCTTGGCAACCAGGTGCTCCGGGGAACGGTGACGGACAATCATCTCGTGTCGCGAATGTCTTGGAGCTTGAATGGCGTCGAGCAGGGCGAGTTGACTTGGCTTCCCGACGGCTCGTTTGAGGTGCCCTCAGTTCAGCTTCAACCGGGTGAGAACCGGCTGCGCCTCGTGGCCCGGGATATTCAGGGGAATGAGGGTGAGACGGTAGTCACGGTCAATTGGGTCCCGGATCGGCGTCTTTATCTGGAGGAACCGTCGCCGATTTCGGAGGGTGATCGCTTGGTGTTGCCGATCCAGTTTCGCAGCGATGGGGACGTTGGGGGGATCACGTTCAAGGTGGATTACGATCCGACGGTGTTGGGGAAGCCGGTGTTCGATGCCGGGCCGGCGATGGATGGCGGAGGGTATGTGGTGGACACCGCCACGCCCGGGTGCGTCAAGGTGACGTTGACGCACTTGGCTCCGGCGATTCCGCCGGGCATTCAGACACTGGCGTGGCTCTCATTTCGGGCTCTCAGCATTCCCGATGAAACGTCGATTCCATTGGGGGTGGAGATTGAGGATGTCTCGGATCCCGCGGGGAACGCTCTGGTGATCGGGAATGTATCGGCCGGGACGGCAGTGACGATTCGGCGGCGTCTCCACACGGGGGACATCAATACCAATGGCGAGCTGGACGTAGGAGATGTGCATCTGATGCAGCGACTCTTAGTTGGGATCGACGAGAAAAGGGCTTGGGATGATGCGTTGAATGATTTGAATGGCAGTGGTCTCCTGGACTCTGGAGATGTGGTCAGTGCCATGCGTACCGTGGTGGGATTGCGGCCACAGCCGGGAATCTCCATGGAGGGGGCGTTGGCACTTCCACAGGAGGGGCCGAGCGCGTTCCTCACGGTGGACAATCAGTATCCGCGGCCGGGTGACGTGGTGACGGTTCGGGTGCGATTGGAGGCTGTTTCTTTCGACTTTGCGGGCGTGGCGTTCTCCCTGGAGTATCCCGTGGAGGGCCTGCGATTGGCAGACGCCGAAGCGCATTGGCCGGGCGCTCTCATTGGTGGCGACGCCTCGGTCCTGTGGAATGTGGCACCGTCCGGTGCGGATTACGCAGCCCAAACGGGGAGCATTTTCTTGGCAGCAAGTTCCTCGGCGCCTTGGCCTGGGTCGGCGGGCGGCGGAGAACTGGCGGTCTTCGAGTTTGAAGTTCAGGCTGACTTCGACAACGAGGACGTGTGGTCGGTCTCGTTGAACTGGGTGAGCCTTCCTTCGGATGGCGGCTATGACGTCACGGAAGTGGCGGGAGATCGACTGTCGCTCATTGGCCGACCGGAGGACTACCTGACCTGGGCCGCGCTTCACTTCAGTCCAGATCAACTGAGCGACGATCATGTGGCTGGTTGGGGCGCGGATCCGGATTTGGATCTCCTGACCAACGGACAGGAATACCTGGAAGGCTCGCCGCCCTTGAATGGCAGCGCCGAAGCCCTCGATGAGGCGGTGACGGTGATTCGCGACGGCGGGCTCGAAGTTCCGGCGATACGGCTCCGTCGTTCGCAGAGGGCGTCCGAGGGGAGTTTTCGCCTGGAGATGTCGGGCGATCTGCATTCCTGGGAGGTGATCGATCACGCGGTGTGGGCACGGGAGCCGGCATCCACCCCGGGATTTGAGTATTGGCATGTGGGGCCGCGTGATCCGCTGCAAGCGTGGAATGAGGTCTTTTTTCGGCTGGTCTTCACCCCACCCGTCGGAAACGCGCCTTAGGCGGGCACGAGAAAGTTGCGTCCACGCCGGGGAACCCTATAATCGGGCAACGAAACCAACTGAGACAAACGAGCCATGTCTGAAGAGCAAGCACTTAAGATCACTGCCTATTTGAAGACCTTTTGCGGGTGGAGCGAGGGCGTTCGCGCCATCATGCGGAAGTACGATCTCGAATTTGAGGAGAAGGACATCATCAAGAATCCGGCTCTCCGGTGGGAAATGGAGCACAAGACGGGGCAACCGCTCTCGCCCTGTGTGGAAGTGAACGGCGAGATGCTGGCGGATGTCTCCGGTGAGGAAGTGGAGACCTATTTGGTGGATCAGGGCCTGGTTGAGGCTCGAGACACCGAGGCGGAGGCCCCGACGGATGCCGGTTGCTCCGCGGAACAGCACGAAGCGATGGCCCAGGCCGCTTCGATCCAGTTCATCAAAGAGTAGTTCGTCTCACACTTCCGGTGCGGGACACGTGGATGGGGGTGGCGTTGTCGATTCTGCTAGACCCCTGGCATGGAGCTGCAGCAGCTACGTTACTTTGTCGCTTTGGCCCGCACGGGTAACTTCACTCGAGCGGCCGAGGTCTGCCACGTGACGCAGCCGTCCTTGAGCCAGCAGATCAAAAAGCTGGAGGACGAACTGGATGAAGCTCTCTTGGTGCGACGCATGGACAAGTCACGCACCACGCTGACCGAGGCGGGGGAGGTTTTTCTCACGCATGCGCTCAGGGTCCTGACCGAGGTCGATGCGGCCCATCGGGCAATGGCGCGCCGGAAGCTTGGAGAGCGAGCGGATTCGAACGAGAACGGGCAAATGAATGATGATTGATTGATTGATCGGGTAGTCGATGTTGGCGATATTGCAGAGAGTTCGGGAAGCGTCGGTCCGTATTGAGGATCGTGTCGCGGGTGAGATCGGCCAGGGAATGTTGGTCTTGTTAGGTATCGAGACGGTGGATGATTTGTCCGATGTCGACTGGCTTGCGGCGAAGATTGCCAAGATGCGGGTCTTTGGCGACGACGCCGGATTGATGAATCGCTCCCTGGTGGATGTCGGCGGCGGGGCACTGGTGGTTAGTCAGTTCACCTTGCACGCGAGCACGAAGAAGGGGAATCGACCTTCCTTCATCCGGGCGGCGCGGCCGGAAACGGCGATACCGCTCTACGAGGCCTTCATCGCGGCTCTGGAAGGTCAGTTAGGAGAGAGCCGCGTGGCTACGGGTGAGTTTGGAGCGGACATGCAGGTGCATTTGATCAATGACGGGCCGGTGACCATTCCTATCGATAGCCGGAATCGACAGTAGGTGGAGGAGGAGGACAAACCCGTTTTTCGGCCTTTGCACGTGGCGAGGGGACGGCGTAGGCTCGCGGCATGATTTCAGCGGCTGACAAGGAACTCATTGAGACATGGCGGGAGGCCCCGGCGCCCCTGCTGCCGATGCTGCACGCCTTTCACGACCGTGACGGCCACCTCTCGGAGTCCTCCATCCGCGCGGTGTCGGAGGCGTTGAAGATCCCCATCGCCGAGCTTTGGGGAACGGTCACCTTCTATCACCATTTTTCGCGGGAGATGCCAGGGAAGAAGGCGCCGCGGGTCTGCACGGGAAACGTCTGTTGCTTCCGCGGCGGGAATGAGCTGCTCGAATCGCTTGAGTCCGAGGGGGCGACGCCGATGCCGTGCGCCGGGCGCTGTGATCAACCCGTTCCGGTCATTTGGGGCGATCGCGTCCTCGTGGGGACGAGCCCTGATGACCTGCAAGATTTGCCGTCGCCGTTGCCGGTGGCGAATCCGGGAGGGCTGGAGGAATGCGTTTTTGCCCATATTCGCGCGGAGGGACGTGCGACTCTGGCGGGTTACGAGGCCACGGGCGGCTACGAGGGGCTGAAAAAGGCGCTCCAGGGCACGCCGGATGACGTGCTGACGGTGATCACGGAATCAAAGCTTGCCGGGCGTGGGGGCGCCGGATTTCCCACGGGGGTGAAATGGAAGGCGGTGGCGGAGGCTGCGGGTGATCCGAAGTCGATCGTGTGCAATGCGGACGAAGGGGAGCCGGGCTGTTTCAAAGATCGGACCATCATGGATTACGATCCCCACGCCCTGATCGAGGGCATGATCCTGGCGGCGTACGCCACGGGGGCCCCGCAAGGATTCGTCTATCTCCGTTATGAATACCCGGAAACTCAGGGGATTCTGCAGGCGGCCATCGATGAGGCCAAGGCGGCGGGCTTGTTAGGTT
>JANQJH010000331.1 GCA_028281705.1 Verrucomicrobiales bacterium
TTCTTGTAATCTGGAGAGTGGGGGGGCCTACACGGCGGTGGGCACTTACGGTCACGGTGAGATTGTACAACTCGTGCAGGAGCTGAGTCGGAGGAGCGAGATCCCGATCCCGGTCCTGCTACAAGCTTTTGGAGAATTCCTTTTCGGGCGATTTGTGGTAGGTTATCCGCAGTTCTTTGAAGGGGAGCAATCAGCTCTCGATTTCTTGGAACGCGTGGAGGATTATATCCACGTTGAAGTGAAGAAGCTCTATCCGGACGCCATGCTCCCCAAATTCGATACCGAACGGCCCTCCCCTAATCACCTCGTGATGATTTACTCTTCCGTTCGCCATTTGCACGACGTTGCGCATGGATTGATTTTAGGATGCTGCAGGCACTTCGAAGAAGACTGTGAGGTGAGCATGGACGAGCCCGCCGCAGACGACTCCGTGCGCTTTTCCATTGTCCGGTCATAAGACAACGAGGCCCCTCAACATGTCAGAAGAGAGCGAGCGTTGGCGAAAGCGATACGAACGAGAAAAGCGCGCTCGCAACGAAGCCGAAGCGCTTCTGGAGGACAAGAGCGCGGCGCTCTATCATACCAATCAAGAGCTCAGATCCTTGGCTCAGGAACTCGAGGAGCGCGTTCGGGCCCGGACTGAGGAGGTGTTGACGGAAAGTGCGAAGTTCCGGGCGCTCTTTGAAAAATCTCGAGACGGCATGGTCATCCATGATCTTGAGGGTGAAATTCTGGATGTGAATCAGTCGATGTGTCGCCTGCTCGGCGTCGAAAAGGATCGGCTGTGTGGCAGAGCAGTTACCAAGTTCTTGTCTCCCGAACTCGGCCAGGAAGCCCTCAACGAGTGGGAGGCAGCCCGGGCCTCGCGCTACGCCGAACTTGAGACCGTGTTTCGGCGGGCCGACGGGTCTGACTTTCCTGTCGAGTTATCCTTGGTCACCGTGAAGACCGCGGAGGGTCGACATGTGCAGACGGTCGTTCGGGACATCACACAGAGACGCCAGTACGAGAAGAGCATTTGGCTGAGCGAGCAGGCGATGAGAGAGGCGAAGGAAGAGGCCGAGCGGGCCAATCAGGCCAAATCGCGATTCCTGGCCAACATGAGCCATGAGATCCGGACGCCCATGAACGGCATTATTGGTGTGGCAGAGCTCCTACAGGCCTCAGACTTATCTCCCGAGCAGGCCGACTTGGTGGATACGGTGCTCATGAGTGGCGAGGCGCTCTTGGATATCATTAACGACATCCTTGATATTTCGAAGATCGAAGCAGAGCGCTTCGAGTTGGAGCGGACCCCTTGTTCCGTGAAGAACTTTGTCGAACGCGCCATAGGCTCCGTCGTCTCGGTAGCGTCCAAGAAGAGGTTGGAGCTAGCCTGTCTGATCGACCCGGAAGTGCCTGAGTATATCGTGGGTGACAGTGGCCGCATTCGGCAGGTCATTTCCAATTTGTTGGTCAATGCGGTCAAGTTCACCTTCGAAGGAGAGGTGTATTTGCGGGTCAAGTTGGATGACGCCAGAAAGTCGCTGAATATCATCGTTAGGGATACGGGGATCGGCATTTCTGACGAGGATCAAGCCCGCTTGTTTCAGTCCTTCACCCAGGTGGATGCTTCGACGACGCGCCACTTCGGAGGTACAGGCTTGGGCCTCGCGATCTGCCGTAAGTTAGCGCGCATGATGGATGGCGAGGTAAGTGTGACCAGTGTCAAGGGAGAAGGTTCCGAATTCTGTTTCACCCTTCCCTGTATCGAAGCTGAGGGGCCGCGCGACGAAAGCCTCCAACCGAGCGTGAAGTTGAAGGGGCTTCGCGCCTTCCTCGTCGATGACAACGCGACCAATCGCAAGGTAGTTTCCTCACAATGCCGCCATTTAGGAATTGCGGTGGAGTGTTTTGGAGAAGGAGAGTCCGTCCTTGCCTGGCTGACTTCGTCCAAGCCAACGCTTGATTTTGGCATTGTGGACATGCAGATGCCCCTAATGGATGGGGTCATGCTTGCCGATCGGATTCATGGATTGGAAGCCTACGCGAAGCTACCCCTCGTCCTGGCGACGTCGTTGGGAAATGCCTTGGAAGTGCGGAAGACGGGAGGCGGAAGCCTGTTCGCCTCTCAGATGTTCAAACCGATCTTACTCCATCATCTTGAAGCCTCAGTTGCGGAAGCCATGAAGGCGGCCACTGATCCGACAGGTGTGCCTTCCATGGGAGAGGAGGAAACGTCTTCGGATGATGTATCCCACTGGCGCGTCCTCATTGCTGAAGACAATCCTATCAATCTGAAAGTTGCGCAAAAGTTCGTGCGCAAATTGGGTTGCGAACATGAGATCGCTCGAGACGGGTGCGAGGTCTTGGACGCACTGGGGGACGGTGAGAGCCGATTTGATGTGATTCTCATGGATGTGCAGATGCCCGTTATGGATGGCCTTGAGGCAACGAAAAAGATACTGCAGCGCTGGCCAGATCCCCTACAGCGCCCAGCAATTATCGCCCTGACCGCCAATGCGCTCAAGGGTGACAGAGAACGTTTTCTCGCAGCGGGCATGGACGGCTACTTGAGCAAACCCTTGCGCCTGGCCAATATCCGGCGCGCCTTTCACGATGTACTTGGCTCCCATCCAAAGGAGGACGCCTGAGACACTATTGGGCTGGGCGTCTGGCCCTGAACGTTCTGGGACTGCTTGAGAGCGTGCTCGGCCAGATCAAAGGCCTTGGCAGCTCTCCGTTTGGCGTCAGGCAGGCTCTTATCAAGTTGTTCTTGCAATGCACTCCGACATTCCCAAGCGGTCTGCACTTGAGCCAGCCCTCGGCCGGTTTTGAGGAAGTCCTGGATTGAGATGAGGGCACGTGGCGTGAGTTCCCTGCCGTAGATGTCCGTTAAAATGCCCTGGGCTTTCACGGAATAACCTACCACCAGCGTCGGCACCGCAGAGGAGAGCCCGGCAATGGCAGCGTGCATTCTCTCGGCAATCACGAGATCACACTGGGCGATGATCGACTTGAAATCGTGTGCCGATAAGTGACCGCCTGCCAAGCAAACTGCAGGATGATAGCCGAGCCGCTTCATGATCTCTGTCGCTAGAACGCGATCATCATTCTCGGGGGAGATCTCCTGAACATGAGGCACCAAAATGATGTTCGCATCCAAAGTGTCTCGGAGCCATTGAATGATCTGAATCCAGACTTCAACGTGACGTTCCTTGTTCGTGTCCATCCAATGACAGATCGCCTGGCTAATGCCGAGGGCTATTGTCGGTCGATCATGTCGATGCAGGAAGTGTCGAAAGAGCCGGCCGGCCTCCACACCTTGGGACGGTCTCAGAAGAAAGGCAGGATCCGCCACCAAGTGGCACTGCTCAGGCCTCATGCCCAGTGTCTTGGTAAGGTACCTGTAAGAAGCCTCTTCACGGACTGAGATGGTGGTGGCTCGGTTGGCAACGTGGCAAAAGGCGTCACAATCTTCCGCGTTGGTAAACGGCCCAATAGACTGAGCGTGGAGAATGGTGGGGACGCCCGCTTTCTGCGCGATGCGAATAGGGGTGAGGTGTGACAAGAGCGATCGGTGCCCATACTCGGAGCAAAACACGTCTCCACCGCTCGCCATCACAAGGTCAGCCGCGCGGATCTCCCTGATGGTCTCTTGGGCTAGTTTGTTGATCCTGGGCACCATCCGGTTGAGGAGGCGGCGGGCCTTGGAGGCGTAGAGCGAACGAATGGAATGATCCTGGGCGAAGCGGACATCCTTAGCCTTGAGTTGGTGAGAATCGTAGTCCGGGGAACGATCGAGTATGGTGAAGGTCGGATTCGAAAGACGTTTCCTCAATTGTTCGACGGTGCTGACGACGAGCGCCTCTACGCCGTGATTGCGGAAGCTGGTGATGCCGGAAATGACAATTTTGGGCGACATGATGCAATGGGTGAAAATCTGAACAAGTGATAGTCGGCGCTAGGCAGAGAGAAGCGTGTGGTAATGGTCGGCAAGTTGCTTCCCAATGGAAGACCAGCCGAAGCGAGCCCAGGCCGTGCTCATGCCGTTGGATTCAAGAGACTGGCGTAACTGAGGATCCTGCAAGCCTCTGACCAGTTCCTCGACGAAGGCCGTTGGAGTATCGGCCAGGAGAACATTGTGTTCGTGCTTTAGATCAAGTCCTTGAGCACCAATACTTGTCGATACCACCGGCGTGCCGATGGCAAGCGACTCGACAATTTTGAGCCGAGTGCCGCCTCCGATTCGCAAGGGGACCATCTGCAACCAGGCTCGCCTATAATAGGGACGCACATCGGGCACACCGCCCGTGACCTCTACGCCCGGACGGGCCGCATAGCGTCGGACGGCCGCCGTGGGTTGCTTGCCGACGATTAGTACTCTAGTATCTGGGACGCGCTCCAGAAGCGATTGATGGATGGTATCGAAGAACCAGCGCAAGGCGTCTGTGTTCGGGTTGTAATCCATGGCTCCGCAAAAGATCAACGTGGGTGAAGGATCACGTGGCACGACAGTGGCTTCAGGGTTGAAATAGCTCAAGTCAACTCCATTAGGGATCACTTTGACAGGAGCATTCCGGTCGATGTGCCGATGGACAAAGGTCTCGTCGTCCGGGCCACATACCACTTCAAGTGCAGCCTGGCGCGCCATCCGCTTCTCGTAGCGCCAGAGTTTGAGATAACTTTCACAGCGCAGGAGACGCGAACGAACGGGGAGGTCGAGCGCCCGGTGCTCCATCAGCTGGAATTGGAGATCGACACGGCTGCGATCAATGACAAAAGGCACACCTGATTTGGGTGAGGAAACGTAAGGTGCGAGAGCGAGATCGCAGACATGAACCAGGTCGTAGTCTCCCGAGGAGAGTCTCTCCTCCAAATGCCTGCGGATGGTTTCATCTTGCCAGCGAGCGACGTTGGATGGCAGGAGATTGAGCAAGCGCTTGGGAAAAAGGCGTGGCCAAGGTCCGTGTTCGAAGTGGAGGAACTCAACCTCATTGCAAAAGGTTTCGAAGACGGCACGTTTCTCTGCGGCGGCTTCGAGATCGCTTGTGAGCGCGAGAAAATCGACCGTATGCTCGGCCGCCAGCGCCTTGAGGAGATTGAATGTGCGCTGGTAGGTGCCGCGATCCAGCGGCCATGGGATGTAGGGATAGAAAACAAGGAGTTTCATGTTGTTAGGATACGCTGGATTTCACACGAAGGAGTTTGGCTGGAACACCGGCGACTACGCCCATAGCGGGGACGTCGCGAGTCACGATGGCACCTGCGCCCACCTCGGCGTGAGCGCCCACGTCGACGGCACCAAGCACCTTGGCGCCGTCGCCCAGGAAGGCATTGTTGGCGATGTGGGGCCCTTGGGGGTTGCCGTGAGAGAGGACCAGACGAACGTCGGCGTAGAGATCACAATCCCGGCCGACGGAAACGTTGGGAGCAATCAGGATACCCATGGGGTGCGGAAGGCGCAGACCAGGCCCGAGGTTGGCAGACTTGTTGATCTCGATGCGAAAAAACCAAAAGAGTAGCTTGGAGGCAATAACGGTAGGCAGGCCGTGGCGGGCGCACCAGAATTGGAAGCGAATCAGAATCAGGGCGTGTACGCTATTGAGCGTGAGACAAAGCCCTAGGCGCTTGAGTGGCGTTAGCGGCTCGTAGTCCTGCAGATTCCGGCGAAGATCGGCTCTAAGACTGGGGAAGGAGGTCATTCTCATTGATCTAGTTAAATCGGTGCCAGAGCCTGCCGTAAACCGTGACGGCCTCTTGCCATTGGGCGAAGGAGCTCCTCAGTTGACGTGATAGAAAAAGGCGGTGGCGATCAAAGCGCGCTGGTGCCCAGAGAAGTAGGCTCATGGAGCGAAAAAGGGCCTCACGTGGATAACGAAAAGCGTGGCGCAGAATCCCTTGCGGTCCGAACTGCCTCAATCGGATAAGGACATTCTTGGCTGGATGGGTATCGGGGCAGAGCGTGCCGGGCATCATGGCGTATTCACTCGGGCTGGGAAGAGCGACGCTTAAGCGTCGCTCTTCCGCCCATTGCCAAACGGACCAAGCGATGGGGAGGACTTCGCTCAGTGTCCGCATGAGTTCTTCTCGGCCGGCTTTCGTCCCACAGGGATGCAATTTGAAGGCACAACCCTCATCATGGAATCGGCGCAGCGTGGACATGGGTAAGTTCTGGAGGCAGAGCTCTGATAGTTGTCGGCTGCGCTCACGACAGCTCCAGTGGTAGCGGCCTTCAAGGGCGAGGACGGCGTCGCCCATGGCGAGCTTGGTCTTGTTGATGTTTCTCAGAACGAAATCGGCATCCTGGGCATCGAACCGTCGTTTTGAGAGGCGCTGCCTCGAGAAAAGGAGGCCCGAAAAGCGGTTGAAAAGAAGGCGAGTCGCTTCGTGATCTGGCAGCTGCTCGACTAGGCCATGGGCATGGTTTTCGAGGAACGCTTGCGGCCCCCAGATCACGTGATGTCCTCTAACTAAGTCGTAATAGAACATGGTCGTGGCTTGCCGATCGAATTGAAGTTTCGAAATGATCTTGAACTCAACGTCGATTCCCAGGTCCGCCGTCATGTCGCGCTCCAGTCTGCGAAAGGCCTTATCGTAACGTCGCTCGTTCCACCGGACCGGCCCCTGGAGGAAGACGAAGAATTCGAGGTCATTGTATGGAGCATCTCTCCCATCTCGAGTCAGGACGCCACCTTCACCACGGCCGTATCCTCCACCAAGGACGAGTGCTTCCAATAAGTGTCGGGGCACAAAGGATCTTATTTCCCTGCTGATGGTGTGGCAGGCCTCGGCGAGGCGCCGCTCCAATCCATCGCTTCCGTCGAGTGTGAAACGTGTTGGATTCATGATGCGTTGGAACCAAGTCGGTAGTCATTCCAGCCCTGGTGGAAGCCCCGCCACTTTCCCCATCGCTGCGCCCAGCGGATCTGAGCCGCGTGAGGCCACTCCCTGAGTCGACCTTGGCGTGCACACCAGGTGAGATCGGAAGCAGCGTCTTTTCCCAGGCCCATCAAAAAGGTACGCCACCACGAGAGTCGTTCGATTGGGCCAGAGTAAGTAGCGGCCATGGCGCGGGCGTCGCCGAAAGCTCGTCCGTAAGCTTGGGAGAACGTGTAATTGTGACTGTGCATGGCCAGGGATTCCGGAACGTAGCGGACGTGGTAACCCTCTTTTCGACACCAACGGGTGTATTCGTCGTCCTCGGCGTACTGGAGATCCTCTCGAAAGCCGCGGAGCTCCCACACATCCCGTCGAATGCCGCTACTCACCATACTGAAAAAGTGATCCCAGTGAGCAGATCGTCGCTGGTCTCCAAAACAGACTTCGTAGTCACGTTTGAAGACTTCGCGACAGTCCTGACGTGGAATTTGTCGGGAGAAAACAGCGGCTGTTCTAGAATCCTGTAAGGCCTCGTAGAGAGGTGCCAGCCAGCGAGGGCCTTGTGGGGTGGCATCTGCGTTGAGGAAAATCACCGTGTCACATTGAGCCAATCGCATGCCTTGGTTCATCACTCGGCTAGGATTGTATTCCTCCGGGCGAATGCGGACGAAATGAGTGGGGCCAAAGTCTTCGATGAGTTTCACCGAACCATCAGTGGATCCGCTGTCGATTACGATGACTTCATAGGCGGGAAAATCCTGCCCCTTGAGAGCGTCCAGGGTAGAAGCGAGGGCCCACGCTTCGTTGAATGATCGAATCACGATACTAGTCAAGGCATTCATGATTGAGGTTTGGCTTGAGCGGCCCGTGAGAGCGCGTGCCACGATTGTTGGATTCGAACGCCGATCCTCTGGCGCTCACCTTCAGAGAGGACCCAATGCCAGCTGGCCAGGGCACCGACCCCGACGGTGACACTGATGCCAAGGAAATGCAGGCCGAGATTGGCCGCCGTGAAGGGGGTCGCGGCGGTCAAGTGATTGCTCAGAAACGCAGCAGCGGCCATAGGCATAGCGGACAGGAGGGCGGGTTGCAGAGTGTGGCGGAAGAGCACCCTAACATTGAGGCGCGCTTCCCGGGCCGCCCAAGGCCAAAGGACAAGCCATCCGAAGATGACGGCAGGAATGAGAGAGCCCACAGCGACCCCGAGAATCGATTGCCACCAAAAGGTGAGGCCAATGCTGAGACCGATGTTGAGCAAGGTCTCAGCCAAGCTTTGCCACATGAGTGGTCGTTCCTTGCCGCACATGACAAAAAGCCGGCGGAAGACGACGTGCGTGAGCGTCTGTTGGTAGCACCAAAGTAGAAGGATCTGGCCGGTCACCCAGACCACAGAATTCGCCTGAGCATCTCCCGTAAGGATCCATAAGAGAAGATCCAGGTGAAAGGCAGCCAGGAGATAAATCGGTGTCGAGAGCGCTACCGTTATGCGCAGTCCCTGAAGAAAGAGATCGCGCAACTCCGAAGCCTGGCTATCGGCGTGGAGGTAGGCAGCTGCCGGCGTGAGCGCGTCGCCCACTTGCCTGGTCACGGTCGACATCATCTCGGCGACTTTGCCGCTGCCTTGATAGAGTGCGACGGCGGGCAATGAAAGAAGCAGGGCAATGACCAATTGATCCGTTTTCGAGCGCAGAAGGTGATTCATAGTGCTCGCCCACACGAACAAGGAGAAGCGGCTCGTCTTGAGGAGCTGCTCCCGTGAGAAATGGCGTGGATTGACTTGGACCTCAGGGAGTTGTCGGAGAGCAAGGATCCCCGCGAGCGCGTCCGGTAACAGCACGCAAAGTAGGGAGATCAAGAAGAGATGGATAAGCCCCCAGCCCAGCCAGAGTCCCAAGGCAATGAGGATGGCGTTGGCCAAGAGCCCACCGATGGCGAGGCGGTTGGCGACGTGAGTTTGCTGGAGGCCACGTAGAACCTCAGCAAAGATACCGAGCGGAAAGCCCACAGCCATTCCAGCGAAGAAGAGTCGAGTGGCCGCGAGGAACTCGGCGTCGGAGGAACGGACGGCTCCCATTGCCCGAAGGAGCGGCCCGGCGAGCAAGTAACCGGCTCCAGCGATCACCAGAGCAACCGCCGTGTAAACCGAAAGGATGGTGCTCAACGATTGACTGAGCTTGAGCCAATCTCGTTCGGATAAAGACACGGCGACACGTTTCTGAGCCGCGGCACCGAAGCCAAAATCGAGAAGAACGCCGTAACCGAACACACTCCAGAGGAGAGACCAAAGCCCGAAGGCCTCGGCCGTGAGACCCTGATAGAGCAGGCGGAAGGTGAGCAACCCAAGGATGAGTCTGCAGGCAACTCGACAGTGGTTGGAAGTGGCTCCGCGCCAGGCGGATTGCTGTACGTCCTGGGGATTCATGCGCAACGGTCCTGACGCTCTTTCAAGTGAGCTTCAGCTTGTTGGTAGATGGATTCGAGTTGCTCGGAGACTCGACGCCAGGTGTAGCGCGAAGCCGCTTCAGCTTTTCCCGCCGAGCCCAGGCTTGCCCGCAACTCCGGGTGGTCTGCCATCGTGCGCAAGTGTGCAGAAAGGGCCCGTTCGGCGTCCTCCGCCAGTGGATCGAAAGTTAGTCCTGTCACCCCGTCGCTCACGAGTCTACCGAGGCCTCCCGTGCGCGCTGAGACGACCGGGCAACCGGCGCTCCAGGCCTCCAGAACGACAATGCCGAAGGGCTCATGGCGAGAGGCGAGAGAAAAAACATCAGCCGCATGAAAAGCGTCGGCTAGATCCCGGCTGCCGTTGGCAATACCGGGCAGCATGGTAACAGCCCGGGCGAGGCCTCTTTGATCGATCTCTTCTCGAAGACGCTTGGCGTAATCGGGCTGGGTTTCTGGACCAATCAAGACCAGGTGGGCCGCTGGACGATCCTGGTAGAGTCGCGTGAAGCTTCGCAGAAGACCAAGCTGGTTCTTTTGTGCGTCGATACGGCTGAGACAGAGCACCACGAAGGCATCTTGAGGGATGTTATGCTTGGATCGGAAGGATGCTCCGTCCCCCGTGGCAAACCGATCGATCTCGACGCCATTGGGGAGATAAGAAACCCGGTCGTGACCTAGTTCGCTCTGCGCCCTGGCCACTTCAGATGGATCGACACAGATCACGTGATCGGCGTCCTTGAGGACTCGCCGAGATCCCAATAAAGCGCCCAACGGCTTCCCCCATTCTAACTTGCCCTGAGTGGGACGCGCCATGGCTGCGGCTTCTTCGCAAGGAACGTCGAAGACACCACCGTGAAGGGAAACCACGTAGGGAAGCCGCCGCAATCTTGCCGCTGAACGGACCATACCGCCGAGACGTTTGAGGGCGTGGGCGTGAAAGAGCCTGACGTTGGGCTCGCTGAGGAGCGCCCGAAAAAGTGACCACGAGAGCAGATTGCCGCCCTTCTTGTCCAACGCGAGTATATCTCGGGAACCGAGACCAGAGAAGGGGTAGTGATGCGGAAAGCGACTGACAGGTAAACGCTCGATGCTTTCCTCGGATCCATTGGCCAGCGCCATCGAGGTGAGCACTTTCGGAAGATAGCCCTGTTGGCGCTGCTGCTTGGCGCACTCCAGAATGACGGTCTCCGTGCCGCCCCATTCGTGGGGAACAAAGCGTCGCGGGATGTGGAGGATCTGACTACTTCTGGGGCTCATTTGCTTGCTGAGCTCACTATGCCGCGAAGGCTTCAGTGCGCATGACCCCCAATTGGGGGAAGGAGAGTCCCTTAAAAATTGGGGGAAGGAGAGTCCCTTAAAGAATCGATCGCCGCGTGAGCGAGGTGGAGCGACAACCGACCGGCCCAGAGCACCCAATGGAGCGAATCGGCCGTTCCCCGGCGATGTACCGCGTCGGCTTTCCTTAATCTGGCCTCAGGCTATCGCACGCAGCATCAACTGATGGATGTGGGGGATGTGAGTGACCTCTTCCGGGACGTCGTCGTGGCTCGAGAACAAAGTGGCGTCGCTCTGCCCGTCGGTCGGGTGGTAGCCATGCATGGCTCGGATCGGACGCTCGCCCATGTGGCTGGGCACAATCAAGGTGCCCTCTTCAACCAGAAAAATGAGTTCACCAAAGTAATGGTCATGGAAATAGGCACGATAGCGCTTCAGTTCATCGTCTGCGAGGATGCGCCCCTGCTCAACCGTGCGCAGTCGGGCGCTGATTTTCTCTCGAGCACCTGGTCGAAGAAACCAAAAACGGGCCATGGTGCTGTCGTAGACTACGGCGTAGTCCTTGCACGCGTCTAGTCCGAGCGCGTCAATCTGCTTCTTGAGGTTAAGATGCCGGTCGCAGTTCGCCATGCCGTGATCGCTGAAGACCGTTAGGCGGACATCACGGTAGTGCTTCTTTGCTTTCACCATGACTTGGGCAATCCACTCTTCGTAGAGAGCCAGTTTGGTGTCGATCTCGGGAGAATCGTTCCCCACGTTGTGGAGTAGTCCATCGAGGCCGGCCCAGTATTGGAAGGCAAATTCGATTTTTTCGGAGCCCAAGTCCTTCAGCAATTGTTTCAGGTTGTGTTCCTCGGACTGCTGAGGATCGGTGACGAAGTAGGAGATTTCCTTCTCTTCGAGAGTGTCGAAAATATTGGAGCCGCGATTCATGCCGTTGGGTTGAAGTGGGCTCTTCTTCTCGGTGAAATCGTAGAGATGAATGTGTTCAAACGGGATGTTGTAGAGATCGAAGTAGCCTTCGAACCCGAACTGCTTCTTCACCAGGCGGGTCAGCAACGTGCGGAAACGCCTCCGGCTCGTGATGGTCTTGGGCAACCACCGTAACCATTTCAGCTTGCGGAATGGGGAATTCTTCGGGTCGTAGACAAAGTAGCACCAGTTCCGGTGTTCGTCGGGCCAACGCCCCGATAGGATGGAGGGTACACATGTCGAACTGTAACCGAACACGCTCTCGAGTTGGCGGCGATGCGGCGCCAGATGCTTCAGAAAGGGTCGATCTTTAATGATCTTCCAACCGCAGGCGTCCACCATGATGAAGAGATTGAGTGTGTTCTTCATGATTTCCGAATGAGACGTTGGACTTCTCTGCGCAGCGCTGAGGGACTGAAAGGCTTGGTCAAGAAGGTGTCTGCCCCGGAGGCCTTGACCTCCTCAGCGGTAACGCGATGGCCCCGGGAAGTAAGCAAGATAGCGGGCGTCTTTGCAGTAGAAGCATCGTCCTTGAGCATCCTCAGGGCGCTGATCCCGTCCCGCTGGGGCATCACGAGATCGAGAATGAAAAGATCTGCCTCGGCGTGCTTGGCGGCCTGCGCAGCGTCTTCCCCGTTCTCGAAGGCGATGGTTTCATGACCGTCTTTTTCGAGCGTGGAAATGAGAAGTCGCTGCATGAAGCGGGCGTCTTCCG
>JANQJH010000333.1 GCA_028281705.1 Verrucomicrobiales bacterium
CCCTTGTTCCGGGTGAATGACGGCGGATCCAAGATGACGCAATCAAACTGCGCTTCCGTCTTTTCCAGCTCCCGCAGATAGTCAAAGGCATTGGCCGCAACAAATTGGACCTCGAGATCATTGCGCCGGGCATTCTCTCGCGCCGCTTCCGTGGCCGATTCACTGATCTCCACCCCGGTGACGTCCGACGCCCCCGCCCGCTTGCAGGCCAGGGCAAAGCCGCCCTGGTGGGAAAAGACATCGAGAACGCGCCGTCCCCGGGTGAGTTCCGCCACGCGGCGATGGTTTTCTAACTGATCGAGGTAGAGCCCCGTTTTCTGCCCCTCCAGCGTGTCCACACGATGGACAAGCCCATCGATCTGCAAATCAAAGGCACCGGGAACATCGCCCGCGAGGCGCCCCTTGGCCGGTGCCAAGCCCTCGGCATTCCTCACGGGACTATCATTGCGCTCCACGATACTCGCGGGCTGCAAGACTTCCTGAAGTGCCTCGACGATGAGCGGCTTCCGCTGGTCCATGGCCAGCGTCAGCGTCTGCAAGACCAGATGGTCGCCGTACTTGTCCACCACCACGCCGGGCAGACCGTCGCTCTCGCTCCAGACCAACCGGATCGCCTTCATGTCGATCCCCAATGTCTTGCGGTATTCCACCGCACGCTCGATGCGCCGCCGAAAGAAATCGGCATCGAGATCCTGACGCTGACGCGAAAACCGCCGCACGACGATTTGGGACTTGGGATTGTAGATCCCCGAACCCAGCGGCCGGTCCTTGAAATCTTTCAAGCTCACCACGTCACCGGGATTCGGCTGACCAAAGACCTTTTTCAGCTCGCTCGAATAGACCCACTCGTGCCCGTGATAAATGCGGGCACGCGGTTTCACGACAACTCCAGCCATCAGATCAGGGCAAGAGAGCGGCGGGCTCCAGGGGCGCCGATTGCGGCAGGTTAGGCTCCGGATACTCGAAGAGCTTCCCTTCGTAGTTTCTCAACACGATCCGCTTGGCGTCCCGGTGCACGACATACTCCGGATTGACCGGCACCTTGCCGCCGCCGCCCGGGGCGTCGATGACTAACTGAGGAATGGCATAACCGGTGGTGTGTCCTCGCAGCCCCTCGATGATCTCGATCCCCTTGCTCACCGGTGTGCGCAAATGCGAGGATCCCTGAATTAAATCACATTGATAGAGATAGTAAGGACGCACGCGACACATGAGAAGCTTGTGGATCAGGGTCTTCATCGTTTCCACATCGTCGTTCACGCCTCGCAGAAGCACGCTTTGATTTCCCAGAGGCACACCGTGGTTGGCCAGGCGTTCCAGGCCTTCCTTGACCTCCAGGGTCAGTTCCCGGGGATGATTGACGTGGACCGAGAGGAACAGCGGATGGTACTTCTGCAACATCCGGCAAAGCTCCGGCGTGATGCGCTGGGGCAAGAAGACGGGCACGCGGGAACCGATGCGGACAAACTCGATGTGGGGAATGCGATGCAAACGCTCGAGAATCTTCTCCAGTTTCCGGTCGGAGAAGAGGAGGGGATCCCCGCCGGACAGGAGGACATCCCGGATGCCGCGATTCTCTTCCAGGTAGCGGAAGGCGGCCTCGTAATCCGTTTCCAATTCCTGCTCCCCCGCCCCGCTGACCACGCGACTTCGCGTGCAGTAGCGGCAATAGGCGGCACAGCGGTCCGTCACAAGGAAGAGCACACGATCGGGATACCGGTGCACCAGTCCCGGCACCGGCATGTGGGAATCTTCCCCACAGGGATCCGCCATGTCACTCTCATCATACCAGGTCTCCTCGATCCGCGGAATGACCTGACGCCGGATGGGGTCTTCCGGATCGGCCTCGTCGATTAAGTTGAAAAAATGGGGTGTGATCGACATCGCCAATTTAGTCCCGCTGAGGAGGATCCCACTGCGTTCTTCATCACAAAGCGTGAGGTGTTCCTCGATCTGAGACAGAGAATTGATGCGATTCTTGAGCTGCCAGGTGTAGTCATGCCACTCCTCGGGGGGATCAGCCGCCCAATAGCCGGGTGCGTGCGAAATAAAGGCCTTGTTGAGGTCGTTCCGGTCGTAACGCATGATGGTGAAGTAAGGCAGATTGTAGGGTGAAGCCCCTTGATGTCAAACTGCCCCGCTTCTCCGGATTCGCGGTTGACGGGCCCGGTGCGGAAGTGGTTCGATCATCTCAGAACCCCACCAGACGTCCGCCCGACCCTTTTCTTCCACCCCTGACCGATCGATGTTTCTTCGAGAGCTGCGCAAGATCGCTCGCCCCCACTGGTTCGACATCCTGTTCACCGTCAAGCAGTCCTCCGGGATCTCCGTCACCAAGCTGGCCAAGAAGATGAAGATGAGCTACATGGGCGTGAAGCAACACTGTGAAGACCTGGAAAAACTGGGCTATCTGGTCACCAGGCGCCAACCGCGGGAAAAAGGGAGCGGGGGCGGGCGCCCCGAAAAACGCTATCGCCTGACAGAGCGGGCTGGCATCTTTTTTCCCTCCTTCGACAACGAGTTCACCACCGACCTCCTCGTCTCTCTCAGAGAGGCCTACGGCGCCAACGCCCCGGAGAAACTGATTTTCACCTACCTGGCACACAAAACCACCGCCTATCGGGATCAAATCGAGGGGGACACCCTCTTCGATCGCGCCTCCTCCTTTGCCAAGATTCGCAACCGCGAAGGCCACGTCTGCCTCTGCCAAGAGGCAGACGATCACGTGGAAGTTCTCGAGTACCACCATCCCCTGGCAGCTATCTTCGAGAAACACCCAGCCACCCTGCGAATGGAGCGCAACCTGTGGGAGCAGGTCCTCAACTGTTCCGTCCGCCACCGAGAGGAAGAGATCTCCGGTCTCAAGCAGACCCGCATCCAGCTCTATCCCAAATAGATCATTCATCGCCATGAAAACTTCGTCCACTCGCCGCCATTTCCTCGCCACCGCCGGCTCCACCCTCATCCTGCCCCACCTCAGCCGCGGAAAAACACGACTCCCGGCCAGCGAGCGCCTCAGTGTGGCGGCCATCGGCATGGGCGGACAGATCCAGGGACACGTTCGGACCTTGCTCGATCGCGGGCACCATGTGGCCGCCTTCTGCGATGTCGACGAGAAGCAGATCCAATCCTCACAAAAGAATCACAAGGCGGCGGCGGATAAGATCAAGACCTATGGCGACTATCGCGTCTTGTTAGAAAAAGAGAAGAGCCTCGACGCCGTCGTTATCGCCACTCCGGATCACTGGCATGCTCCCATCTGCCGCGCCGCCATGGCCGCCGGGAAACACGTCTACTGTGAGAAACCCCTGACACACACACTGGGCGAAGCGCGTCAACTCCGCGAACTGTCCCGCGCCTCCAAGGTCGTGACCCAGACGGGAAACCAGGGAAGCGCCTCTCCCAATATTCGTCGCAGCATGGAACTCATCGCCGCGGGACTCTTTGGTCCAATCACGGATGTCCACGTGTGGCATCCCGGTCTCTCCGCTCCCTATGGAACGGATCGCCCCGCTCAGGGCGACCCCGTCCCCGCAGGCCTCGACTGGGATTTTTGGTTAGGCCCGGCGCCCGTCCGCCCCTACAAGAAAGAGATCTATCATCCCGCCCGCTGGCGTGCCTGGTACGATTTCGGCAACGGCACCCTGGGTGACTTCTGCTGTCACAGTTTTAATCTTCCGGTGCGCGCCCTCGATCTCGACTACCCCGACCGCATTTCCGTGACGGGCAAGAAGATGGGCAAAGAGAGCTTCCCCATTGATTGCACGACCTCCTACCATTTTCCCGCCAAGGGCAAGCGCGGCCCGGTAATGATGCATTTTCATGTGGGCGACGGGCTTCCGCAGAACCTCGTTCAAGACCTCGCCGGCACCTTCGGCAAACTCCCCCGCGTGGGCTGCATCCTTCAAGGGACCAAGGGTCAACTCTCCGCCGGGCTGTGGAACTCCCAGTGTTATGTGAGATTGAAGGACGAAGCCAAGTTCCGCGGGGCCGACAACCATGAGGCCGCCAAAGCCATTCCCGAGACCATCCCCCGCTCCAAGGGGCACATGGACGAATGGCTCGACGCCTGCCGCGGCCAGGGCAAGGTCTTCGCCGACTTCGATTTTGGGGGACACCTCACGGAAATCGGTCTTGCCGGCATCGTCGCCCTCCGGCTGCAACGCGAGATCCCCTGGGACGGTCCCAACATGAACGTGCCCGGCCTGCCAGAAGCCGACCGCTACATTCGGAAAGAAGACCGTCCGAAATACCTCTGACGGCGTCTTCTTTACCACATGACGGGTGTGATGCCCATCGCACGCTGCCTGAGAATTTTTCCAAGTTGCCATATTTACCAAATTTGCTACGGTCTCCCTAAATATCCATATTCCATAACCTCCATGAAAACCAAGCTATCAAGGAATTTCACGTCTCTCCTGGCCGCGTTCACCGGCCTTCTCGGTGGATGGGCCCCCGCGGCTGAGGAAGATCAGGAGGAGAAGCAGAATCCCGCCAAGGTCACGGCCAAGACACTCTCGAGCATCAAGTTGCGCAGCATCGGCCCCGCCTTGATGTCGGGACGCATCGCCGATATCGCCATCGACCCCGGAAAGCCCCACACCTGGTATGTCGCCGCGGGCTCGGGCAACGTGTGGAAGACGGCGAACGCCGGGACCACCTGGAAACCGATTTTCGAGAACTACGGCTCCTATTCCATCGGCTGCCTTGCGGTGGATCCCTCGAACACGGACGTCGTCTGGGTTGGCACGGGAGAAAACGTGGGCGGGCGGCATGTGGGCTATGGCGACGGGATCTACAAGAGCACCGATGGTGGCAACTCCTTCAAGAACGTGGGTCTGCCCAAGAGCGAGCATCTCTCGAAAATCATCGTTCACCCCAAAAACTCGGACATCGTCTTTGTCGCCTCCCAGGGGCCGCTGTGGTCACCCGGAGGCGAGCGCGGGCTCTACAAAACTCAGGATGGCGGCAAGTCCTGGCGTCTCGTTCTCTTCAAGGGCGAGTACACCGGGGTCACAGACGTCGTCATGGACCCGACGAACCCGGACGTGCTCTACGCCGCGACCCATCAGCGACACCGCACGGTTTGGGCACTGATCAATGGCGGCCCCGAGACGGGGATCTTCAAATCGACCGACGGCGGCGAATCCTGGACCGAACTCGGCGGCGGACTTCCCGGGGAGGACAAAGGGAAAATCTCCCTCGGCATCTCTCCCCAGCGTCCCGAGGTCATCTATGCCACCATCGAGCTGGCGGGACGTAAGGGCGGTTTCTGGAAATCGGAAGACAGCGGCAAGTCCTGGGCAAAACAGAGCGATTATCTCAGTGGCGGCACCGGCCCGCACTACTATCAGGAACTCTACGTCGATCCGCACCGCTTCGATTCCCTCTATCAAGCCAACGTCTACCTCGGCTACAGCGATGACGGTGGCAAGAACTGGAGATCGACCGACGGTGGCAACAAACACGTCGACAATCACGCCGTGGCCTTTCACCCCTCCGACCCCGACTTCCTTCTCGTCGGTTGTGACGGAGGTCTCTACCGCTCCTACGACCGCGGGAAGACTTACGACTATTTCCCCAACTTACCACTGACACAGTTCTACAAAGTCGATGTCGACTACGACTATCCCTTTTACAATATCGTCGGCGGAACGCAGGACAACAACACCCAGTACGGCCCCAGCCGGACTCGGAGCGGCTCCGGAATCCTCAATGGCGACTGGCGCCCCATCATTGGCGGCGATGGCCATGATTGCGCTATCGACCCGACGGATCCCAACGTCATCTACGCCGAGTCCCAACAGGGAGTGCTTCGCCGCGTCGATCGCGTCACGGGGAACTCCATCGATATTCGCCCCAGACCGGGCAAAGACGAAGAGGGCCTGAGATACAACTGGGATGCCCCGATCCACATCAGCCCGCACTCGAACACGCGCATCTATCACGGTTCCAAGAAACTCTATCGCAGCGACGACCGGGGCGACTCCTGGAAGGCGATCAGCCCCGATCTTTCGCGCAACGTGGATCGCTACCGCCTCGAACACATGGGAAGGGTGTGGAGTCTTGATCTGGGCATCTATGACACCCTGGCAATGTCTCAGTACAGCAATATCACCTCAATCTCCGAGTCCCCGCTCGTCGAGGGGTTGATCTATGTCGGGACCGACGACGGCTTGATCCAGATCACCGAAGATGGAGGCGAGAACTGGCGCAAGGTGGAGCGCCTCTTCGATCTTCCGGAGCACGCCTTTGTCAATGACATCAAGGCCGATCTTCACGACCCCGACACGGTCTACGCCGCCTTCGATGACCACAAGACGGGCGACTACGCGCCCTACCTCTTCAAGAGCACGGATCGGGGAAACTCTTGGGAATCCATCACCGGCGATCTCCCCAAGAGGCATCTCGTCTGGCGTATCATTCAGGATCACAAGAAGCCGGAACTCCTTTTCCTCGGCACCGAGTTTGGAGTTTTTGTCACGGTCAACGGAGGGACGAATTGGATCAAGCTGACTGGCAATGTGCCCACCATCCCCTTCCGCGATCTCGAGATCCAGCGGCGTGAGGACGATCTCGTTGGAGCGACATTCGGCCGCAGTTTCTACGTCCTGGACGACTACAGTTTTCTCCGGGAGATGAGCGATGAAGCCCTCAAAGATCAAGAATTCATCCTCTTTCCCCCGCGCAAAACCTACCGCTACTCGCCTCACTACGGAATCGGCGGGCGCAAGGGTTCTCAAGGGGACGCCTTCTTCTCCGCCGACAACCCTCCCGTGGGCGCCATGGTCACCTACTACAATCGCGACGCCATGGAAATGAAGACGAAGAAGCAGGTGCGTCTGGAGAAGGAACGCAAGGCGAAAAAGGAAGGAAAAGACAACGTCTATCCCGGTTGGGAAGCGCTCAAAGAAGAACAGCGGGAGGAAAATCAGCTGGCCCTTCGGTTCACCGTGACCGATGCCTCGGGTAACACCATTTCGCAATTCGAAGGCCCGGGCGGCGCCGGCCTTCATCGCGTGACCTGGAATCTGCGTTATCGGAACAAGACTTTTCCCAACGGCGGCCCATTGATCGATCCCGGCACCTACACCATCGCGGCGGCCAAGTATGTCAATGGCGAAACCACTGCCGTAGGCACCCCACAAGAGGTCGAGATCGTGAGCATCGACGACGAGAGCACGCTTCTTCCGGCGGATGCCGAAGGTCGAATCGCCTACTATACCAAAGTGAGTGCCTTGCGGCGCGAATTCGACAACGCCAACCGCCTCTTGAGCGAGACCGTCGATCAGTTAGGCAAGATCAAACAGGCGATCAAACGAGTCCGACTACCAGACTCCGAACTCTACGACGACACCCGCGCACTGGAGTTCAAGCTGGCCGACCTGCAGGAGATCTTCAACGGCGACTCCATGAAGGCCAAATTCGACGTCGAAGCCGTTCCCTCCATCCGCGCCCGCCTTGGCGCCGCAGGGTTCGGCAGCCGTTCGATCTACGGCCCGACGACGACCCACAAGGAGCAATTCGAGATCGCCGAGGAGGAGTTTGCCCAGCATCTTCCGACGCTGACGCAACTGATCTCGGAGGAACTCCCGGCGCTGCACGCGCGGCTCGAAGAAGCCGATATTCCATGGACATCAGGGCGGCCGCTGCCAAAGGTGAGCCGGTAAATGAAGATCTCTTGGAAACGATTTAATCGAAAGACCCACTACTGGGCTTCCCTCTTCATCGCCGCCCCACTGCTCGTCGTCATCGCCACGGGCATCCTCCTCTTGCTCAAGAAGGAGGTCGCCTGGATTCAGCCTCCATCACAGAAGGGCACCGGCAAGGTGCCTGCGGTGAGCTTTGAAACCATCTTCCAAGCCGTAGCCGGCGTGCCCTCGGCGGGCATCGCGAGCTGGGACGATATCGACCGTCTTGATGTTCAGCCCTCCAAAGGCCTGGTCAAGGTCAGGAGCCACAACCGTTGGGAGGTTCAGGTAGACCTGGGTTCGGGCGAGGTGCTGCAAACGGCCTACCGCCGGTCGGACCTCATCGAATCGATTCACGACGGCTCCTTTTTCCATCCGGCCGCTAAGTTCTGGATCTTCCTACCGGCAGCCGTCATCCTCTTGCTCATGTGGCTCACCGGCATCTATCTCTTTCTCCAGCCTTTCCTAGCATCGCGACGACGGCAGAATCCAGACACGCCCTCGCCCGGCAATCGCTAGTCAGTCACGATGATGAAGGCAGCTGTCTATCGAGGCAAAGAGGACATCGTCGTTCAACACATCGCCGAGCCGACGCTCGATGATGGCGAGGTCCTGCTCAAGATCCACGCATGCTCGGTCTGTGGCACCGACCTCCGCACCTACCGTCACGGCGACAAGAAGATCCAACCTCCCCGCGTCCTGGGCCACGAGTTCTGTGCCACCGTTGTCGAGACGGCCGCACCCGAAGCCAATGTGACGGTCGATGATCGCGTCGTCATGTACATCGTCATCGTCGAAGGAACGGATCGCTATGTCGAGATGGGACGTGAAAACCTCACGACCAATCGCACGACCATGAGCTATCACTATGACGGGGCCTTTGCGCCCTTCATGAAAGTTCCAGCCACGGCGGTTCGTCAGAACAACCTTTTCAAAGTCACCTCCGAGATCCCGCATGATCAGATGTCGCTCGCCGAGCCTCTCGGTTGCTGCATGAATGCCCATTCGCGGCTGGGCGTCGGTCTCAAAGACACCGTCGCCGTCATTGGCGCCGGCCCCATTGGAATCATGCACGCCAGCCTCGCAAGACTGCAAGGGGCGCAGAAAGTGATCGTGCTAGACAACAATCCCGCACGGCTGGAGATGGCCAAGAAATTCGACATCGACGCCACCGTCCTCGTCCAGGCGGACGGCGCACACCGCGATGCCGTCCGCGATCTCACCGCCGGGTTCGGGGCCGATGTCGTCATCGCCGCCGTCAGCGCAGCCGCGGCGCAGAATGATGCCCTGGAAATCGCCGGCAAGGCAGCACGGGTCAACTTCTTCGCCGGCCTGCCCAAATCGAATCCCATCGCACCGCTCGACGTCAATCAGATCCACTACAAGGAACTCGCCATCAGCGGGAGTTACTCCGAAAAAAAGAGTGATTTCCAGGCTGCCTACGCCCTCCTCCACAGCGGACGTTTCCCGGCGGACAAGATCATCACTCATCACCTGCCGGTCGAGAGAATCACGGAGGCCTTCCCTCTCATGGAATCGGGCCAGGCCTTGAAAGTCTGTATCGAGCCCTAACAACGTCTTTCTTTCTTCCCTACATTCATCTCAAACGGAAACCATGCAGGTGCACACGGCGGAACTCTTCATCGGCGGGGAAATGGTCCCCGGAGTGAAGGGCGCCACCTATGACATTCCTTCACCTGCCTCCGGCGAGATGATCGGACGCGCCGCCGCTGCCACCGACGAAGATGTCGACCGCGCCGTCGCCAGCGCCAAGGAGGCCTTCCCCGACTGGTCCCAACGGACGGCCTGGGATCGCGAGAAGATCATCCGCCAGGCCACCGCCTTCGCCACCAATCAATCGGACGACATCGGAAAACTGATGGCACTCGAACAAGGAAAGCCACTCCGGCAATCCATCGGCGAGGTCACCTCCTCGTGCGAGTTCATCGACTACTACGCCGCCGAGGGCGTGCGTATCGAGGGCACGGTCAATCCGCCGGAGAAGATCCATTTCCATTCCTGGACGACCTACCGCCCCGTCGGTGTCTGCGCCGCCATCACGCCGTGGAACTACCCCGTCGCTCTCCTTGCCTGGAAACTGGGGCCGGCACTGGCGGCGGGTTGCACCGTGGTCGTCAAGCCCACGCCGGTCACCCCGCTGAGCCCCACGGCCTTTTGCCAGGCTCTCACCGAGGGCGGCATCCCACCCGGCGTCATCAACGTCATCACCGGTCCCGACGACGCCCTGGGCGAGTCCGTCGTGACCCATCCCGATGTGGCCAAGGTGGCCATGACGGGCTCGACCGTGGTCGGCAAACGCATCCTCGAGTCCTGCGCGCCGCAGCTCAAACGCGTCACCCTCGAACTTGGCGGCCACTGCCCGGCCATCGTCTGCGCCGACGCCGATCTCGATCTCGCCGCCAAGATCATCGCCTACAAAGGCTTCCGCAATGCCGGCCAATCCTGTTCCACGGTCAACCGCGTCTACGCCCATCGCTCCATCCACGATGCCTTGGTAGAGAAACTCAAAGGAATCGCCGAGGGCATGACCATGGGCGACGGCCTCAGTGATCCCGCCGTGGACAACGGTCCCATGTGCACCCCCGAGGCCCGAGCCCATGTCATGGAACACGTCGCCGATGCCCTCGAACACGGCGCCATCCTCATTTCCGGTGGCCAGGCGCCGCATGGAGACGCCTTTGCCAGAGGCAACTACTACCTGACTACCATTCTCACACAAGTCACCCGCGCCATGCGGCTCATGCGTGAGGAAACTTTCGGCCCCGTGGTCCCCCTCATCGCCTTCGACGATCTTGACGAGGCCATCGTCGAGGCCAACGACACGCCATGGGGCCTGGTGTCCTATCTCTTTTCCCAAGACGCCCAAACGATATTCAAAGCGAGCGATGCCCTCGAAGCGGGCACCGTTTGTGTCAATCACGGTTCCGTGAACACCCCCTACGCCCCCTATGAAGGCTGGGGGGACAGCGGCTACGGCCTCGAACTCTCGCGCAAGGCCATTTTCGAATATCTGAAGACGAAGCACATCAAGCTTGCACTGTAGGGACGTCGCTTGATAAGAAGCCAAGCCAGTGATGCGGACACTCTTGTCCGCCCTCAACCCGCTTCGTGTTTCCTTCATTGAGTTTTGTTAGCAGCACTTCAATCTTGGAAATGACCTCCGAAAAATGAAGACGCAGATTGGGCGGACAGGAGTGTCCGCATCACCAAAAAACTTAAACTTCAACTTAAACTCCCACCACCATTCCAAGAGAGGGACTGAAGTCCCTACCACTTTCCCAAAGCATCACCCCACACAAAAAGAGGCACACCGTTTCCGGCGTGCCTCTTTTTTTGTGTAAGTGATACGATCGCAGTAACCGCGAGGCTCACTGCTCTTCGCTCCCGCCCTCGCCCGGGCGCCACTCTTCGGTGGCGAGGTTGAAGGCGTGCTCCAGACCAACGAGGTCGGCACTGGGTCGCAGGGCCTCGAAGGCCTTGGTTTCGCGCTCGAGCTGCTCTTGATCGTAGTTGGCGGCCTTGATGGAGAGACCGATGCGGCGCTCCACCTTGTCCACCTTGATCACGCGGGCTTCGACATCGTCGCCCACCTTGAGCACGTCTTTCACGCGGGATACGTGATCTTCGCTCAGCTGGGAGATGTGCACCAGGCCATCGATATCATCCTGCAACTGCACGAAGGCACCGAAGCTGGCGATCTTCGCCACCGTGCCGGTCACCAGATCGCCCACATTGAAGCGGGTATCGATCTCGGACCACGGATCGCTCTCAAGCTGCTTCACGCCAAGACTGATCCGCTGATTCGTCTTGTCGATGTCGATGACGATGGCTTCGACTTCCATGCCCTTCTTCAAGAGCTCGCTCGGGTGATTGATCTTGCGCGTCCAACTGAGGTCGGAGACGTGGATCATACCATCGATGCCATCTTCGAGTTCCACAAAGGCACCGTATGCAGTGAGGTTGCGGATCTTGCCGCTGATCTTGCTGCCCACGGGGTAGCGGGTCTCGACTTCGTCCCAAGGATTGGGCTCCAACTGGCGGACGCCGAGAGAAATCTTCTGCTCTTCCTTGTTGATCCCGAGAACGACGGCTTCCACTTCCTGATCCAGGTCGAGGACGTCGGACGGACGGGTGATCCGCTTGGTCCAGGACAACTCGGAGACGTGGATGAGGCCCTCGACGCCCTCTTCGATCTCCACGAACGCGCCGTAGGGCACGAGCTTGGTGATCTTGCCTTTGACCCGTTGACCCACGGGATAGCGATCCTCGATGTTCTCCCAAGGATTGTTCGCCATCTGCTTCAGGCCCAAGGAAACGCGCTCTTTCTCGCGATTGACCTCGAGGATCATGACTTCGACGTTTTGGCCGATGGCCAGCATCTCGCTCGGGTGGCTGATCCGGCCCCAGCTCATGTCCGTGATGTGCAGGAGACCGTCCATGCCGCTGAGATCGACGAAGACACCGAAATCGGTGATATTCTTGACCATCCCCTCGACCTTGTCGCCCACCTGAACTTCGGAGAGAAACTTCTGGCGCAGCTCCGCGCGCTCCTGCTCGATGACTTCGCGGCGGCTGAGGACGATGTTCTTCCGGTCGTCGTTCACCTTGACGATCTTGAATTCGAACACCTTGCCGACGTATTCGGAGAGATCCTTCGGCGGAATGATGTCGATCTGGGAACCGGGGAGGAAAGCCTCCACACCGACGTTCACCATGAGACCGCCCTTGACGACGGACTTCACCTTGCCGCGCACCAGGCCACCATCCTGGTAAACCTTGACGATCTTGTCCCAGTTCTGCTTGTGAGCCGCCTTCTCCTTGGAGAGCACCACCATGCCCTCGTCATTCTCCAGGCGCTCCAAGAGGACCTCGATCTCATCCCCCACTTCAAATTCTTCATCTTCAAATTCCGTGATCGGAATGGCCCCCTCCGACTTGTAACCAATGTCCACCAGGACAACTTGGGGCTTAATTTCTAGAATCGTCCCATTGACGATACTTCCTTCGCGATAAGTTCGGAATGTCTTGGAGATCAATTCCGACAACTCTGTGGTACTCATTTAATGCGTTTAGGGTTAGGTTGTTGGGTTCGTTTAGAACTACCGGCATTGCCTCCTTCAGAGTCGGGCCACGGAGGCGCATCAGCCCGAGCGGGGAAGTAGAATCCGACCGACCAGGAACGCAAGCGATACTTCTTCTCCACCGCGAGAAAGAGGGCTCCTAGGCCAGTACGTCCTCGATCACGTTGCCGTAGACATCGGTCAGCCGGAAATCGCGCCCGGTGTAGGCGTAGGTCAAGCGCTCGTGATCGAATCCCACGAGATGCAGGATGGTGGCGTGGAAATCGTTGATCGTCACCGGGTCCACCGCCACCTCGTTTCCCGTCGGGTCCGTCTCACCGAAAACGGTCCCCCCCTTGACGCCCCCGCCCGCCAGCCAGCAGGTGAAGGCGCTCCGGTGATGCCCGCGGCCGGTGGGATTCGAATCGTGATACGGCGTGCGGCCAAACTCCGTGGCGAAGACAATCAGGGTCTCCTCCAGCATGCCCCGTGTTCTCAGATCGCGGATCAGGCCGGCGATGGGCTGATCGATCTCCCGTCCCAACTTGCCGTGTGCGGAAATATTCGAGTGGTGATCCCAGTTTCCCCAGTGGATGACCTCGATGAACCGCACGCCGCTCTCCGCCATGCGGCGTGCCATGAGACACTGCCAGCCGAAATCACGGGCCTCCGCATTGGGCATCCCGTAAAGCCCGAGGGTCTCCTCGAGTTCGGCCTCGATGTTGAAAAGCCCCGGGGCTTCACGCTGCAGACTGGTCGCCGTTTTGAACGAGAGCATGCGCGCTCCCAACTCCGCGGTGTCCTCCCGGCCCACTTGGTGTCTCCGGTTGAGCTTCTCGATAAAGGCCAGCTCACCCGGCTGACGCTCTCCAATGGACGGATGCGGGCTGACATACTTCACCGGCTCCGCACCCGGCACGATCCGCATGCCCTGGTGAATCGGCGGCAAAAAACTCGCATCCCAGGCCTTGGCCCCGCCGTAGATCTCTTTCTTCGCGATGACCACATGCGCCGGCAAATCCGTGTTCGTCGTTCCCAGGCCGTAACTCAACCAGGCGCCGATCCCGGGTCGCGCCATCCCTCGCTGCCCCGTATGCATGTGCAACGTGGCCTCAAAGTGGTCCCCAAACGGACCGCGCATCGATCGCAGCAACGCGATCTCCTCCATGACCGAGTTCAGATGGGGGACCAGGTTTGTCGTCTCGATCCCCGTCACCGGATCCGTGATCGTCTGCCACTGGCTCGCCTTCCACTTCCGCCCCTTGCGAGAAGACTCCTGCCCATCCAGCGCATGCAGCTCGGCCTTAGGATCAAACGAGTCGACGTGGGACATGCCCCCGTTCATGAAAAAGAAGATGACCCGCTTGGCCTTCGCCGAAAAATGCGGGGCCCTCGCTGCCAGGGGATGCCGAGGATTCGTCGTCCCAGTCGCCGCCGCCGCGCCTCCCATGCCCGCCAAGCCAATCCCGGCTAGCCCCGCACGTCCCGCCTGGGCCAATAGCTGCCGGCGAGAGAGGGAGGCCATTCCCGGTCCGGTTGTCGCATCATTTGATGGTTTCTTCATGGAGATCAATCGATCAGTCGAGATAAACAAACTCGTTGCTCGCGAGAATCGCACGGCAAAAGCTCACCCAAGCGTTCTCGGAGATTGCTTCGCCCTCACCGGAAAATGCCTCCAGATAGGCCAACGCCGATTCTTCCTCCGCCGGCACCATCGTTCTCCCGTACGCCAGCTGGTAGGCGGACCGCACCTTCTCCTCCGCGCAGCCGCCCCCGAGCCGCTCGGCAAAGGCCTCGGCGTTTCTCCGTACGAAGGCGCTATTCATCATGAAGAGCGCCTGCATCGGCACGGTGGAAGTCCGGCGGGATGCCGTCGACTGATTGCGATCCGGCGCGTCGAAGAGTTCCCAATAGGCATCTTTTCCATTCCGGCGCACCATCTGGTAGACCGTCCGGCGGTCATTGGCGATGTCGGCTCGGTAGGGATTCCCCTGAGAGAACTTCTTGTAGGCATCCTCGGGAAACGGATGGGCCCCACCAGGTGATTCATCGAGCAGACCGCTCACCGCGAGCATGGCGTCGCGAATGGCCTCGCCCTCGAGCCGCCGCCGCATCCACCGGCCCCAAAGCCGATTCTCCGGGTCTGTCTCGAGTGCCTCCTCCGAGGCCGCCGCGGACTGCTGCCAAGTGGCCGAGTGCATTAATAGACGATGCATCGCCTTGATCGACCACCCGCTCTCCACGAAGAACTCGCCCAGATGATCCAAGAGCGCCGGGTGCGTCGGCAGCTCTCCCTGGGCCCCAAACAAACTCGATGTCGGCACCAGTCCGCGCCCGAAGTGGTACTGCCAGATCCGATTTGCCATCACCCGTTTGGTCAACGGGTTCTCCGCCGAGGCGATCCAACGCGCCAGTTCCAGCCGCCCGCTCGCGCCCTCGGGTATCGGTGCCCCTCCAGGAG
>JANQJH010000344.1 GCA_028281705.1 Verrucomicrobiales bacterium
CAGGAGTGTCCGCACCACTGGCTCCACTATTTGAAGTAGGGCAATCGACGATCATCAATGGCTGAGCTCGTCGTCCTTGTCCGAATCCAACCGAATGCCCTCGGTGTCTGGTGTCAGTGTGAGGGAAGCGGCCGCGTGGAAGATCTCCGTGACGTAGACGATCCCAATCACGCTGTCGTTCTCGAGTACTGGGGTGAACTCAATCCGTGGTTCACAGCGATCGATGTTGATACGCATGAGTGAGCACAGCCCATCGTCGGGGTAGGCTCGCGGCACCTCGCGGACCATGGCTTCGGAAACTGGCATGTTCAGTTGCTCACGCATCTTCTCGAGAAACGGGTCATTGCCTAGAGCGGGGATATCGTTGAGCCGGACCTTGCGCAAGAGTGCGCGGTAGAGGGCCATGGGGGTGAGCACACCGGCGAAGGTTCCGTCGCCGTTCACCACAATCAGCGGAAGGGGCGTCTTGTGTTCGTCCGAATCGGTCAAACACTCGAAGACTTCACTCAGTGGACTCGCCGCCTCGATGGTAGCGAAGGCCTTCCTCATGAGACTTCGTGCGGTGATTCGGCCACGTTGCTGGGTGTCGCTCATGAACGTCGTCCCTCCGAGTTTTTCAATTGTTCCGCGAGTGCCCGCAAGAGCGGGTACTGTTCGACGAGTCCCATGATGCGGCCATTCTCGTCGCAGATGGGAAGCACTTGATCGTCATGGCTCACCATGGCCCTCAACAGTGCCCCGAGATTCGAATCGCGGGTGAGCTTGGGAAGATCCATCCGCGCAATGGTATTGATGCTCGTGGTGAGATGGGTGCGAAGAGATTCCGCCAATTCTTGGTCCGACAGCTCCGCGAGGGAGTCGTGGTCCAGATCGCGCATCATTTCCTCGATCAATCGCCAGGGAGACAACTGCCCGGCGAGCTTGGCCTCGCTATCTTGAAGAAACAGCGGCTGCGGCGTGCTCGCGTCGGTCCGCTTGTGCATCTCGGACATCAACCAAATGGCCTCGCGCAGCTGGTGCTCGTTTCCAAAGCGAATGGCTCGCCGATTGAGGATATCCCCGGCGGTCAATTCTGCGCTTTCGCCATCCTGTCCCGCTTTGCTCCGGTCCGTGCCGGCCTTCGTCTTCTTTTCCTGCTCGACGATGCTCCAGGCTCGCGCCAAGGCCAACTCGGTGGATTGGTGGAGCTTGTTGTCGGCCCAGAAAATGTTCTGCTCGCCGATGGTCTCCCGCAGGCCGGAATGGGTCATGACCTTGCTCATCTCCCTTTCAATGCCACACACAACGAGGTGGATGTTCCGTTTTCGCAGCAGCTTGTGAAAATGCCCGAGGATGGCCATGGCTGTGCTGCCCACCGCGCGCAGGCGTTTCATGCGAAGCACAACGACGCGTGTCTCCGGTGTGATGGCGCGTAACAACTCGTAATCGAGATCCTCCACCGCGGCAAAGTAGAGTGCGCCTTCCATATTCACCGTGACCACGGGAGACGGGGCGGCCCTTTGAAAAGGTAACTCGTCAAAGCCGCCGTCATGCCGCGGCACCAGTTGGGTCAGATCCGTCTTGCCCGTCACCCTTAGAAGAATCACAATGGATAACGCAACACCGACGAAGATGGCAAATTCCAGGGGCAACACGAGTGTCGACGCCAGCGTGCCAAAGAGGATGAGCCGGGAGTTCTTGCTCGTTTTCCAGGCCAGGGCCAGGCGGTGCTTGTCGATCATCGAATAGGCGATGACAACCAAGATGCCGGCAAGGCTGGCCTTGGGGATGTAGTTGGCGAAATCCGCCAGCAGGAGCACCGTGAGCGTGGTCCAGATGGCGGAGAACACCGCTGCCATCCGTGTGCGTCCCCCCGATTTGAAACAGACGGCCGTGCGGGTGAAAGAGCCGGAACCGGCGAAGCAACTGAAGAACGAGCCAACGATGTTTCCCGTGCCTTGCCCAATAAACTCCCGAGTGAAGTTAAGCCGCTGACCGGAAGTGGCCGCCACCGCCCGAGCGATGGAGGCCGCTTCGATGAGCCCGAGAAGGGCCAGGGCGAGGGCTCCGGATCCCAATTCACGCGCGAGTTCGTAGTTGGGCGCGGTGAGAAACTGCGGAAGATGAAAGAGATCGAGACTGGCGCTGATCGGTTCGATGTCGCGCACGATTTCTACCTTGGCATCTCCTCGGGCAGGATCGTGCCAACCGAGGACGTAGGCGATCAAGCCCGTGATCACCACCGCGAGAAGCGAGCCCGGAAGGCGGCGGTTCAGTTTTGGCAAGAAAATCACCAGGACCGCCGTGAGCACACCGAGAAACAGGGCGAAAAGATTGGTCTGGGGAATGCGTTGGACGGTGGCCCACAAGACCTCGTGGAAGCGTTCCGCATGCGCACCGACCAGATCCACGCCCATCATGTTTTTCAGCTGGTTGGTGGCGATGAGAATACCGGCACCTGCCGTGAACCCGACGACCACGGCATTGGAAACGTAACGGACGATGCCGCCCAATCGAAGCAAGCCGAACCCGAGTTGAATGAGCCCCGTCATGAACGTCAGAAGCAGGACGAGTTCGAAGAGGCTCATCTGGTACTTGGCCGTGAGCGGCGCCGTGAGGCTGAGAATCACCATGCAGAGGGCGTTGGTCGGCCCCGTGACAAGATGGTTGGAACTTCCCACCAAGGCCGAAACGACACAGGTGACGATGGCCGTGTAGAGTCCGTAGACGGGGGGGAGCCCGGCGATCAGCGCGTAGGCCATGGCTTGCGGCACGCCCATGATCGCCACCGTGAGTCCGGCGACGGCGTCCGCTCGTGCATCCGTGCCCAGGTACCGTTTGGTCTGGGCCAACGGATTCAGGTGACGAAACGCATCAATGTTCATGAACCGTTTCCATCGAAGCCTTTTTCACGCCGAGCGACAAGATGAATTCGGGTTGAAGCCCATGCACGAAAGCTGGGCCTCGGCGCACCATGGCAAGCCACGATGTGAAGTTCCTCGTCATCGTGGGTAGGCGAGAGCCGGTGTGGTGCTGCAACGCTAGACTAGACGGCCGATCGATTCTAGACCAAGCGCCATCACAGATTTCCATGATGCGAACCTCGTAGAAGAAGCAGTGGCGCTTCTCCCCGGGAACGCCCACGCGTCCCGCTACAGGTGCCAAATGGAATATGATAATGACGCGAAGAATACGTCGATCAGGAAGGACAAGGGGACGCGGTAGACCGCGTCCCCGTTTTCACGCCCCGAACTGAAGTCCCGTGTTCAACGGCGCGTTTGGAATTTGGCAATCAGCCCTCAACCTTGACCCTGAAATAGTGCTGGCTCCCATTGGAAGGGAAGGTCCAAATGAGATCGCGATTATTGCCGTTGAAGGAATTGCTCGTGGACCAGTTCACCATGTCCGCACTGGATTCAAGGTAGTAGGTCTGGCCGCTGATCGTCGGGTGGGACACTTTGTAGTCATTCCCTTCACGTGTCACACGAAGCCCGAGATCCAGTCCGCGCACCCCGGGAAGATAGTCCGTGAAGTCTATGTTGGGATTCCAGAGAGCGAAGTTCTTCTTCGTATTCGGCCGCTCGTAGCCCTTGGAGAAGACCCCGGTGAAGTAAACGTCTTCTCCGATGGCATGGACCCCGTTCACGATCTGCGTTGTCGAGAGACCGAGCCCGGAACCCAGCGCTTGCCATTGACCACTTCCATCCCAGACAGCTACCTTGTTCAAGGGTTCCTGGTCTGAGGTCCCGGCGGCGTCGAAGTCGCCCCCAACGTAGAGCCGCCCCTTGGAATCGACTGCCATGCCATAGATTCCGCCCACGTTCCCACCGCCAATGATGCCACCGTTCATGACATCCCAGGTGCCGTCACTCCAGAGGGCGACATTGTTGGCAGGCTTGCCTCCTGCATTGGTGAACTGACCCCCAGCATAGAGATTGCCCTCCGCGTCGAGGACCAAGTCCCTTACGACTGCGGCGCCTCCAGTGATTCCAGCTCCGAGGGCCTCCCAGCTCTGTCCGTCCCATTTGGCAACGCCGGCCAAGGGCTTGCCGTCTGTCACAGTTGCAGTGAACGATCCGCTAGCATACACGTTGCCGTTAGCATCGGTCTCCAGGTCATCGACGGTGTCATTGAGGCCGCCACCGACGGTTTCCCACCGCTGGGTAGGTATGTGATAGCGACGGATGTAGCGCCAGGCCTTGTCCTCGTGATTGAAGATGAAACCGCCAATGTAGACGTAGTCGCCGGCGCGCGTGATGGCACGCACACCGCCACCAGATGGGCCAATCGAGTCAGAGCTCGGCAGGGTGGGATCTTCAAGAGCGCTCCACGTTTCCGTCCTGGGGTCGAACTTCGCGACCTTCAGCGCGGCCACGCCGCCGATGGTGACAAAATCACCGCCAAACCAGAGATTGCCGTTCTGGTCGACCGTGGCGCAACGGACGAAATTGCTGAAGTTCCGATCGATGCCGGGCACGCCTTCCCAAGTCTCTGAAGTGAGATTGAAGCGCCCCAAATTCTTCTTGTGGGCATCCCCCTCGAGACTGAGGAAACCTCCAAAGGTGTAGAGGTAGTTTCCCGCCCGCTGCATCTCAAAAGCCTCCCCGTCGGGACCGCCATAATCATAGAACCAGTGACGATCATCCTCGGTTTGAGACTGGAGAGACGTCGCGAGTAGGAGCGGGAGCAGAGCGGTGAGTGAGAGTGCTTTCATGGTAGATGATATTGGGTTCACTCTCTGCTTTCGCCGGGCGGCCGAAGATCTTACACGAAAGCCGAAAAAAATTTCGAATATCACGAAATCGCAGTCGACCGCCCTCCCAGGCGGGGCCGACGAGCGGATTGACGACGGATTGCGGTTGACCTCGGTGTGTTCTAGTGTATTAATCTATTAATACACAAATACAGCGATGCAGATCCACATTTCCATGGAAGATCGCGTGCCGATCTATCGCCAGATCGTGAAGCAGATCAAGTACCTCAGGGCTTCCGGACGCCTCGAACCTGGTGAAGAGATGCCCACCATTCGCGGCTTGGCGGAGCAACTGCGGGTAAACCCCAACACCGTGGCCCGTGCCTACCTGGAGTTGGAGAAGGACGGCGTCGTCACCAAGCGGCATGGCACTGGCACTTTTGTCTCTGATCTGGGTTCGCCGCTGGACCGGCGCGAGAAAATGAAGATTTTGACAGAGCGTGCGGATACCTTGTTGGCGGAAGCGGAGCAGTTGAACATCGAGTTCGATGCCGTGATCGATCTACTGCGGGTCCGCCGCGAAGAGATGCATGTTCGAGTTGGAAAATGAACCTGCCCACTTCTTCTTCAGCCGGTGCCGTGATCAGCGTCGCCGGGCTTTCTCGTCGCTTCGGGACCAAGCCGGTCTTGGAGGACGTCTCGATTCATGTTCCCCGAGGGTGTGTCTTTGGGTTGCTGGGGGAGAACGGGGCCGGCAAGAGTACCTTGATCAAACATCTGCTGGGCCTTCTCCGCGTGGAGGCGGGAGCGGTGCGGGTATTCGGGCTGGATCCCGTTGCCCAGGGCGTCGAAGTGCTCAGCCGCATTGGTTACCTTTCCGAGGCTCGCGATCTTCCGTCCTGGATGCGTGTGGATGAACTCCTGCGTTATTCGGCGGCATTTTATCCCGGTTGGGATCACGTCTATGCCGATGAACTGCGCCGGCAGTTTGAGCTTGAGACCAAGGTGCGTGTGCGCCACCTCTCACAGGGGCAGTTAGCCAAGGCCGGGCTGCTCGTCGCCCTGGCACACCGGCCGGAACTGCTGATCCTCGACGAACCAAGTTCTGGCCTCGACCCCGTCGTGCGGCGGGATATCCTTGAAGCCATCATCCGGACGGTGGCGGACGAGGGAAGGACTGTCTTTTTCTCCTCCCATCTCTTGGATGAAGTGGAGCGTGTGTCTGATCAGATCGCCATGATCCATCGTGGGCGGGTCGTACTCGGAGGGACGTTGAGCGACATCAAGGAGCGGCATGTTTGCCTTGTCGTTCGTTTTCCCGCGCCGCGGTTGGAGATCCCTTCGTTGGAAAACGTCGTGCATCTGCAAGGGGCGGATCGCGAGTGGTCCATAATGTGTCAGGGAGCGCGCGGTCCCCTGGAGGCATCGCTGGCGAAGTTAGGCGGCGAGGTCGTTGAAGAACGGGTTCCGACACTCGATGAGATCTTTGTCGCTCAGGCCACCGGGGCAGGGGGGATGGCTCGGTGATGGCCCGAGGATCAACTCCGGCGATGGCCATTCTCTGCGAGTTCTGGTGGGCCAAACGGCGCCTTGCGCTGGCTGCGGCCGTTTTGATCGGGCTGAGCTTCCCGGTGACCTGGATGCACGCACGCGACATCCAGGGAAACGCCGTGCTCGAGTTCGTCAGCGCCTTGCCCATCGCAGGATCCGTTTTCCTCGTCTTCGTGGCATTCAACTACACGGAACGGGACCGGCGTGGCCGCTTCTCGGGCTTCCCCGTGCGGACCTTCACTCTTCCGGTATCCACGACCCTCCTGGTGACGACGCCCATGGTCGCTGGGATGGTGGCCATCGCCACGGTCTACCTGATGGCGTCAACGATGATCTTTGGTTATGCGATCGGTGTGCAGTCGCCACTTTGGCCCGCGATCTTGCTGGCATCGGGGATGGCCGGCTATCAGGCGATCCTCTGGTCTCTCGCTCCCCATCGGATGATCAAACTGGTGGTGCTTGGAGTTGGGGGAGCATTCCATGTTTCGCTTGGGGTAGCCCTAGCAACCATCGAAGGAACGTGGCGATCGCTGCTCCCGGCACCGCTGGGTTCGTGGTCGATCGACCTGCTCTTGCTCGCGGCCCTGACGCCGTGGTGTCTCGGTTTCTATCTCGGCGCCCTCGCGGCGGTGCACTCCCAGCGGCACGGCGGCATGGAAGCAAACTCGCGCGGAACTCTCAGACGTCTACTGGAAGATCTGAGTGACCGCTTGCGCCCTCGGAGACGAGAGCCCTTTCGCTCTGCCGCGGCGGCCCAGTTTTGGTACGAATGGCGGCGCTGTGGCTGTGTGCTTCCCTGGGCCACATTCGGCGTTCTCGTCCTCATCATGGCGCCGGCGCCCTTTGTCGGCGAGATCCGGGCCGAAACCACGGTCGTGACCTTGCAGTGGATCTTGCTCACCCCGATCGCACTCGCCTTTGCCGTGGGGAAGGGTTTTGGCAAGGCGGATTTCTGGTCCAAGGATCTCACGGTGTCACCGTTCCTCGCCACGCGCCCCTGTGGTTCGGGCGACTTGATCAGAACCAAGGTGCTTGCGGCACTCGCCAGTGCCATGCTTACCTGGGCCTTGGTTTTCGTCGCTGCCGCAATGTGGTTAGGGCATTGGTGCGACCTCTCGTCCATGGTCAAGTGGGTAACCATGCTTGGCTCCAAGTTCTCCTACGAACGTCTCTGGGTTGCCGCGGGGATGATCACGGTGCTTGGCGTCCTCTTCACCTGGAAATTGTTAGTCAATGGAATCTATCTCGGTGTCGCCGGCGAGCGGTGGCGCTGGCATGCTCACCTCTCTTTCGTTGGCGCCTTGCTCCTCGGCTTCGCTCTCCTCTTTGGCATGCTCTTCGCGCATCATCATCCGGAGGAAGTGCGCCTTTTTCTCATTGGGCGTGCTCCGAAGTTGATCTGGCTTTGCGGTGCTCTCGTGCTCCTCAAGATTTGGCTCGCGTATCGGTTGTGGACCGGCGCCGTCGAGCGGGAGATCCTGTCCGCGGGCCGGGCCGCCCGATACTTCGCCTGGTGGGTGGGCGTTACGGGATGCCTCGTCTATGGCATCTGGCAGATCCTGCCGTATCCGGTGTGGATCCGGAACCTTCTCACCTTGATGGCCCTCGCATTCATGCCGGCAGTTCGCCTTGGCGTGGCGCTCCATCGCCTCCATTCCCATCGTCACGCCTGAATCATCTTCATGAAGAGCGCCCGGATACTTATCGTGATACCTATCATTCTGACTGTCATTGCCCTGACTCTCACTTTGAGCGCCCATCGCGAGAGCCCGCGTCTCGTCGATGTCGGCGGGCACCGCCTCCGGACCCTGGTTCTGGGGGAGGGAGACCCGACCGTCGTCTTCGAGACTTTTGGCCCCGCTCCTCTCGAATTCTGGACCCGGCTACAACACGAAGTTTCCCCGTTCGCCCGTACTTTCAGTTATGACCACGGAGGTGCTTGGGGATCCGAAGCGGGGCCGACGCCGCGCGATGCCCGCCGCATTGCCGAGGAACTCCGTGCGGCCTTGCACGGAAGAAATCTGCCGCCTCCCTATGTCTTGGTGGGATATTCCTTTGGCGGCCCCTATGTTCGCGTTTTCGCCGATCGCTACCCTGACGAAACCGCTGCCCTGGTTCTCGTGGACCCGACCCAGGAAGACGTCATCGAGTGGCTTCAAGAACGCTACGACGTCAATCGCGTTTCTCCCAGTGATGCGGCAGCACAGAATGAGAAAGGGATGACGCCGCAATCCATGCAACAGGCCCGCGAAGCGCAGGTGCCGGCTGTGCCCGTCATTTTGCTCACGGGTGCCAAGGCCCACGATGCCATGGTGAGGAGGATCATGCCGCGTTGGATCGAGGGCCATCGGAAGTGGCTGCGGTCGGTTCGTCAGGGCCGGCACATCATCACGCACAAGAGCGGTCATGGCATTCCCATGCATGAGCCGGAACTGGTGGTCGAAGCCATCCGGGAGGCCCTGATGGCCTATCATGGAACCATCAGCCGGCAGAAACGGCCCCATTGAGCATGGCTCTGAGGACTGCAATGGCCTCCTCCTCGGTTTCTACTTGTTCGATTCGACCAAGCTCAGGCTCATCCTCGGGAGGTTCAAAGCGAAATCGTTCGTATCGAGTCATGGCCCGGCTCCTTCGTTCCGCTTCGCTCAGTTCGAGGAAGCGCGCGTCCTTTTCTCCCACCCGTTGGCAAAACCTTGGGAAAAAATCCTCGAAGCTCGGCCGATAAACGAGGCCAAGGTAGGTCGGGTGAATGGGTAATTTTGAAAGTGCTTTGTAGGTTTCTCTTCTCCATTTTTGGCGGGAATAGATCCAGCCGTCTGCCAGAACGAGAGCGGGAAAATCGTTTCTCGCTAGCCAGTCCCGGTGGTAAAGCCGAAACAGATGCTCCGGGTCTTCGATGTTCTTTTTCGGAATCGGGTGGCGCCTCCTGGACTGCCGCAGCTTCTTTTCGGCCCGTTTTTCAAGTTCATGGCTGTACAAGATATCGAAAACTCGTTTCATGATCTCGAGATCCGAGGTGAGCACCGAAGCCCCCAATTGATCTGCGAGCTTGGGCGCGAGATGAGATTTCCCTGCTGCGGACATCCCCGTTAGGAAAATGAAGGTAATCTCTTTCATGAGCGCGCGAGAGAAAATAGAACAGTTTCAGGGCAAGTCATCGAGGATCTGCAATGCCCTCACGATTGCTTGCCCCGACCGCGATTTGGAGACTCATTGCCGAAAAAAAGAACGAATTCGCGAACCTTTTGTGGGATTTTCCCTTTGGGGCGGGCGGGGGAATGCGAGCCGATCTACGCCGTATTCGAACGCTCGATTAGAACTCCATCGAGCCCTGTGGAGGAACGCGTGAGCGTGCCCTTTCCATGGCAGAAGCGTCACCGCTTCTTCTACGAGGTTCGCATCATGGAAATTTGTTCCTTTCCATGGCAGAAGCGTCACCGCTTCTTCTTCTACGAAGTGCGCACCATGGAAACTACCATTTGGCACCCTTGGGCTTGGCGCCCTTGGCATTGGTCTTCACGGAGTAGAGGGATGTGCGGGCGGTGATGAAGAGGGTGTCGTAGTTCGCGCCGCCGAAGCACACGTTGGCGGGATGCTCGGGGGTTTCAATCACGCCGAGCTTCTTACCGTCCTTGTTGAAGACATGGATGCCGCCGCGGGAGGTGGTGTAGATGTTACCATCGGTGTCGATGCACATGCCATCGCAACGAATGTCGATCTCGAAGAGCGGTTCTCCGAGCATGCCCTTCTTGACAACATCGAAGGCGCGGATCTTGCCGACCTTGCCGGTATCGGCGATGTAGACGCGCTTCTCGTCGGGCGAGAAGGCGATGCCGTTGGGCATGTCGTGGCCCTTGTAGAGGACGTCCACTCCACCCTCGCCAATCCGCCAGACCCAATTGCCCTCGAGTTCACCGGGCTTGCCCCGCAGTCCGTAGCTCGGATCAGTGAACCAGATCTCACCGTTCGAAAGGATCGCGAGATCATTGGGGGAGTTCAGTTTCTTGCCTTCGACCTTGTCGGCGAGCACGGTCACCTTGCCCTCGGCATCGGTGCTGATCACATTGCGCCCGGCGTGCTGGCAGGTGAGGAGGTTCCCCTGGAGATCCAGAATGTTGCCGTTGGACTCCGCCACCTTGCGGTACTCTTTCACTCCATCCTTCTTTGTCCACTGCATGAGGACGCTGTTGGGAATGTCGCTGAAGACGAGCATGTTCTTGGCTGGGATCCAGACCGGCCCTTCGGTGAAGCGCATGTCGCCGCCGAGCTTCTCGGCCACGGCGTTGGGGGACACGATTTTGGCGAGGTCGGCGGAGGCTTGGTTTGCCGCAACGGAGGCCAGGACGAGGAGGAGAGGCAGGGTGTGTTTCATACGTTCATTGTGCGAGCATACCAGCCGAGGGCAAGCTCTCAGTAATCCGGAATTGGTAAACGGAGTTCAATAGGGCGGAGCGGGCGACGGCGTCGGCGATGCCAAGGAATGACGGTGGTCAAGTTAGACAGTTAGTTAGCCCGTCGGAAAACTCCGCTCCATGTCATTCATCAAACCGCACGCGGTAGTAATGCGTCTTCCCCGCCACAGCGGGAACCTGAAGGAAGTTTGCCTTCGTGATGGAGGCCGTGGATTCGATGGTGGTGAGCGGAGTCCATGAATTCTGTGTCAGTGTTGGAGAAGCCTCGATTGTGTATGTCCGGCCGGGAAGCGAGGGCCAGGAGAGCCCGATGATGCCAGGCGCTGAATAGCTCGCCGTGATGATGCGGAAATGGGAACTGGGGTTGTTCGGATCGGTTCCGAGATTGCGTTCCTGGGCATCGGTGAAGCCGTCACCGTCCGTATCGAGACCGTCTCCACCGCCGTCGCCCGAACCGGGGACGAGCGCCACGATGGTTCCCACGGGATAGTCGTGAGGCAGAGGCGGATCGAGGATCAGGGAGCCGAGAGCGGTCACGGTGTGAATCGATTGCTCGGTTTCGCCCGGCGCCACAACGACCTCGTCGCCAGGCTGGAACAGATGGTCGACGGCCAGACCTGGGAAGAGGTCTTCCATCGGCACCGTGGAAAGGCGCGTCTCGCCGGCGGAAGCCGGGGCGTCGGTAACGGTGACCGGGGTGAGCTGGAGTGGACCGGGCGGCGCGGTATAGGCGATCCACCGTTCGCCGTCCCAGGACTGGAGGTTGCCTTCGTCGTTTTGCGTGACGAGGTCGGAGGTCGAGGAGCGGTTGAATTGGAAGTCCTGCCGCCCGGCGCCCTCGACCACATCGTTGAGCCACATCGCGGGAATGATAACGTGACGGGCGGAGAACACCCGGTCGAGCGCGTTGAAGGTGCGGTTGAGCGAGTCGGCCTTGGCAACGGCCTTGAGCAGTTCCTTGGTGCCGTTGTCGAAGTAGACGATATGACTCCGGCCGTTACCGGCGATTCGCGTCAACTCCGGCATGATGGTGGTGGCGCGTAGCGATTCACCGCCGACTTCCAGTAACGCTTTGTTTCCCAGGAGGTAATCCTTGAGCTGTTCGGCCTTGGAATCAAAGACGTTCAGACCATCGCGTATCCAGGCGATGGTTTCCCCGTGCTGGAGTCCGCAGCAACTCTGCAAGGTATCGTAGAGACGGCGCGCGGTGGCAGGATCGAGCGGGCGGCCGTCCGCCCAGCAGAAATGCACCCAGTCGACATCGCCGGTGATGAGGCGGAATTCATCGGCGTCATTGGTTAGGCGAGGGACATACATCTTTCGACCATCTTCCAGAGGGATTTCATCGAACTTGAACCGGCGTTTTTTCGTGTTTCCAGTGAGCAGTTCCCGAAGCGTTGGCCGCACGCCGTTGTCCTTGTAATTGAAGGTGACATCGAATCCCTTGTCGCTCCATTCGCGGAACTTGGCCTCGTGTTTGGCCCACTCCTTGCGTCGTTCTTCGGCCTTGAGGATGACGCGCTCGATGACCTCGGGGTCGAGTGGGGGGTCCCGTTTGGGTAGCGTATCGCGGAGAAACTTCTCGGAAGGCGGCTCAAAGATGGCGGTGATGCCGTCTGCCGTGTATTCGATGCCGTCATGGCCCTTGATTCCAGGGGCATCTTTGGGTCCGCCTAGCAGATGGATATCGAGTTCGTTGATCCCCTTCGGCTTCATGTGCTCCGGTTTGTTGATGGCGATCTTGAGGTTCTCGATCAGATTCGTGGCCCGGGTGGAGCGCTCGCGGGCGTAGCCGCGCATGCCGAGTGCCCTGAGCACGGCTTCGGTGCGCGTGAGTTCCTCCCCGCCGGCCCCCCATGCAGCTGCCGCCTGATCCCGGTCCACGGGGCCTTTCAGGGTGCGCAGGAGACGCTGTTGCTCCGTCGCCGCGCGCACGTTGTCGGCGTTCTCGGCCAGCTTGGCGAGGTCGGCCCCCTTTCTGTGGGTGGCGAACTTGGTGGGAAGCGCGCACATCGCCACCTCGATGGCCAGGTGACCGCTGGCGGTGCCCATGAGGGCCCAGACCTTCCGGTAATCCTGATTGGCGTAGGCCTCTTCAATCCCCGAGAAGAACGGGTAGACGGCCTTCTGCGTGAACTCAAAGGCAGCGGCGGCATCGAAGATGTCGAACGGAGCGCTCTCGCGGTTGTAGAAGTAGATCAATTGCGCACGCCCTTGAACATCGGGGAGGATCGATTGGAGAAAGGCGGTCCGTTTCGCTTCCGCCATTTCCGACCAGGTGGTGTTGATCTGCTCGGCGATGGCGAGAACGGCCATCGCACTGTCGCCAAGCTCCTCGAACGCGGCCGCAATGCCGGTGACCGAGTGCCTGCCGAAGAATCGTCCGATCGAACCAATGGAATCGAAGCTGCTGTAGGCCCACTGCCCGAACGCATTGAGAAAGTGCTCACTGAATTGACCGGCTCCTTCCAACACGGTGATGTCCGGATTCCGAGGGGGCAGCTGGTAGTTCTGCACCACTTTGAGCAAGAGAGGGGCGTCATCCTCGGTGAGATCGCTCTTGATGAGGACGTCGTCCGGCCGGAGCTTGACGGCGTCGCCGGTGGCGTCGTCCACGATCTTGCCGTCCTCGGGATACTTCCATTGCACCGTGCCGAAGACGGGGCCTTCCAGGAAAGTCTGAATCTGAGCCGGGAGGGTGATCGAGCTGTTGGCGTCGAGCTTGTGAAACGTTGCCGTGGGTGGACAGGCGGGTTCATTCGTGAAGGCGCCGCCCAGGGCATTTTTCTTTCCGGTGGCATCGATGCCGCGGAACTCGATGGTGCTGTTCGATTTTAGGTTTCGGATGGTGGCGAGGAGGTTGAGGTTCGAACCGGGAGCGATGGTAACAGTGCCATTGCGGATGGTGCCAATGAGGTTGCCGCCTCCGGGCTCGATTTCGATCTCCAGGGGGTAGGGTTCGCCCACGGCGATGGGGGCGCCTTCGATCGAGGTCGTCAGCGTTTGCGCCAGGGGATCCCCGTTGTCGTTCAGGTAGGCGGCGGAGGCGAAGGCAATGAAGGCGAAGCGCCCGTCGTCAACGATCTCTAGAGGATAGACGATCGTGCGGTGTTGGCCGGGGGCCAGGGGCTCGGGTAACTGATAGGGAAAACGCTGCCCCGTGTCGTCGACGCGTACCCTACCTGGAAGGGGCGTGAGATCGCGGGCCCGCGGTGAGATCTGTTGCAAGAAGGCCTGGACGGGGCGATCGCCCGAGTTGGTTAGGGTGACCTCGATTCTAGGTTCGATGGGGATGTCGTGTTCGTCGGTGATCTTACCGGTATCGGGATCCCGGGTCATGTTGACGATGGGTTCGCCATCGACGAGGGGGAGCGCCCGAAGGGAGACTTCCAGCGGATTGATGAGGATGTCGAGATCTTCGGTGATCCGCTCCACCGTCCCCTCGGGCGTGGTTACGTCGATCTCGCTGTGGAGAGTGGAGATCCCTCGTCTGGTAACCGTAATCGCGACGGGAAAGACGGCCTCGGGATTGGCGGCGTCGAGCACGAAGGGATTGGGGGTCGGTTCCGCGCCGCTCAGTGTGAGGAGTGAACGGCTTTGGGGATCTTCCGCGTCGACGATCTCCTGCAGGAGTGGACCGTGGAAAGCCACGGTGTGGGGCTCAGACCTGATCAGGCGCGCCTTGACAAAGGCCGTGGTGGTGTCACCCACGTCGTTCAAGGGGCTGGAAAGATCGATGGTCAGGGAAACGGGGAGAGGATCGAGTTCCACCCACTGGCTGGCCCCGCCGCGGTCCTTGATGCGCCGCCCTTCGAAGCTTCCGGCGGCCGGAAGAGAGTTGGCGCTCATGACGTAGGTGCCCGCGTGTTGAAAACCGTCAGAGGTGTCCAGACCGGCAAAGGTTTTGGTGAAGGCGATTTGGCTCCCGTCCGGAGACCAGCTGGTGGCCTCATTGAGATACCTGTTCTCGGAGGGAATGTAGGGATAGGGATTCTCGTCATCCGTTAGTCGACGAAGAGCGGCGCTGCTGAGTTCTCTGGCTTCGGAATCAACCACGACCACGTTTCGTTCTAACATCATTGCTGGATTGCCAAGTCCGTGGGCCTTGAAGGTCTTGGTGACCGGATCGTCGGGATCGGGGAATAGAATCGATCGATGCCGTTGCACCGTGGCCGCGATGAGATCGCCTTGCGGCGACCACAATGGGCCCGAAACATGCGTCCACTCGGAGATCATCGGCGTGACGAGTTCCGTCTTGTCGATCACCTCACAGCCTTCGAAACCGCTCCGAACTTCCTCCTCGTTATCCCCTTCCACAAGCATTCCGGAGTCCTCGTCGTCGTCGGGACAGATCACGAGGAAGCGTGCGTTTATCCAAGGCTTGCCCCCATAGTAATTCCATTCCGGCCGGATGAGTTGCTCCACGTGACCGTTCGCCACGTGGACGATGAAGATGGTCTCGAGGCGCGCGGGTACTTGAGATGCCTCGGGAGCTGCGGGCGTGATCCTGCCGGTAACCGCGAGATGGTTCCCGTCCGGAGACCAGGAGAAATCTTGGAGGTAGTCGAGAAAACTGAAGTCGGGAAAGATGATGCGGGAGATGGGGAGTGACAGTGCCGCCGCAATCACGGCCTCCGCATCTTGAGGTGATGGCAGGGCAAAATTGGTCACACGGTCTGCCACGTCGCGTAGCGTGGCGAGTTGGGATTGCCCGGTGATCTCCGATTCATCGAGATCGACCGCGACCTTGCTGTCCTGGTCGAAAATGCGTAAGTGCAATTGGTAGTGTTCGGCGCCACCGACCTTTGCCAGTGCCATGAGGTTGCGTCCGAAACTCGGCAACCGGGCCACGTCATCGACTTCGACGACGCGCACGAAGAAATCGGACGGTTTTGCCTCGGCCTGGAGAAGGGCTAGTCCGAGGCCGTCGAGGTCGATGATGTGGAGGCCGTCCTCGCTGGGAATGACCATGCGGTCTCCCTTGGGCGACCAGATCGGAACGGGAGAGGGATGGCGGATGGAGTCGAGTTTCAAGAGCTTGGGGTCGGTCCGCAGGACGTTGTCGAGAACGACGCCCTCCTTGCTCGCAGCGTGAAACACCTGCCAGCCGTCGGGGTGTACCGAGATGCGCCCGGTGTAGTTGGGCGCCCACTCGCGCCATCTCCGGGTGTCGAAACTCCAGAGGGCGGTGCTGTTGCTTCGGAGTTCGTTCCAGGAGGGATCATTCGGCGAGGTGGTTCGGAAGTCCGGGACCGTGCTGAAGAGGACTTGCTCGGCCCGCAAGGAGGGACTCATTAAAGTTGCCCAGGACGCGATCGCGACCCAGAGGACGACGGCGCTTTGCGAGAACTCGAGGGCGTTGAAGAAGGGGGGCTTGAGTTTCATCATCGCAGGATCTTCTTGATTGACGGAGGGAGCCGGGGCGAAGGAATGCGGCTCGCACGGAGAACGATCCTCCAAGGAGCCGGGGTGTTTTTCGGGAAGTATTGTAGCGAAGGTCCGGGCCCGGGCCAAGTTCCATGGTGTGAAACACTAACGGCGTATTTGCGATGGCTGTTTCATCCATGTTTTCCCCGGACGCGTCCCGATGGCAGGGCTGAGATGCCGCCCGCCCTGGGACAGCTTTGTATCGGTCCGCCTCGCCGATCCTCGCCAATTTTGAGTTTTCCACCCCGGCATCGCGTGGCAGGCTGCGCCATGCGTTGGTTTTTGCACCTGGTATTGCTCACCTGGGCATGGGATGGATTGGCCATCGACTTCGGGCGCGATATTCAGCCCATCTTCGAGGCCCACTGCCTCAAGTGTCACGATGGTGAAACGCGCAAGGGTGGTGTCGCACTGGATCGCTTCTTTCATGCCCACCAGCCAACGGATTCGGGTGAACCACTCTTCATCAAAGGCAATGCCGGAGAGTCACTCCTGGTGCACGTCATCGAGTCGACCGATCCCGAGGAGCGGATGCCGGCAAAAGGAGAGCCACTCACCAAAGTCGAGATCGCCCACATTCGCGCGTGGATTGACGCCGGCGCGCCCTGGCCGGACGACGGATGGAGACCGCCCAAACATTGGGCCTACGCACCTCCAAGCTTGCCTCGCATTCCCTTGAGTGCGACCCCCTGGCCCCGCACCACGATTGACCACTTTGTCGAGCACCGGCTCCGCGAGCATGGTCTTCAACCCAATCAAGAAGCCTTGCCCGCCTCCTTGATCCGGCGCGTTTCTCTCGATCTGACCGGGCTACCGCCCACCGTCGACCAGGTGGATGTCTTTCTCGCCGACCCCAGCGATGAGGCCTACGAACGCTTCGTGGATCATTTGTTAGGCTCCAAAGCTTTCGGAGAACGTTGGGCACGTCAGTGGCTCGACCTCGCTCGCTACGCGGATTCCGAGGGCTACCAGCGCGACGAGCTCCGCTCACTTTGGGGCTGGCGCGATTGGGTCATCGACGCCCTCAACGCCGACATGCCCTTTGACCAGTTCACTGTGGAGCAGCTCGCCGGGGACTTGCTTCCGGAGGCCACGCCAAGCCAGGTCATCGCCACGGGTTTCCAGCGTAACACGCCCGTCAACCTCGAGGCCGGTACCGACCCTCACGAAGACCGCTACAAGCAAGTCGTGGATCGCGTCAACACCCTGGGCGCCGTTTGGTTAGGGACGACTCTGGCCTGCGCCCAGTGCCACCATCACAAATACGATCCCATCTCCATCCGCGAGTACTACGAACTCTTTGCCTTCTTCAATCAATCGCCCATCGAGACCAAACAACAAGGCACTGAAATGGGCATGTCCAACATGGTCTATATCGGTCCGAACGCGAACGTGCCCGAGTACCCCGGCGAGACCACGCGCGTCATGAAGACGGTGGCCACGCCACGGCCCACCTTCATTGCCAAGCGCGGCGATTTTCTCGCCCAGGGTGCTGCGGTCGAACCCCGCATTCCCGAAGTCTGGCCTGGCCTGCCTCAGGGTGCGCCCGCCAATCGACTGGGCTTGGCCCGCTGGCTCGTGGAGAAGGATCATCCACTCGTGGGCCGCGTCACCATGAACCGGCTTTGGGCCGAGATCTTTGGTCAAGGCTTGGTTCCTACCTTGGAGGAATTTGGATCGCAAGGCGCCACCCCCACCCATCCCGATCTGCTTGACTGGCTCGCAGTGACGTTGGTGACTGAGGATGCCTGGTCGTTGAAGAAGGCGTTACGTCGACTCGTGCTCTCGAGCACCTACCGGCAAAGCACCGCCGTGCGGCCGGGAGCCATGGCCATTGATCCCACCGGCAGTCTCTACTGGCGGCACCCCGGGCAACGCCTCGATGCCGAGACCATCCGCGACCAAGCGCTCTTTGTCAGCGGCCTCCTCTCGCACAAGGTTGGCGGTCCGCCCGTCTATCCGTTCCAGCCCGATGGTGTCTGGCGCAAGACTGTTGGGGCCGGCCCCGAGGAGTGGATTCAATCCAAGGGCGAGGACCAGTATCGACGCGGTATCTACACCATTTGGAAGCGAAACGGGCACTATGCGAGCTTCGCCATCTTTGATGCACCCGACCGTGGCGTGTGTACGGTGAACCGCGCACGCAGCAACACACCCCTCCAGGCACTCACCTTGCTCAACGATCGCGCCTTCGTGGAGATGACGCGGGCCTTTGCCCAACGGACGCTCCATGAATTCGACGGTCCTCTGGCAGAACAATTGACGCATGCTTTTCGCACCGTGCTTTCCCGGTATCCGACCCCTAGCGAACTCAAAAGCCTGCAGCGTGCCGTCAAGGACGCTCCGAACAAGCAGGAGGGTTTCGAAGACGTGGCCACCATTCTTTTCAACCTTCACGAAACGCTTCACCGATGATTTCTCATCCCACGCTGCAGCGTCGCGCCTTCCTGGCGGGATTGGGACTGGGCGTCGGCGCCCTGGCCTTCAATCGACTGCTGACACCGGAACTCTTTGGTGTCGCTCCCCATCACGCGGCCAAGGCCAAACGCGTTATCTTCTTCCACTTGGTGGGCGCACCTTCACAGCTCGATCTCTTCGACTACAAGCCCGTCTTGCAGAAGCACGATCGTCAGTTGGCTCCGGAATCGTTCTTCAAGGGCAAACGCTTCAGCTTCCTGCGTGGGCATCCAAAGTTGTTAGGCACCACGTTCCAGTTCTCCCAACACGGCCAGAGCGGCACCTGGATCTCCGAACTCCTGCCGCACCTCGCCCGGCACGCCGACGACCTGGCCGTGATTCGCTCCATGCACACGCCGGAGTTTAATCACGCTCCGGCGCAAATGGTCCTCCACACAGGGCAGAATCGGCAGGGTGGTTACCCATCGGTCGGTTCCTGGGTTGACTACGGACTCGGGAGCGAAAGCGAGAATCTTCCCGGTTATGTCGTCTTCCTCTCAGGGAGGACGCCTGGTGCGGGACGCAATCTGTGGAACAACGGATTTCTCCCCAGCGTGCATCAAGGGGTGCGCTTTCGCAGTCAGGGTGAGCCGGTTCTCTTTCTCGAGAACCCGGCAGACGTGGACGGCGCACGCCGCCGGCGCGTGCTGGATCAGCTCCAAGCTTTGAATCGCGAGCGCTTCCTCACGCAACACGATCCCGAGATCCAAACCCGGATGCGGCAGTATGAAATGGCCTTTCGCATGCAGGCATCGATCCCCGCTTTGATGGATCTCGGCTCCGAGCCACCCTCGGTGCAACAGGCCTACGGTGAGAGCGACTTCGCCAAGCAGTGCCTCTACGCCCGGCGCCTGGCTGAGGCTGGTGTTCGCTTTATCGAGTTGTATCACGCTGATTGGGACACGCACAACAGCCAGGACAAGCGTCTCCGGCAGCTCTGCCGAGCCATCGATCAACCCATTGCCGCGCTCTTGGGCGATCTCAAGGCCCGCGGCATGCTTGAAGATACCTTGGTCGTCTGGGGCGCCGAGTTTGGCCGAACGCCCATGCTTCAGGGCGACGAATCGCCCGAGAAATGCGGGCGAGACCACCATCGCGACGCCTACACCATCTGGATGGCGGGCGGCGGCATCCGTGGGGGAATAAATTATGGCGCCACCGATGAACTGGGTTACCACATTGCGGAAAATCCCGTCCAGGCACGCGACTTCCACGCCACGCTCTTGCATTTGTTAGGCGTCAACCATGAAGAGGTGACCTTCCGCTACCAGGGGCTCGACCAAAAGCTCACGGGCGTGGAAGAAGCGCACATCCTCACGGACTTACTTGCGTAATCTGCGATCATCTGTTGCATCTGTAGTTCACCCAAGAGGCAGGAAGAGTCCGGCTTTCGGGAGGGGGGAACCGCAGATGATCGCCGATTTTCGCAGATGATGAATTGGGGCGTCGACTCTGCGGGTCTCATCCCGGATTAACGGGGGACTGGACTAGATCAAGCCGTACATTCCCGTTAAAGGGGCCCACGATCATTTTCGAAAAACCTTACCATCGCCGAATATGGGCTATCGGGATTTTTCATCGATTTAACAAGAGCCATGTGCATATCACGTAGATCTTGCGGGACGGCGGGTGTTTCAGCCGTAACCCTGGACAGATTGTATATTTCGTACTGTCGATATCGATGCCTTTTGAGTTCAGTTCGATTGATCCCGTAGATGCGCTCAGCGGCGTCCAATAATTGGTCGGAATCAGGAAAGGTGTTGGACGCGGTTACCTCCACTTCACGAATTCCATCAAGTGCTTTCCAGGCGAATACCTGTTCGGGATCATCAATATACGGATTCAAGATCAGTGGTTTTTCTGCACGATGAAGGTTCTCATAGGCAGCCACTGCTGCCAGGTCTAACGGATCTGGAATAATGGTTTTCGATATTTCCTTCAATTCATCTTCTGTGGTCGCTGCGGTGATGTTTGGCGCCTTCAGTTCCACTCCTGCAAACTCAAATTTGGCTCCTTTAAACCGTTGATTGCAGACAGAACAAGAGGCCAGATAATTGTCATAGACGTAGGCCAGCCACCAGTATTTGGATTTCGGACGATAGTGCTCGACGTCGCCAAAAGCCACTACTGAGGTATGGGTCTCGCAGTAGGCGCACTTCTGATTTGATTCTGTTAGCAACTGATCCTTCGTAACAGACCACTTGGAATCAATGTCCAAATGAACTGCCTCACCGTTGGCTATCTGAGCCTGCGCTTTTTTCATCAGTGCTACCAACCGGTTTCGTGGGGTAGCACCGCGGAAGCTCGAAGGGATGGAGTCAGTAGTACGATGGCGAGCTAGCGAAATCATGGCTTCTGCTGATCGTAAGTACTTTGAATTTCCTTCAATATTCTCCTTTGGGCGTCCGTCAAATACACATCCGTCTCTCCTTCAGGCGCGATCGTGCTCATGGCCTGTTTGATTTCCTCCATCTCTTGATTGTCGCTACCACTACGGTCTGACTTCGAGTGCAGGGAACGGTACCGGTTTTTCATCCTTTCTGTGCTCAATGACTCGTCGGATGAATTTCCAAAAGCTTCGGTCATCAACAGTTGGTTGATGAGTAACTTGCTTGGATCCCCGACGAAATCTTCTATTTCTATCTTGTCATCGCGTCTAATCAGGTAATGAAGCGACCCGGTTTCAGATTGCTGAGCCGTGACTACCGAATGCGTCGTAACGACGATCTGCATGTTGGGAAGCCTGGAGTCCAAGAACTCCAGGAGTTTCCGTTGCCACACCGGATGAAGGTGCAGATCGACTTCATCAATGATCAAAACGCCGCGTGTATGAAGCGGCTCCTTGTAGTCGTCAAAGATCTCCGATATCTGGTACAGCATATCACCGACCCAGCCGGCCATGTTTTGATATCCATCGCTCAACTGATCAAGTGGAATCTCGCCATCCAGCGTTTTGAATAAAAGGCGTTCCTTTTCTTTGTCGATATGAGAAAATGTGAGTTCCGGCAAGAAATCACTTAGCACGTTGGTGATGATATTGAAATCCGATCCACCGGAGCGGTAGTCCAGGCGCATCGCCCAGGATTCAAGGGGGTTCAATTCAGCGGCTTTGCTAAAAAGCGTGGATACGCTGCGTGCTCTGGGATGGTCATAAAAGGACGAAACACGACTCAAACCTTTTGTCCCGAGTCTTCTTGTGGAGCCATAGCCAACTACAAAATAGCTTCTGTTTGTGTGTTCTAAGGCCTCATCCAGCTTTTCAAGTGATCCGTGAGATCTGGAGATGATGTCCGAGATGGTATCCTTTTCTCCTATCGTAATTGCTAACTCCCTTTCCTGCCCGGATTTGTTTTCTATTTTGGCCGTGATCCGCGCTTCGCTAGACCCAATGCGGATCCAATCTGCGGGATTGCCAAGCAACTCAGACAACGCATCCGAGCCCGCCAAAACCAGCGCGAGTGAGCGGAGAAGGGTCGATTTTCCAGTGCCATTTTCACCGAGAATCACAGACCACTTTCGGTTGCTGCCGCCAGGTAAGTCGAAGTCCACAAAGAGATGCTCAAAGCATCTAACGTTTTCCAATTCAAGCGATTTTAAGAACATGATGAATGCCGAGAAATTGTCAGTGATCCACGGTGCCGGACTGCTCGATGGAGGAGGGAAGGGAAACAGTTTTCATGATGGCTCACAGTTCAGGAAAACTCTGCGGCCGTCAAGCTTGGTGAGGGGCGTTCAGCAACGGTCGTGGGTTTGGTTCCTTTGCCCAATCCCGTGTGGAGCTATTTGTTTTTCTAGGTGAGAAATCCTTGGTCCACACAGCCTTTTCTTTGAACCGTGAAGCCTTTTCAAGTTTTGATTGCGTTGCGATGGCCGAGCCGCCGTTCACAGGAAATGGCCTTGTTGCGGCTCATTTCTAGGTGGTATCCGTCCTTTATGCGGCGTAGACTGGTGGTTCTTTCTCGACTCTCATCGCGGTTTTGCTAAGGGAGTCGTGCCATTCCCATCCTTCCCCACTTGAACGACGAGCATCCATTTCAGGCCGACCGGTTTCCGGCGACCCGCTGGAGTCTGGTCTTGACGGCGCGTGGCGACGACGAGGCGCGGGCGCGCCGTGCTTTGGGGGAGCTCTGTGAGGTTTATTGGTTCCCCATTTATTGCTACATCCGCAACCGCGGATTCAGCAAACTGGACGCCGAAGATCTCACGCAGTCGTATTTTGAAGGCTTGATTCGGCGGAATGCTCTGGCCAACACCAAACCGGCCGAGGGAAAACTGCGCGCCTACTTGCTCGCCTCGGTGAAGAATTTCTTTTACATGGAGAACCGGAATGCCGAGGCCGCCGTGGACGAATCGCTCTACTTTGATCGGACCTGGGCCAAGGCAACGGTCGAGCGCGTGCTGGCGAAGATGCGTGCCTCCATCAATGACGCGGTCGCGGCGGCGCAATTCGATGCGCTGAGTGGCGTGATCCATCGGTCGACCATTTCGCGTAACATCCAGTCCGGGAACGATCCTGAAGGCGGGGGCGGCCTCTACATTCGCGGAAACGGCAC
>JANQJH010000372.1 GCA_028281705.1 Verrucomicrobiales bacterium
ACACCGTGCAGCACCACTGGTACACCGCCGATCCCGCCCAGGGAAGCGCCGCCGTGCCGGAAGAGGAAAAAATCGAGATCAAACCATCCGGCGTCCTCGCCGAGACCGCCGACCACATTGAGGTGCGCGTCGGCACCGTGGTGGAGAAGCTCCAGTTCGACATCAACGAGTTCACCGTCAAGGCGGGCAAGACCATCAAGCTCACCTTCGCCAATCCCGACTTCCTCCCCCACAACATCGTCGTCGTCGAACCCGGCGCCGCCGACGAAGTGGGCAACGCCGCCGTCTTGTTAGGCGCCTCCGGTTTCGAGAAAGAATGGATCCCCGAGAGCGACAAGATCCTCGCCGCCAGCAAGCTTCTCGATCACAAGGGCGAGCAACTCCTCGAGTTCCCCGCCCCCGCCAAACCCGGCGACTACCCCTACATCTGCACCTTCCCCGGGCACCACCTCCTCATGCGCGGCATCATGAAGGTCGAATAGTGAAGTGAAGCAGACACTCCTGTCCGCCACAGAGCCTGCTTGATGGAAAGTGGGAGGGACTTCAGTCCCTCAGCCGTAAGTAATCCAATCCGCAGTTCGCCTAATCCATTCGTATGGGTGAACCGCAGATGAACAAGATGAGCGCAGATTATCGGACGATGATAGTCAAAACCATTTTCTGACGGTCTGTCACAATTGTCTTGATAGGTTTCTGGTATCAGCCTTGTGGGGTAACAGCTCCGGTTGCCACGGTGCCGGACGAAGCGCCCGCCATCCTATACCGGCAAACGGTGACCTCGGAATGGAAAAAAATCCTCTCTACCCAATCCCGAGAACACAAGCCCCTATCCCCACTCACCAATCAAACACCCCTCTATCACAACCCAACTCCACACCAACCTTTTCGTGCCTTCCGTGCCTTTCGTTGACCCCTCCCCCGGGTTTATGACCTGAAGTACGTGTAATCTCCCAACTGCTCTTCAAATCCCCCGACAAACGCCTTCTCCTCTTCTTCGCTAATACGTCCCGCAGCCACCGCTTCCCGAGCAATCTTCCGAAACTTCCGTTGAAGCTCTTCAGCGCTGTAGTCCGTCTGAGCGAGCACGTCGGCCGCGGTGTCTCCATCAATCTCATTGCTGAAACGCACGCGATCGTTCTCGTCAAGTTCCACACCCACGACATGGGTGCCGCCTAACAAATTGTGCAGACCACCAAGCGCTTCCTGATAGGCCCCCACGAGAAACACGCCGATGTAGTAGGACTCATCACCACGCAGTTCGTGCACCGGGAGCGCCTGCCGAATCTCGTCGCGCGCGAGAAACTGATTCATGCGGCCATCACAATCACAGGTCACGTCCGCGATGACCGCTTTCCGCGTCGGCCGGTCCTCGAGGCGATGCAAGGGGACCACGGGGAAGAGCTGATGAATCCCCCACACATCCGGAAGCGACTGGAAGAGGCTGAAGTTGCTGTAATAAAAATCCGCACTGAGTTTCTCGATCGCCTCCAAATCATCGGGAATCGAATCCATCGTCTCCAGAATCTCTCCGAACCGCTTAATCAGCCGGGCATACCACTGCTCACCCAGGGTTCTCTCGCGCAATGTCAGGGTTCCCTGGAGGTGCATCTGCCGCAGTTGATCGCGATAAAAAATCGTGTCGTTGAAACATTCCTGAAGCGAACCCACATCCAGGACCTCCCACACATACTCGAAGTCGCGAATAATCTCGGGCACGGTCCGCGGGAGCGTCCCCATTTCCTGATCCGAGGCCAACTCGTTCACATCGATCACCTCAAAAACGAAGACCGAACTGTGAGCCACCACGGCGCGACCGGATTCCGTGATGATATCGGGGTGAGGCACGCCTTTATCGTCGGCCACGCGTTTGATGACGTGGAGGACATCAGCACAGTACTCCTTCATCCCGTAGTTCGCACTGCTCGCGCTGTCGGACTGCGTCCCTTCGTAGTCCACCGCCAAACCGCCTCCCAGATCGATGATGCCCATGGGCGCGCCCTCACTGATCAGATCGGCATAAATGCGAGTGGCCTCCATGGCAGCCTGCCGGATGGCGTGGATGTTGGGAATCTGACTCCCCTGGTGGAAATGCAACATCCGTAGCCAATCGAGCTTACCGGCGCCGCGGAGCCGATCCACTAGGGCCATGAGCTGCGTGATGTGGAGCCCGAAAGGACTCTCCTGTCCACCGGAATGCTGCCAGTATCCGGCGCTCTGGGCACCGAGACGCACGCGAATACCCAGGGCCGGTTCCACGCCTAACGAGGCCGCCTGCTTCATGATGGAATCCACCTCCCGCGGCATCTCCACCACGAGAAGAACGTTGAACCCCATCTTCTGTACCTGCAGCGCCATGCGGACGAACTCTTCATCCTTGTAGCCATTGCAGATCAGGTAGGCATCCCGCCCGATGAGCGAGGTCGCCGCCATCAACTCCGCCTTGGAACCGGCTTCCAATCCAAACTGGTAAGGCCTGCCGAAAGCCGTCATCGCCTCCACCACCTCGCGTTGCTGATTCACCTTGATAGGATAGACGCCGTGATAGCTCCCTTCATAATCCTCAACGGCGATGGCCTCCTCGAAGGCTTCATGAAGCATCCGGATCCGCGATCCTATCAATTCGCCGAACCGCAGCACCAAGGGACACTGTTTGCCGCGACCTCGCAATTCCTCGATCATCTCCATCAAGGGAACGTCTTGCCGCCGGCCCCCTTTCCCCGTGAGCCGCACTGTCATTTTACCCTCTTCCGACACGTCGAAGAAGCCGTTGGCCCAGTTCTTCACGCTGTAGAGCGCCTTGGCTTTGTCCACGGTCCAGATAGATGTATCCGATTGGCTCACAATAGCTTACGTAAACATTCGATCAACGGGGGCACCCAACCATAGAAAGGCTTTCTCGCGGCGCGAGTCAAAAGGGTCACTTTATTCAGAAGCGCATTCTTGAGACTCAAAAGCCTCCATTTGTCGCCGATTTCGTTTGCTCGGCCGGCCGCCTTCATCACCTTCGTAAACACGGTTCCGCCGGGACGCTTCGCGTGCCTCACGCGCCTTCTCCAATGCTTCCGGTGTCGTTAGATCTTCCAGAAAGTTAGCCACCTCGCTCGCTCCGATCCGGCGATGGAGGCACTCCTTGACCCGGAGCAAGCGCGTCAAGGCCCCCTTCTCCACGGATAGCGTGTCGCCAACCCTAACTAGTCGCGAGGGCTTGACCGCACGGTCATTGATCCTGATCTGATTCAAACGACAGGCCTGCGATGCCAGAGAGCGCGTCTTGAAAATTCTCACGGCCCACAACCATTTATCCACACGCACGGTCTCTCGCGGCGTATCAGGATCCATAGGTGCGCCCATTTAACAGCGACCACGCGCGGCCCGTCAATGAGAGACCAAGAGTTTCGCTTGGAATTTGTCTTCCTCCAGTGGATGAAGGGATGTGACCGAATCCTCGCTAACTCGCGCCCAAGAAAAACGGAGTTCTCTCTTCGGTAGTACTTCTTCCACGACCAATGCGTTTCGGCTCATTGATGGCGAAGGCGATCAGTTACCCGGCATCATCTTGGATTGTTTGGATACCGTTTGGCTGGTTTCGACCCGGGATCGTTCCCTCCCGCGATTGTTCACCACACCTCGCCCTGGCGTCACCGCGCTCTACTGGAAGCGCCTGGATCAGGATCAGAAGGAGGCCCCGCAGTGGATCTGGGGTGAGAAAAGAGAGGCGCCTTTTCTCGTAATTGAGAACGGCGTCCACTTTGAACTCTCCCTTCAGGCGGGCTATTCCCAGGGCATTTTTCTGGATCAGCGTGAAAACCGCTCCCGCCTCCGCCATCGAGCTCGTCCCGGCGACCGCGTCCTCAACACCTTCAGCTACACCTGCGCCTTCTCCGTCGTGGCCGCCCTGAGCCAGGCCGTCACCACCAGTCTCGATCTCTCCAACACCTACCTCACCTGGGGAAAACGGAACTTCCAGGCCAATGGGATCGACCCTAGCTCCCAATACTTCTGCAAAGGGGATGCCCTCACCTGGATGCATCGCTTCGCCAAGCAAGGCCGCCGTTTCCACGGGATCATCCTGGACCCGCCGACCTTTTCCCGCAGCCGGGAGGGCACCTTTAGCGTCCGCAAGGACTACCACCGCCTCGTGGCCGCCGCCGCCGCCATCATCGAACCCGAGGGCTGGCTCCTCGCGACGAGCAACGATCGGGGGCTCACCCACGCCCGCTTCGAGTCTCTCGTGCGCCAAGGCGTGATCAAGGGGCGCCGCCAGATCACCAAACTCACACCAACCTCCATGCCCCCCGATTTCACCGGCGAACCCTACCTCAAATCGCTCTGGGTCGATCTCCGAGGGTAAGGCAATGCAACGTCCGTCAAGAAACGCGGACAAACTGCTTCCCCGGCAGCTGCTTCACCAGTCGCTTCATTTCCAATCGCATCAGTGTGGTGGAGACTAACTGCGAGGGAAGATCGCTCTGGCGAATGAGATCTTCGATCCCGATCTCACTCTGGGACAGCAAGCCGAGGAGCCGTTCCTCCTCCGCGTTCAGTCCCTGAGGAAGACCGCCGCCATCCTCCGCCGAGGGGCCACTCACCGTATCCACGGAAGAACCAAAATCGAATTGGTTCAAATCATCCAGGATATCTTCGACCCCCATGACCAGCTTGGCGCCGTCTTGAATCAGGCGATGGCAGCCGGCGGATGTCGGCCGGTCGATGGGACCGGGTACAGCGTACACCGGCCGGCCCTGTTCGGCGGCCTGGTTCGCCGTGATGAGCGCCCCGCTCCGACGCGGCGCCTCGATCACGAGGATCCCGCTAGACCAGCCACTGACAATGCGGTTGCGCAAGGGGAAGGACTGCTTGTCCGGCAGGTAGAGGATGGGAAACTCGGAGATCACCGCCCCCTGCCCGGCGATCTTCTCCGCCAAGAGCTGATTCTCCGGAGGGTAGAGCTTCCCCAGCCCGGAGCCTAACACCGCCACCGTTCGTCCCCCGGCCAGGGCGCCTTCGTGGGCCGCCGTATCGATGCCCCTGGCCAGCCCGCTGATGACCGTGAGACCGGCACGGGCCAGTTGATAGCTCAGCTTCTTCGCCGTCTGCAGTCCGTAGTTCGTCGACTGACGCGATCCGACCACGGCGATCCCGTTCCAGTCCGCGGGCTCCAGCTTTCCCCAGACATAGAGCACCACCGGCGGGTCGTAGATCTCGCGCAATGCCGGCGGGTAATCCTCCGAATCCAAGGTGAGCACGTCGACCTTGGCCTCCGCGATGAGTTCCAATTCGCGCGGCAGATCAACGTGCTCCTCCCAGCGCACCAAAGTCTCCGCCATCTCCCGGCCGAACCCGTCGAGGGCCATGATTTTGTCGCGCCGCGCATTCAAAATCCCCTGGGGAGAACCAAAGGCATCTAACAACCGCCGCACGCGCACCGGGCCGATCTTGGGCAGAAGATTGAGTGCAATGTAAGCTTCCCTGGACGTCATGGTCATCATCAAACGCGCTCCCTCGCGCATCCCTTATTCATCACTCATCACCCATCATTCACACCACCCGCCCAAACTTGCGCTCCAACTCCTTGTAGGAGACTTGCACCAAGGTGGGCCTCCCGTGAGGACAGCAAAACGGCAGGTCACAGGCTAACAAGTCTTCGAGCAGCTTTTCCAATTCTTCCGGATGCAAGTCGTCGTTCGCCTTGACCGCGTGGCGGCAAACGGTGGTGGCGACCATGTCTTCACCCAACCGGACGGAAGACATGCGCCCCGTATCATGCTGGATCTCCTCCAGCACATCGTTGATGAAGCGATTGCCGTCCCGCTCACTGACAAACGTCGGCAGGCAGTCGATCTTGAGCGTGTTGGCCCCAAAAGTCTCTGCGCCAATCCCCAGCTTTCGCAAGGTGTCGAGATGCCGCCGCACGAGGTCGAATTCCTTGGGCGTCATTTCCAGGGTCACCGGCATGAGCAATTGCTGCGTGGGCACGCCCTCCGTCTCCATGCGCTTGCGCATCTGCTCAAAAAGGATGCGCTCGTGCGCCGCGTGCTGATCCATGAGCACCAGACCGCCCTCGTTCTCCATGAGGACGTAGAGTTTTCCCAAAACGCCCAGAATCCGAAAATCGCTTGGCCGAGGGACCTGGGAAGCCGGCGGCCCGTCTTCCCCCACCGCGGCGGCCGGCTCGTCCACCTTCGCCTTCTCCTCAGCCGCTTCGGACGCCTCCTGGGGAGCCGGAGCCGGAGGCACCCCGGTGGACGGACGCTGTTCGAGCATCGGTGACCAGTCCCGGCGCAGCTGACGTTGTTCCGCCTCGGGCAGCAGCACTTCTTGACGAAAATCCTCTTGTGGCGCGTCAAAGGGCGCCAACGACGTGTCGCCCTCCGGTGTGGGCGCCATCACCGGCGTCTCACTCTCTCTCGGCGCAGCGTTGGCCAGCGGTGAGAGCCGTTTCTCCAGGGCCTGCGCCACCACATCCACGATCAGGGCCCGCAGCGCGTTGCCATCATGAAATCGCACTTCCCGCTTCGCCGGATGCACATTCACATCCACCCGGCTCGGATCCATCTCGAGGAAGAGGAAGGTGACGGCGTGCTGCCCTTTCATCAGGGCGGTGTGGTAGCCCTCACGCAAGGCGTATTGCAGCATCGCCCCCTCGATCGGACGCCGATTGAGAAAGATCATCTGCAGGCTGCGATTGCTCCGGCTCAATCCCGGTTCCCCGATGAAACCGCTCAGCCGCATCCCATCCCGTTCGCTCTGAGGGATCTCAATGAGCCGCTGGGCAAGTTCGTTTCCCACGAGCCCGCGCACCCGCTCGAAGAGACTATCGGCCGCCGGCAGATGAAACACGGTCCTCTCATTGTGCACCAGGGAGAATCGAATCCCCGGATGAGCAATGGCATGAATCCGCACCTGGTGTTCAATGTGACTGAACTCCGTGTTCTCCGTGCGCAGAAACTTGCGTCGGGCGGGCAAGTTGTAAAAGAGCGAGCGGATCTCCATCTGTGTTCCCGGGGCTTCCCCGGCCTCCTTCACCGAGATCAGTTTCCCGCCGTTGACCAGGATCTCCGTTCCCTCCAACGCATTCGTCTCCCGCGTCGTGAGCCGGAACTTCGACACACTGGCGATGCTGGGCAGCGCCTCCCCACGGAAACCCATCGTGAGAATGCTCGCCAGGTCGGCCGACTCGCGAATCTTGCTCGTGGCGTGCCGTTCGAGAGACATGAGGGCGTCGGTCTTGTCCATGCCGCAGCCGTCGTCCGCGATCTGGATCGACGAGAGACCACCACGACGCACGCGGATCTCAATGTTACGCGCTCCGGCGTCGATGCTGTTCTCGATCAACTCCTTCACCACCGACGCAGGACGCTCCACCACCTCACCCGCGGCCACCTGGCTGGCGAGCGTGTCAGAGAGCAACTGGATCTTTCCCATGAATCATGAATGCCGGCTCTTCAGTCATTCCCAGCGACCGCCACCAAACCAACGGCCACAAAGATAGAAATGATGCGATGCTCGATACCTCCAACGTCCCTCGTCTTCTCGCAACCTCTTTTGCCCTTCCATCCGCAAGACCGATCCAGACTAGCCTTTCGGCCCTAAGGTGCCTCCTCCCCCGAAGTCACCCGGAGGCGGAGAAAGATCGGTGTCTCCAACTCGCCCACATACTCAAATGTGGCGAACTGCCAGGCGCCTTCCAACCGCGGAAGCGCCACGGGTTTCCAGGCCGCATCGAGGGGACGCCACGAATTCGGCGAGAGATCCGGAGAACTCTCGGGCTGGTAAATCAGATGATCGCCGGCCCGGCCCACCAAGCGCCGAAAATAGACGCGTGAAATGATGCTCGCCCCCACCGTCGTCCGGGTCACCAGAGGCGGCTGGGACACGACGGCTTCCAGTGGAGGCAGCGGGTCGTAGTCGATGACCAGAAGGGCCGAGCGCCGAGGATCCTGCTCAAAGGTGACGACCTCGCGAGCGATGTCTCCCCGGAGCCGGAAGGTGACGTCACTCCCCGATTCCCAGCCGGGTTCCTCCACGAGTTCCTGAATCAGATCCGAGAGATCAGGCGAGCGCTGACTGAATCCACGGAGGCCGCCCGCAAACCAGGACGGTACTTCCCAGGAGACTTCGCCCCGCGTCCAAGGACGTCCGTCCAGCGGATGATCCAGATCAGTCAGGGTGGGTGAACGGGGCCTCC
>JANQJH010000394.1 GCA_028281705.1 Verrucomicrobiales bacterium
TTGCAGCTCCTCGACCTCCCAGCGAGGCAACACACGCCATTTCGGCGCCATGCGATGCATCAGTGGCAGCATCACCACGAGGGCGAACACGGATACCAAAATCTGATGTTTCCGCGCGGCCGTCAGCGGCAGTCGCACGACCGCGTAGGCCAGCAGGAGCAAACCCGTGACCGCCGGCAACGACTCCACAAACTGCAGAAACCCCGCGCTCATGGTCTCTTCTTCTTCGCCCGGCGCCCTACCTTCTTTTTCTTCTGCTGCTGCCGGAACAGCTCGGCGATCTCCTCGATCTCCTCGTCCGAATAACTCACAGATTCATCTTCCAGGTGACTCGCCAGGGCGTCCTTGAGCGAGTTGCCGAACAACTTCTGCACCAGATCGCGAAACATTGATCGCGCGGCCGTCTCGCCAGATCCCGTGGGCTGGTAGACAAATTCCCGCCCGGATTTCTCGTGCTTCACGTATCCCTTGCGCTCCATGATGACCAGGAGGGCCCGCACCGCCTGCCGCGTCGGCGGATCCTCCATCTGCTCAATGATCTCGGTCAAGGTCGCCGTTTCTTCCCGAATGAGGACGTCAAAGATCTGCCGCTCTCGCCGGCTGAGTCGACTAAAATCAGGTTCTGAGTCTCTTCCTGGCATGCTACCGGCGAGTGATCCTTTCCTTCATTCGAGTAAATGGCGTCTTCAATGGCATCAAGACTGAATAATTAGCCCATGGCAGCCTACGAAGTTCCCGGAGCGTGACAACTGGTTTCTTAGCCTTTCTTTCTTCTCCGGCGGGGTTCAGCCGCTCGCGGGAGTTTCGGGACGCCCACTCCCACGACCATGCTTCCCCGCCACTGCGGGAGAATCGCTCTTGCGAGGATGGTCGTCATCACTCTCGATGAATTCGAGGATTTCACATCATGCGCCATCATCAATTCTAGTCGATCTCGAAGGATGTGGGGATTGCCTGTGCTCGCAATAGAATGAACATGGTGTCCAGCATCAGTTCCGATGGGACGAAAAATGTTAGCCTGTGGTGCAGCAACGCGGAACCACCAGATATCTGGTCGGACGCCACTGCACCTGAAAGGGTGCCAGAAATCTACCATTCGAGGAGAGGTGACCACTGGATGGTCGTGACGATTGGGCTGCACGATGTCGTGAGGCGCCGCGTGTCCCTCAAAGCAGATATTTCTCCCGCCCTGCCAGGGCGATATCATGCATGGTTACGCAATTCCGACAGTTCCGCTTCGCTCCACTGCCGGCTACCATCTCTCATCCCTCCGGGACGACACCGAAAGCGATGCGGCAATGTCCGAGATAGAAAAGAGTGACAATACCACCGGTAGGCGCTGCCGTTCACGTGCTCGCAGCGCATCGATTCCCTCAATGGAGAACAACGCGTCGCTCCTAACACTTGCCTCGTCGCAAGTTCAATCCGCTATGATCATTCAACCTTCAACCTTCAACCTTCAACCTTCAACCAGCAGTCGAAGCCGCGCCCTCGGACAGGTGTAGGAGGACTTTGACGTTCTGCAAGAATCGCATGAAACCATCCAGTGAGACGGGATGGTGGATCGTGACCTATACGATCGCCCTAGTGGGTGCGCCGAAGGATCCACCACGGGAGGTGCCGATACGGGTCCTTCGAAAACAGGTGATGGTACGGTGCAGTCACTGGCGCGAAGCATTCACGAAGGCAAGAAGGATTGGGATCTCGGAAGAATGCGTCGAATCCGATCGAAATCGATGGCAGTATCTCGGGATCAATGATCTGATCCCGCTACCAATGACCAACGAAGAGGGCATGGTGATCGGGGCTCTTGACCTGACAGCCGAGGGTAAAACCTTTGAGAAATGGTACCGGGAATGTTTCGAGGACTACGCCTTAGAAGCGAGCTTTGACGAGGATCGGGGCGGCGAGTATTATCGAGCCGGCGAGTATTATCGAGCCGTTCTGGATCCAGAGGAAGCCGGCTTTTGAACGAACCTACTCAGCTAACGAAGCAGAACAAGGCGTCGATCCTAACGCCTTACCCGCCGCGAGTTCAAATTGTCATGACCATTCAACCATCAACCCGGAAGTCGGAGCCCGTCCCCAGTAGCGGGTAGCAGGCCTTGGACGTTAGCTGGCATCTAACCACACACTTATGAGGATTGCAGTTGTGATGATCCGTTCTCTCTTTGCTGTATTCGCATTGGGCTTGACCCTGACTCATGGCGGCTTGGCGATCGCCCAGACTTTGGATCCACTTCCGTCATGGAATGACGGCAAGGCCAAGCAGTCGATCATCAACTTCGTGACGAAAGTGACGGAGCAAGGATCACCCGGCTTCGTGTCGCCCTCAGAGCGCATCGCCACGTTCGACAATGACGGCACACTATGGTCCGAGCAGCCGATGTACTTTCAGCTCCTCTTCGCGCTCAACCGCGTGAAGGAGCTCGCACCGCAGCATCCCGAATGGAAGGAGAAGGAGCCCTTCGCCTCGTTGCTTAGGGGCGATGCAAAACGAGCACTAGCAGGAGGCGAGCACGCAGTGCTTGAAATTGTCATGGCGACGCACGCGGGAATGACAACAGAGCAATTCGAGAACCTCGTGAAAGATTGGATCGCCACGGCGAGACACCCCAAGACGCAGCGGCATTTCACCGAGATGGTCTATCAACCGATGCTCGAGGTTCTCGGCTATCTACGCGCGAACGGTTTCAAGACGTTCATCGTCTCTGGAGGAGGTATTGAGTTCATGCGCCCGTGGGTCGAGAGTGTTTATGGAATTCCGCCAGAACAAGTCATCGGCAGCAGCATCAAGACCAAGTATGAGATACGCGACGACAAGCCAGTGCTCGTGCGGCTGCCGGAGATGAACTTCATCGATGACAAGGAGGGCAAGCCCATAGGCATTCACATACACATTGGCCGCCGCCCGATTGCCGCATTCGGAAACTCAGACGGCGACCTGCAGATGCTGCAGTGGACCACAGCAGGAGACGGGCCGCGATTCGCGCTCTACGTACGCCACACAGATGCCGAACGCGAGTGGGCCTACGATCGAACGTCCAGCATCGGCCGCCTAGACAAGGGCCTCGATGAAGCGCAGGCGAAAGGCTGGACCGTTGTCGACATGAAGCAGGACTGGAAGGTGATCTACCCGTATGAGAAATGATCCTCGCCGACGTCCCAAGATGCCAAAAAGTTTCTAAAACAACTGGGTCGAGACCGTGCCCGGCAAAAGCTGGTTCGTGATCCTCCGCATGTATTCTCCTCTCAAGCCGTGGATCGAGCAGACCTGGCGTCCAAGCGAAGTTGATCTTGTGCCGTCGTTCGCAATTCAATCGGGAAGCGAATAGAGCGGTGGACTCAACGCGCGATCGCGCGTAAGTCAGCGTTGACGTTCTGCCAAGATTACCGAGTGCGGCGTCACACCCCCGACACCGTTTTTATCCCTGAGAGTCCCGTTGAAAACTGCGTTCACGCTTGTCACCCCTGATGAAGTCGAAGGTCTTCTTTCCCGCGGCGAAAATGGGAGAGATCCTGTCGTGCTGGAGACTCACTTCTCCTCATTTGATCACCCGCTCAGTGGAGACATTCCAGTCCGACGTCACCTCCCGGGAGCGATTCAGGTCCACCCTTCCTACCTTGAGGCGGGGACAGATGAGAGCCGGTACTACCCTTTCTATTCCTGTCCCCGGGATGGGAATCTTCTGCCGTTCGATCGCCTCGTTGCCGCGCTGGAACGGATCGGGATCTCTCCGGACAAGCCCGTGATCGTCTATGGCACCGAACCGGATGGGGCCATGGCGGCGGCAAGATTGGTGTGGGGGCTTCTCGTGGCAGGCGTCGAATCGGTCAAACTCCTCGACGGGGGCATCGATGCATGGCTGGCAGATGGCGGCACGACCACATCGAGGATCCGACGACCCGCCGAAATGGCCGAATTAGGCAGTTCCCCGCCGGCGGTTTCGGCGTCATGGCGGATGCGAGGTGACTATCTGGCCACGACACAGGAGGTTCAGAAACTCTCCCGTTCGCCAGAGGATGCCGGCGGAAAGCTCGTCGATGTCCGAAAGCCGGGAGAGTACAACGGTACGTTGACCCGGTATTATCCGTTCTTATCGAAAGCGGGTCACATTCCGAACGCCACGCTTCAAGGTGACTGGGTGAACTTGATTGATGTCGAGACCCACAGGATTGCTCCCACACTGGAAATGGTCCGACAGCGTTGGCTCGACTTGGGAATCGTCGATCCGAGCGTTCAAAACGGCGACACAAGCCTCATCTTCTATTGTGGAACTGGGTGGAGATCGAGCCTTTCATTCCTGGTCGCTACCCTCCTCGGATTCCGAGCTCGAAACTATGACGACGGATTCTATGGCTGGTCCTGGGACGAGGCGAACCCCGTCGAACTCTTCGAGCCTACCTCAAGCGATTGCAAAAGGGCACCCGTGCGGTGCACCGTGATTGACTCCCAGAAACGATCAAGACCCGTATTGGCGGCCACACCAGATAGAGGCAGAACAAGACGCTGCACCCAGACCTCGGCCCGAGTTGGAATTTAAAGCCATGCGTCATCCAAGCCATCAACAAGCATTCGGCGCTCGCCCTCCGGTCAGTGTTGGTTGGGCGATGGCGTTGTGCCACTGAAAGACATGAATCTAGACGAGATACAACTTTCTAAAGGTGTCGGTGATTTCAGATTCGGGACAACCAAGAGTGCCGTGATCGCTGCCCTCGGAAATGAATTCGAAGAGTCAATTGATGAGGACGGCGACATTGAAGTCGCATACAAATCTTTAGCACTTCGTTTCACGTTCTGGAAAAATTTCGATTTTCGCTTGGGAGTGATCAGTACCGAAAGAAGCAGTGCGACCATCAATGAAGACAATCTTATTGGAAAGAGCTTGGAATATTTGCGGGAATTCATCTCAAACACGTTACTAAGTAAAATCTCTGAAGAATCTGGCTGCATTCATGAAGATGGCCACCGTCTGGAATGGCTCGAAGTCGATGAGAAGAGTGTCACATTTTGGTTTCGAGACAACAAACTTTACCTCATTGAAACTCTCTGTGAATGGGCGGATGACAATACGCCTGCATGGACCAATTTTGAGGCATAGCAAACCACTGGAGATCAACAAGTTATACTCACTGACCCGCAAATACAATGAGTGACTCAATTAAATCGTTCTACCGATGTGTGATTATGATTCTGCTTAAGTTCTCTGCTATCGCTGTGTTCAGCTGTGTTCATGTGGCATGTGGACCAAGGGCCGATCCTCCGCCCTCTTTCCCTGTCATTGGCGCTGAATATGAGCTAACAGTCGTAAAGAGAGATTACGAAGATCGAGATGACTATGAGGGGCCAGGCAAACCGTTCAACGACCCCACTCCCCAAGTCCTGTTTCTTGATTGGATGGGGGGATCTTGGTATGAAGTTGCATATCCTCACAAAAAAGGTTCAGGCTATTTGTTAACTACTTACCTCAATTTAAGCGAAATCTTCACACTAACGCGACTCCCAGATAGCCAATGCTGGATTCGGCAGAAGTTCGACCAGCAACAAGACGACGAGAGTGATCCAACAGCCGTTGTAGTCATCGGTCAGGTGGCGAAGCCAGGAAAGGTCAGCATACCGGATGGACGGACTACGATAGAAATACTAGAGGCGGTGGCGGCTTGTGGTGATTTTAAAGGCATTGCCGACACGAGAAATGTACTTGTAAAGCAAGGAACAGATAAGGGCACTGGCTTGACCAGAGTAAATGTTCGCGATCTATTGCGTGCTAGGGATCGTGGTGAAGGGGGAATGATTTACTTGCAGGCAGGTGACGCAGTCATAGTTAGTCAGAGGGTATTTGACTAACTTTTTATCATCATTTGCGCGCCTTGCAGCCCAAGCAGAACAACCCGGGGCAGCGAGCCTCGGCTCGCTCTTGAGTTTCTCGAGATAAATGTTAACATAGCCACGCGCCGCAGAAAAATCGCTTCCCGTCAGCCGGGTTGCGATCCTCGCAAGTTCGCCGAAGATCATTTCTACAAATACCATTATGAAGCGTCACTCCTTCCTATCCATGTTCTTACGTGCAGCCTTACCTGCTGCGATCTCATGTGGCCCACTGGTCTCGAGAGAGCCGGATGCCGATGCCAAGACGCCTGCGAAGCAGGAGTCGGGTTGGATAAAGTACCCGAAAGGCTGTTTTGACCCCAAGCATAACATTTCCTGTAATTCGCGCGCACCACATCGTCTTGGAGGCACAGATTTATGGGTTCACGGAGGAGCAGGCTGGCATTTTTACGATTCCGCAAATCCGAAAAAGAAGAAGCCCATTTACGGTTTATGGATCGAAGAAGAGGTTGAGAACGGAAATCGGGTAGAAACAGAGTTGGCGATTCCTCTTGAACTGGTTCCCGTTGAGCTTCACCGGGCGGGAGTGAAGGGGCGCGTGGTTTGGGATGCCACACGGCGTTCCGTTAAAGTGACTCTCGGAGAACACGTCTTCGAATACCGATTCCGAGTACACGATCGGCAACCAAGGCGTCGCGACCAATCCGCTACGGCTGACGACTCGCGAGTCAAATGATAATCTCGATGCTCATTCCCGCGTCAATGAATCATGACCGGTGATCCATCCAGTCGGGTAGCACTGATCGACGAGCCGACTTACTCATTCGGATCGGCCGACAATTCCAGGTGTTACAAGACGGAGATCGATCTAACAGGTGGATGCCAGGCTTCGTCCATTCACGGTTTGATTGTCGACGATCGACCGGCATTGGTCATCGGAGGTTCAGGCGGTGCCTCCGGAGTCCATGAGCATTCAATGCTGTTCCTCGAATCGCGGATCTACGTTGCGGTTGGAGCACACATCGTATGCCTCGCACTGGGCAGCGAACATGCCGATTGGACGCTTGAGATCGACGACGCCACGTGCTTCGGGCTATACTACGCGCCAGATCACGATGCCCTGATCTCCCACGGGGAGCTTGAGATTGCGAGATTCAGCCGCGATGGCGAGATTCTTTGGTCCGAGAGTGGAGCCGACATTTTCAGCGAGGGGATTTCGCTGCATGGCAACTGCATCGAGGCCATTGACTTCAATCGGCGGTCATACTTCTTCGACTATTCCACCGGAAAATCGACAAGTCACAACAAAGCGTCGCACTCAACCGCTGACTAGGCTTGAGTTTGGCGGCGTCCTTCGTAGCTTCAAGGTAATCCACCGTTCGAGAGCTGGTTTACAATTCGAGTCAGCGGCGAGTGGACACTGACGTTCACATTCACAAATGAATCGATACATCCCATTATGCTTGTTGCTACTTGTTAGCGCGTGGCTCTTTGCTCGTAGCGAACCGAATCAGGAGAGTGATAGTCCATCGATATACAGAATGGCCGAACCAAGGCCACCGATCTATCGAACTTTCTCGCTTGGCTCAGAATCGTCGCAGGACCTTTCGGAATGTTTCATTGTGATCGCGTGGCAGCATCCTCGTTCAGGAACTGATGAGACCGGTTATCAAGTTTGGGGTGATGATCGCTTGCTTTCAAAATCGCAACTCTCAGCTACGTTAGAGCATCTTTGTGCGACTAGTGGAAATTGGCCCTATCCGCCGCACCTGTTGGTGATCGGCAATCAATGGGGTGCAGGGCGTGAGCTGGATCCCTTGATGAAACGTTTATCTCAAGTTCATAAGATCGATACGTATTACTATGGGGCTTCGGGGGTCTTCAGAGATGTCGAATTCAAGCCTGAGACCGAGTATCGCAAGAAGGCGATAGCTGTGGCAATTGATGCGTCTACCACAACCAAAAGCGAACAAACCGGAGCTGCTAGCCCCGACTCGCTCCCGAGTTCCCAGCATGATGAACACTGAAACCTCGATCCCGAACTCGGAGCGCGCCCTGGGCAGGCAGTGACTGTGCCCAAAGTTCTGCCAAGAAAATGAAGCCTTACCCAATCAATCGACGCACCTTGGTTCGTGGCACCGTGGCACTCATCGCAGCACCGGTGGCCCTAATATTCCCAAGTGGATGCTCCAAGACCGAAGAGAGCCAGGACGAACCGGATGGCCAGACAAACCCAGAAACGAAAACAATGAAAATTCATTACCTAGAGATTGTGACACCGGATATGGACGCCGCCGTTGCGCTTTACTCTCAGCTTCATGGCGTCGCCTTTGGTGCTCCTAACCCGAATTTCGGGGGTGCGAGGACGGCGGAATTAGATGGTGGAGGACTGCTGGGGATACGGGCGCCATTGCGCGATACAGAGGAACCTGTGGTTCGGCCATATTACCTCGTGGAAAACATCGAAGAAGCAGTTGCCTCAGCATCTCGTGCCGGCGCGGAGATCGCGATGACTCCGACCGAGATTCCCGGATCTGGCAAGTTCGCGATATTCATTCAAGGAGGCATCGAAACCGGACTATGGCAGGTCTCGGCGTGATCCCAAAACGGGCATGCCTCGAACGTTCTCCCTAAAATGGATACACGCACGGACGCCGTGATTCGGAAATACCAACTCGGGGATGAACTCCGAATCGGCGAGATCTACCACGACGCTGTACATCAACTGACGTGCGACCACTATAGCGAGCAACAGCGCCACGCCTGGGCGACGCCCATCGAGGGCAACGCTGCCTGGGCCGAGAAATGGCGCAAGCGATGCGAGCGCAAGCAACCATGGGTTGCCGTTGTGGATGACGAAGTCGCGGGCTTCATCGAGTTCGATTCTGACGGCCACATCGACTGCACGTACGTGTCCCCCGCTCATGCTGGCAAGGGGCACATGTCGGCGATCATGGATCGAGTCTTCGAGGAGGCGCGCCAGTCCAACCTGATCCGACTCTACGCTGAGGTCTCCATCACCGCGCGTCCCTTCTTCGAGCGCCACGGCTTCCGCATCGTGCGTGACAACCCCCACAAAGTGCGCGGCGTACCGATCCTGAATTACATCATGGAATGCTGGTTGCATGAGAACAGGGAGCAGCGGAATCCTAGAGTGCGCGCTCTTTCGGCTAAAAATGAATGAACAACCGATTGCGTGGCTAGAGTGGAGCTGTTACAGATGCGCAAATGGCCAGCGAAGCGAAGGGAGAACAAGCGGGTGCTACCAACAGGCTACCCGCTACGATTCGAAAGCGTCATGACAATGACAACCTCAACCCTGAAGTCAGTGAGGCGCTGCCGGTAGCCTGTGGTAGACCCTTGACGTTCTGCTCACAGAAATGGATATGGAAGATCGGGTAGTCCGGATCCTTGACGGGTATTGGCGAATTGAGACTCCCGAGGGGAAGATTTGTATGGAGGAAATGGCTGCTCTGCGATCGTATTTGGATGAGATTCGCTATCCCTACGAGATCGACAAGGACGGGATAGCCGTGCATGGCAGCATCCTTTGGTCCGAGATTGAGGAGAGATTATTACACTTCTATGATGGCGTAGCGAATGTCATACCATTTTGAGAACCTGCATTGCCATGACGAACAACTCTAACAAACTCTGAACAAAGCGGAGCTGCTAACCCCGGATCGCTCTTGTGAGTCTTCACGATGATTCCAACATCAACACCAACACCGCGATCGATGCTTCCCGCCAGCCGGTTTAGTTAGCAGGCCTCGAATTTTAGCTTAGGAAAATGCACCATATACTCGCCTCCGGCACACTTCTGAATCTTGGGTGCTCAGAGAATGGGCCATCCACTCCGCAATGGAACCACCCAATATCGGTTCAGGAGGGTGATCTCGCCGAAGGAGAAATTGGCGTTGATCATTTCCAGTTCTATCTACGAGACGCTTCCGTTGCACCAACTGAAGGAATCGTTTCCGACTCTCCGCGGATTGGCCCAACCTTCGGTGCGGAGGCGACCGCACAGGATCAATTTTTTCTGATTTCCACTGTTGTCGAAGCTGCAGATATTCGAGTTCAGCTGCTAGCATCCACACGCCACCGAATCTCGCGGGCTACGAATTCGTCGGTTGCCTTAGATTCCGCGTAGGTTCAGGGTTCAGGGACATTCGCTGTTGACGGATATCACACCGAGGCAGCGATGAAATCGGACCTTCCCCCGGGAGACTATTCCTGTTACAGGTGCACTCCAAACGGAAGGGATTACAATATTCTCTTCGTTCCAACTGAAGCTTCTGAATTTGGAGATCTGACCCCTGAGTAGAATGATGATAGTAAAAAAATGCATCGCTGGAAAATCCATGGTGGCTTCCTTGATCGCCGCGACCGCCATCGTGGCCGCCGAGTATGAGGTCGGCGCTCCGCCGGAGAGCATGGGGCTCGATCCCTTCTACACCAAGCACGTCAGCGCTAGCGGCTATCCCATTGTCTCGTCCAGTGCGGTGAACGACTACGCCCTCAAGGAGGCAGCCTATCTGATCGATCTCATGCTGGCCAAGCGTCCCGACGTCAAGAAGGCCATGATCGACAGCGGATCCCGCATGGTTGTCATGGGCTACAGAGAGTTCACCACCGACATCCCGGAATACAAGACCTTCAAGCCGAAGGATTACTGGGACGCCCGTGCGCGCGGACTCGGGGGATCACGGACGGATCCCGTCTGCTCCAGCGCCGAAGAAAATGTGTTAGCCTTTCCCGGTGACCCCTACGAGAAGGAATCCATCCTCATCCACGAGTTCGCCCACAACATTCATCTCCGCGGCATGGTGCGGGTGGATTCGACCTTCGATGAGCGATTGCAAAAGACCTATGAAAAGGCCATGGAGGCCGGCCTGTGGAAGGGAAAATACGCCTCGGTCAACAAAGAGGAATATTTCGCCGAGGGCGTGCAGTCGTGGTTCAACAACAACCGCCCTCCGGATCACGATCACAATCATGTCGACACCAGAGAGGAGCTACAGGCTTATGATCCCGGATTGGCTGCGATTTGTGAGGAAGTTTTTGGAGACACCGAGGTGGTCTATACCAAACCGGCAACCCGTCTCAAGGATCATCTCGATGGATACGATCCAAAAAGCGCTCCCACCTTCGCATGGCCCGAGCGATTGGAGAAGGTGAAGAAAAAGATCCGCCAAGACGCCGAAAATCGCGCCCTGAACCCCAAGGGAAAACCCTACACCCGCTGAGATTTTCTGAGGAGCAGATGTGGCGACGTAGGGGGACGCGCGAGCGTCCCATTGGGGAAGCGTCACCGCTTCCACTACGGGGCGCCAAGAAAACTTTCAACCCACCTCTGCGCCTCCGTGACTCTGCGCGAGGTTTTCATGCAATGATAGTTTCCGTCTAGATCACGGGCTGGTCGGCAAGATCAACAAGCGATAGAACCCGGTTCCCGCCGCGGAGATGGAGTCTTCCACCTCAAGGGTCGTTCCATCGCCCACCAACACCGCCAGTTCTCTCCACGAATCCGGTCTCAGATTTTCGGAAACCTGCAACTGATAGGTCACCCCAGCTTTCGAGTCCCAGAAAACGATCGGCTTCTTCCCAACCCAGTCGAACCTGACTCCCAGCTCTGGTAAACTGGTCGACACCACCTCGACAGTGCGCGTCACTTCATCAGCCACGTTACCGGAGGCGTCGGTGGCGTTGTAGGTCACGGTATAAATCCCCGGCCTGTTCGTATCCACCGTGTCACCGCCCACGTTGACCACCACTTCCGGATCGCAGGCATCCTCGGCCGTCGCGCCTAACTCCGCATAGGTATCGACACCGCATTCCAGCGTGATGCTGCCCTCGCCGTTCAACGTGATCACAGGTGGTCGTGTGTCCTCAACTACCACCGTCCGCGTCACTTCATCCGCCGCGTTCCCCGCACTGTCGGTCGCATTGTAAGTCACCGTGTAGGTCCCCGGTGCCGCCGGGTCCACCGTGTCACCACCCACGATCACGGCCACCTCGGAATCGCAGACATCCTCCGCGGTCGCGCCCAATTCTTCGTAGGTATCGACACTGCACTCAATCGTCACCGTGGCCTCGCCGTTCAACGTGATCACTGGAGGCTCCGTATCCCCCACGACCACCGTCCGCGTCACCTCGTCCGCTGCGTTCCCCGCGCTGTCGGTCGCATTGTAAGTCACCGTGTAGATCCCCGGTGTTGCCGGGTCCACCGTGTCGCCACCCACGGTCACCGTCACCTCGGGATCGCAGGCATCCTCGGCCGTGGCGCCTAACTCTTCGTAGGTATCGACACCGCATTCCAGCGTTACCATGGCCGCACCGTTCAACGTGATCACCGGAGGCTCCGTATCCCCCACAACCACCGTCCGCGTCACCTCATCCGCCGCGTTCCCCGCGCTGTCGGTCGCATTGTAAGTCACCGTGTAGATCCCTGGTGTCGCCGGATCCACCGTGTCCCCGCCCACGGTCACCGTCACCTCGGGATCACAGGCATCGTCCGCCGTGGCGCCTAACTCTTCGTAGGTATCAACACCGCATTCCAGCGTCACCATGACTTCGCCGTTCAACGTGATCACCGGGGGCTCCGTGTCCGCCACGATCACCGTGCGCCTCACCTCGGCGGCCACGTTTCCGGCGCTGTCGGTCGCATTGTAAGTCACCGTGTAAATCCCGGGTTTGACCGAGTCCACCGTGTCTCCGCCCACCGCGACCTCGATATCGGAATCACAGGCATCCTCCGCAATCGCACCGAGTTCCGTATACCGATCGATTCCGCATTCGATCATCACGGCAGCTTCGCCGGTCAGCCGAATCACGGGAGCCGTCGTATCCACCACCGTGACGGTGCGTGTCACCTCGTCCGCCACGTTTCCGTTGGCATCTGTGGCATTGTAGGTCACCACGTAAGTGCCGAGCTTGGTGAGATCGACCGGATCACCACCAATCTTCAACTCCACATTGGCATCGCAAATATCCTGCACCACGGCGCCGAGTTCAGTGTAAGTATCGACCCCGCATTCCAAGGTCACCTCGTCCTCGCCGTTCAACGTGATCACCGGTGCCGTCGTATCCCTGACAATCACCGTCCTTGTCACTTCGTCAGCCGTGTTCCCCGCCGCATCGGTGGCATTGTAAGTCACGACAAACACACGCACCGAAGCCGAGGAATTGGGCGGAAGCACGCCGTTCACCTCTTCCGGAGGCGTCGGTGTCGTATCGACGACATCGCCACCGACCACGACCTGCACCGACGGATCACAGGCGTCGGCCACCACAGCGCCCAATTCATCGTAGGTATCCACCCCACATTCCAGAAAGACAATGGCATCCCCGTTCAAGGTGATCACCGACGGTGTCGAATCCCCCACTTCCACCGTGCGCGTCACCTGAATCGCCGCGTTCCCTGAGGCGTCGGTGGCATCGTAGGTCACCACATAAGTGCCCGGAGTTGTCGCATCGACCGCGTCTCCCCCGATGACCACACTCACACTGGGATCACAGATATCCTCGGCCGTCGCTCCGAGTTCGGTGTAGGTATCAATGTCACACTCAAGCGTTATCGTCGCGTCTCCGCTCAAGGTGATCACTGGCGCCGTCGTATCGACCACCTCCACCGTGCGCGTCACCTGCACTGCCGCGTTTCCGGAGGCATCCGTGGCATCATAAGTCACCACATAGGTGCCAGGCGTCGCCGCGTCTACTGCGTCCCCTCCTATGACCACACTCACACTGGAATCACAGGCATCCGCCGCAGTCGCTCCAAGCTCGGTGTAAGAATCGATGCCACACTCAAGCGTCACCGTCACGTCTCCGTTTAAGGTGATCACCGGCGCCGTCGTGTCTACCACTTCCACCGTGCGCGTCACCTGCACTGCCGCGTTTCCGGAGGCATCCGTCGCATCGTAGGTCACCACATAAGTGCCCGGGGTCGCCTCATCCACCGTATCGCCGCCGACAACTACACTCACACTGGGATCGCAGGCATCCGCCGCAGTCGCTCCAAGCTCGGTGTAAGAATCGATGCCGCACTCAACTGTCACTGTCGCAGCTCCGTTCAAACAGAAACTTTTGAATGCGTTCGAGCTCTTTTTCTCCATCTTGGTCGTCATTCACTTTCCAGTTGAGCAATTCCTTTTCCATGTCTTTCAACTGCTTCC